>NZ_JBIURV010000043.1:0-49872 GCF_044741025.1 Streptomyces sp. NPDC088246
GGGACGCCACGGGCGAGGTCATCGGATACGCCTCGCACAGCGACCGGGACTGGGCCCCACGCAACGACTTCTACACGAAGTACCGCGCCGACGAGGTCCTGTTCGCGCACTACCGGGCCACGGACGAAGGGGGTGCCGTACTCGACACCGACAGCGACACGGACTCCCCGGCCAACGAGGTCCCCTGGCAGGCCGACGCACCGGCACGGGATGCGAAGGAGCCGGTCAGGCCGCTGTTCTTCGACGCGCACGGCACCGAGAACGGCATCGAACTCCATGTGGTGGGCGAAAAGCCCCTGGTCGTCGACGGTGCCCGGTTCGCGCGTTTCATGGAGACGCTCAGGGACCCGGCGCAGCCCCCGGCTCCGGTCGTACTGGTCGCGTGCGAGACGGCGAAGATCCGCAGTGGCGACGGCGGGAGCGTGGCGACGGACGCGGCACGTGCCATACCCGGACGTCTCTGGTACGCGCCCGACACCGAGGTCGGCCATGTCAGACCGTCGAACGGCTCCGACGGCGTCAGGGGTGTGCTGGGTCTGCTCGCGGACCCCGTCGCACAGCGCCGCGGTGCGTGGATCGTGGCGGGAGAGTCACTCGAAACCGGCCCCGCCTTCGTCCCCGACACGCAGGGGGAACCGGTACCGCCCACCACCGCGTTCTCGGACATGATTTTCGAAACCCTCAACTCCGCCCCGCGGAACAGTGCGGAGCAGGTGATGTCCGACGACCTGGCGCAGAGCAGCCCGGAGGCCGAGCAGACAGAGCCCACACCACCGGCGCCCCACGAGGCCGACCGCTGGCCGACCTCTCGCGCGCCGGAGGGCGGCGACGTGGTGCCGTCGGCTTCACCCCCGTCGGGGGAGCCCTTCCATACGACCGCGGAGATCGCCTTCGGGGAGGGTTCGAAGCGACCCCGGGAAGACCAACTGACCAAGATCGAGGACTTCTCGGCTTCGGTCGCCGCCGAAGCGGTGCGCCGGGCCACCCACGACGAGAAGCCGCTCCGGGTTTACGTCGAAGGAGGCGGGAACGGCAGCAAATGGCAGTCGCTGCGCGGAATGTCGAGTGGAGCCGACTCCGGGTTGGAGCGTGCTCAGGCGGTGTGGAACGTGCTGCGCAGCCAATTGAACGAAGAAATCTCCCGGCTGCGGAGCGGAGATCCGGATACTCTGACCGCCACTTCCCTGCTCCAGGCTCCCCGGTCCCGGGGCCAGGGCGAGTCCGCTGCCCCGGTTCCCGAGACGCCCGTGGAGTCGCTGACCGCGGCGGAGGCTCGTGCGGCCCGTCGTACGGTCCGGATCTGGGCGGTGGCCGACGGGCCCGCACGCGTACTGCGGTTGCTGGCGCACGACCGGACGCAACTCGACGCCGACCGGCGCGAGGCGCTCATGGACTACGTCGACGAGTCTGTGAGGGGTGGCCAAGATGCCCGAGTCCGGCTCCTGCTGCGCCGATTGGAGCTCCAGAACCTTCACGTACTGCGCGGTGAGCTCGAATCGCGCTACGCGGAGCGGGTTGCCGAGATCACAACGCCCGCCGGTGCGCTCACCCCGGTGCCCAAGGACATTCACTTCTTCTGGATGGGCGAGGAGCCCAGCGCGGGGGCGTTGAACAACCTTGAGGCGTGGGCACGATCGGCCGGGGGCAGCTGGGAACAGCACCTGTGGACCGACGCGACGTACGCCGAGTGGAGCGGACCGGTGCGCACGCGTCTTGAGCAGATCGTCACCGTCCACCAGGATGCGCTTGATTCCCTGCGCATGACGGACCGGCCGCAAGTGCTCGAGGTCTACGAGACGGCTGTGGCGAATGGGGCATACAACCTGGCCTCCGACATCGCACGCTACGTGATCCTTGAGCGGCTCGGCGGGGTCTACGCCGACGTGGACCTGCATCCGGGAACCGTGGATCTGTCCTCGATGGAAGAGATCACCATGCGTTCGGGCGATCTTCCACTGCTCGCCCCGCGCGTGCGGGACATGGCCAGCGTCGCCGACGCGCTGGCCAGGGCAGGGGTGGACGCTCCCGCCGACCGGAACGAGCAAGTGGATCTGGCGGCGCGGCTTCGGTGGGACGCGGGAGTCCTCGGCAACCACCTCATCGTCGCGCCACCGGGATCGGAGTTCATCACCTCGCTCCTGGAGGCGATTCCCAAGAACTTCGCCGCCCTGCGGAAGCACATGGAGGTGTCCTCCGTGGATACGTCGCAGTTCCCCAAGGAGCTCAAGAACCTGGCACCGCAGATCAGTGGCCCCGCCATGATCGAGGACCGGATCCCCGGTGGCGAAAAGTTCCCTCCGCTCCAGCGGTTCGCCATGAAGGCGGGTGCGGAGGGTGTTGCCGAGTTCGATGGTTCCTCCTATCCGACATTCCAGCGGAAGGAGGCGATAGCGCTGTTCTCCCCCCGCGTGCTGGAGGCTTTCCAGGGAATCCACTGGGTCACCGCGGAAAGTGAGCGCCAGCTGGACGGACCGGTTGTCGAGCAGCCGACGGCAGGACCTTCGGTCAGCATGGCGCCGCCGCATGTTCCCGATAGCCCGTCAGATGGGCAGGTGCTGAGCCGTCCAGCTCGCCAGGTGCCCTTCCCCGCCGACCCCTCGACCTGGGTGGAGCGTCGGAAGGAAGTGCCGTCGGGGCATGTCGGGCGTCTGCATGTCGAGAGGTTCGACCCGGCCGTCGACGCCATGGGCCGCCACCGTGTTCCCGGCACGCTGGCCGGCTCGCAGACCCTGATGCGCGCCGAGGTCTCCCGCATCGAGGCCCACAACGGCACATGGGTGCGCGACCATGTCGTGACGCTCCCCGTCCGCCTGGCTGGCAGTGGCTTGTCCGAGCAGGATCTGGCCGGCCTTCGGGCAGGCGTCCAGGGCGCGCTGGACGAGCACTTCAACGCAGTCGGCTACGCGCTTCCGCGCTCCGGTGATCAGTTCAATGTCGAGCTGCGACTGGTCCATGACGACGATCACCCCGAGCATGTGATCGTGAGCCGGTCCGACAACCCCGGTCGTTCCGACCAGCGGCACTGGAACCTCGGGCCGGCCACCGAGGACCACAGGTATCTGCCGGTGATGATCCACGAGGTCTTGCACTATCTGGGCCTGCCCGACGAGTACCGGGACCGGGACTTCCTCTTCCGCCGGAACGCGGACAGCGTGGCCGTCCACACCGATGGCTTGATGGCCGACACCGCGCGCCTGGCGCCGCTGCCAGAGCGCTATCTGGCAGCCATCGAGGACACCGTCGACCGCAGCACCGTCTTCCACGACCACCCCCTCACCGCCCGGGGCGAGAACCCCGCGGTCCAGCGCGACCACCGCCCCACCACCGACCCGACCCTTGACCGCTGGCCCACGTCACGCTCACCCGGTACCCCCGCTGACGCTCCGACGACGGCAACGCCGGGCACGCTCCCGACCGATGGCCGCGGTGTCGGGGACAGCGAGATCATCGACAATTGGCGGGCTCTGTCGACGCTGCCGCGGGCGCGGCGCTCCAACGCTCTGCGGAGCATCGATACGGCTGTCCACGAGTGGGCGAACGGCGGCCGGCAGCTGCCTGGTGCCCATGACACCAACCAGCGTCAGTTGGATGCCATCCTCGATGCCGTGGAAGCGTGGAAGTCGGGCAAGAACGGCCCCAGCGACCGTGCCGAGGCGGTCGACCGCCTCACCGCGCACGTCCGGTCCGAGCGGGACGATCTGCACCAGCGCATCGCCGAGCGCGCGCACCAGGCACAACTTCTCGACCGGTACGCCCGTATCCATCCTGATGTGAGCGACTTCGCGAGCCGACGGGCGCCGGATCGGGTCGATCCTGCGAACAACACCACGCACGACATCTTCACTGGCGACCGCACCCACCACGGCGCTTTGTCGGACGATGCGCTCGACGCGGCCGATGAGCTCTCGCGCCAGCAGTTGGCGGCCAAGCGGGACCAAGCGGCGACTGGTGGGGTGACCGTCGAGGCGCGGGTGTCCGCCGATCGTGTAAGAGAGTTGATGGACAGCGCCCGCAACGACCTGACCCGCTCCACGCTCTACCCCGAACTCAACTCCTATCTCGACCGGGCCAACCAGGCCGAGGCACTCGACACCGGCTCCCACCTCGGGAACCTGACGCCTGTGGTCGAGGACGTCCACGGCACGCAGGTCACCGTCCACGGGGACCCCACGGACAGCCTCCGCGACGCTCGGATCGACAACTTCCGCAAGGCCGTGATCACAGTGCAGGAGGCCGGCTTCCACGTTCCCGATGTCGAACTGCACCTGCCCAAGTACGGCCGGTTCCTGGAAGTCCACAACGACCATGTCGCCGAGCGGAGCGGGGGCCGGCTACAGCGCGCCGAGTACCTCGCACCCAACGCGGTGATCGCGTCGCCCGATGTCGTCGGCAATCCGTTGACCAACAAGCTCGCCGACAAGCGGTACCGCTATCTCTCGACCGAGCTCGACCCCTCCGGCGTCGGCACGATGGTGCACGAACTGGGCCACTTCCTGCACTACGTCAACGCCCGGGCCCAGTACCACGATCTGGCCTTCACACAGTTCGCCGGCCGCAGCGGGCAGGACGGCGACGCCGTACCCCATCAGGCTCACGCCCTTGGGGTGAGCGCCTACGCCGCCGGCAACCCCCGCGAGTTCGTGGCGGAGGTCTTCACCGGGCTGGTGTACGGGAAGCCGTTCTCGCCCGAGGTCATGCGGATGTACCACGGGCTCGGGGGCCCCGACCCAACTCCACGGACGGACGTCAGGTCTCCTTCGGCCAGGTCTGCGGAGGCCTCCGGGTGATGCGTGACACCGACGGCCGGACGCTGGGCTACGCGTCACACACCCCGCTGCACTGGGCGCCCCGGGATGCCTCGCCCGATGTCGTCGGCTTCGCGCGTTCCATGGAGACGCTCAGGGACCCGGCGCAGCCCTCGGCTCCGGTCGTACTGGTCGCGTGCGAGACGGCGAAGATCCGCAGTGGCGACGGCGGGAGCGTGGTGACGGACGCGGCACGTGCCATACCCGGACGTCTCTGGTACGCGCCCGACACCGAGGTCGGCCACGCCGGACTGTCGAACGGCTCCGACGGCGTCAGGGGTGTGCTGGGTCTGCTCGCGGACCCCGTCGCACAGCGCCGCGGTGCGTGGATCGTGGCGGGGGAGCCACTCGAAGGTCACCGACAACATCGAAATGCTCGATACCCTGGAGGCCATGAAGTTGTCGGGCCCGGCGTCCTCGGGGCCGATCCCCCTGCTCCAGGTGCTCAATGTCCACCTGCGTGACGAGTTCGGGGTGATGAACCACATACGCGGCGAGTTCCCGCGGTTCCAGCGCCAGGGAAGGCACTTGCGCGACGCCATGGACTGGCTGACGGCCGAAAACGAGAACCAGGGTTACGAGCAGATGTGACATGCCGTCACATCGCCTGGTGCGGGCGGGTATCGAGTGCTCTCATCAGCAAACGAAGAGAATGAAGAGAATCAATGACAGGGAAAGAGGGGCGACCTGTGAAGCGAGAGCGGTCCAGCGAGGAGAGTGAGTCCGGCAACGGCCGGGGCGGGGCCTCGGGCGGAACGGTTCCGGACAGTTCGCAGGGCGCGGTTCCCGGGAGCATAGGCGCCCCGTCCGCGCCCTCGTCCCGCACGGTGACAGAGGGCGGGGGCACTTCGGTCACCGGCGGCAAGGACGGCGGCGCGCGGACACCGACCTCGTCGAAGTCCGGCCCGGAGGAGGCCGAGGAACCCGCGGCCCAGACCCCGGCGGTGGTGCACGCGGCCGGGGTCTCCATCGGCAGGACCACGTCCGAGCCCGAGGAACAACCGGGCGGTGAGGACTCGGCGGTTGCCCAGGAAGAGGCGGCACCGACGGCCGGAGAGACCGCGGTGGTGGCCACCACCGCCACCACCACTGCTGCGGGCACTGCCTCCGCGGCCTCGTCGGGTGTCGCGGAGAGCACCGCCAGGAAGACGGCCGAGGCGAGCACGTCGTCGTCCGCCACGGCCGCCGCGGAATCGACGCCCGCGGGTGGGCCCTCCGCATCCAGGGAGACAGCTTCCACGGAGACCGCGACGGAGCCGGCTGTCGCTGCCTCGACGGCGGGTTCCACCGCGGCGGCCGTCGCGGCCGGTCGGGCCACCGCCACGGCCGCCGTCTCCGCCGCGGCTTCGTCCAGCCCTCCCGGCGGTGCCGCGGCGGGGGAGGGCGGTGCCCCGGAGCGCCCCGGCCGGCTGTCGCGCCCGATGGTGGTCGCGGCCGCCTTCGCCGGTGCGCTGCTTCTCGCGACCCCGTTCGTCGTGGCGGGCGCCCAGAAGGACGAAGCCGAGCCCGAGAGCCGCGAAGCGGCGGCGGCATGGAAGGAGGACGGCCGGGCCGGTGGTTACGTACCGGGCACCGACCCCGACAGCCCCGAGGGCAAGCGGGCCGCCGGTGGCGACAAGCCGGGTGCTACCCCGGCCCGGGGTGACAAGGGCCCCGTCGGTGACGTACGCGCGGACACGGGGGACGGGCGGAAGCCCGCGGGCGGGTCGGCCGAGGCGGAGACCAAGGGCGCCAAGGGCAGCAAGGGCAGCAAGGGCAGCACCACGGGCACGGCCGACAAGACGGAGAAGAGCGGTTCCGGCGACAAGGCCCCCGCCGGCACGGGCTCGGACACTCCCGCCAAGGCCCCCTCGGCCGGTTCGGCGCCCAAGTCGGCACCCGCCGTGGTGTACAGCGGCGTGTCCGGACCGGAGTGCCCCACCCAGCGCTTCCAGAAGTCGGGTTACTACAGCGACGGCAAGGAGGGCTGGGCCACCCACAGCGGTGGCTTCGGCGGCTACGGCTGCGCGGGGAAGTACCTTTCCATGCCCATGTCCGGCAGTTCCTCCAAGGACTCGGGCGGATCGGCGACCTGGCTGTTCGACCTGCCCGCCACCGCCAGGAAGTGCAGCATCTCCGTCCACGTGCCCGGGAGTTCCGACATCGTGCGGGTCGGTGGCAACCCGAGCTACTACACCGTGTACGACCGGTTCCTGCCCAGGACCAGCAACCTGGTCGGCTCCTACTACGTCCGCCAACAGGAGCGTCGCGGCACCTGGTACAACGTGCCGGGCACCTTCTCCGTCGACGCCAAGAAGCTCTCCGTGCAACTGCACGACCGGGGCGAGGACAACAACTACGAGCACCACGCGATATCCGCGCTGAAGGTGACCTGCACCGGCTGAGAAACCGGCTCGGACACCACTGAGAAACCGGCTGCGTAACCGGCCGGCGGACCGGTCCGCCCGCGCCCCGCGCAACGTACGAACGCGGCAGGCGCCCCGATCTCCAGGAGGCCTTCACCTCCGTGATCAGGACACCTGCCGCACTCGTGCCGCTGTGGTGCCACGGGCTCCCCCGGCCGTGTTCAGTTCCCGCCGCGTTCCGCCGCGCTCCTGGCCGGCACGGTGTCCGGTCCGGCGACGTTGCGGTCGCCCGCCCTCAGCACTCCGGCCCCCAGGATCAGACCGAACGCGGGCACCGTCACCAGGCCGAACGACACGACGAGTGACGTGGCCTCGGCGAGCGAGCCGATCACCGACGGGGCGATGAGCACCGAGGTGTACGTGATGGTGGCCACGACCGCGATGGCCTGGCTCGGGTTCGGCCCGCTGCACCCGGCCGCGGCAAAGGCCAGCGGCACCACGACCGCCACGCCGAGACCCAGCAGCCCGAAGCCGCACAGCGCCACCGCCGGGTCGGGCGACAGCACGACCAGCAGTCCTTCGACGGCCGCCGGCACACCGCCGACCCGCACCGTCCGTACCGCCCCGAACCGGTCGACGATCCGGGCCTGACGGCAGTCGCGCGGAGGCGGGGAGCACTGCACTACCCGTCCGATCCGCCCCGAATGCCGAAGTTCAACTCCGCGTAGTCAGCACCAAGTCAGCACGGGACAGGTGATCAGGGGTGCTGACATGCGGTTTCATGTCAGCGCCAAACCAGCACGGGAGGCAGCACCTCGGCACTGAACCGTGCCGAACAACGCAACTCGGACAGACGCCTGCCGGCCTTCAGTACGGTCCTCGAAGCAGTCTCGACGTGCCTGTCATGGTGGCCCCGCGCACACCCGGCCCGAGAACTATGGTGTCCCGCCACATGTGCCTCTGACCTGCCCATTCCTACGGTGTGGCGACACGAAACCGTCCCCGCCAACGTCCGGAAGTGGTGTTCATGGCTGCCTCGGCATCCGCCCCGCCGACCGCCCGCTCGCTCAAGCGCATCGTCGCCGCGAGCCTCATCGGCACCACCATCGAGTGGTACGACAACTCATCGGATCAGCGCTACGACCTGCAGTTTTCCCGGACAGCGACACGAAAGTCAGCACCGAACCAGCACCGGAAAAAGACGTGCTGGGCGTGGCCGGGAAATCAGGCTGAACTCGGCCCTGATCGCGGCGCCCTCGCGTCCGAGTGCCCATCACTGAACGTAGCCGTAGGCGCAGAGCTAACCATTCAGTCCGGGTCAACCTGACGTCGCCTGGGGCAATCAGGCGACTTGTTCGGAGTCCTGCAAAGTCCAGCGATCGTGCGGGGTCAGGGGGTGCCCGATGGGTCGCCGTGGGTATCCTCAGGCTTCCTGCGGGTACCAGCGCAGTTCCACGGTGTTGTCGTCCGGGTCCTGCACATAGAGGGAGACCGCGGTGCCCTGCGCGCCGAAGCGCTTGCCGGGACCGCCCAGCACCGTGAAGACGCCGGAAGTCTACCGAGTACCGAGAACGTTCTTCTGTCCGGCCAGGGTGCGGCAGTTGTGACGCCTGCCCCCGCGCAGGACAATGGAGACATCCGGCGATGAGGCTCGCCGTAAGCGCGCCACCACGGCGCTGATGGCCTCTGCGTGATCCCGTTCTTCTGGCATTACGGGAGGTGGGGGGCGGTGCCTCGTATCACCGTCGCAGTCGAATCGACCATCTGGTCTTCCATCGGCAGGCACGACGGTCCGGTGTCGGACGAGTCCGATGCGACGGGTCGCAGCGGCTGGCCTGTGGGCAAGGGGTGCGTCGAGGACACCCTGGACACGGACGGCCGCCCTATCCAGACCATGGTCCTGATGCAGGAGCCGGCACTGCCGGGGGACGAGATAGCGGCCTGGCCCGAGGCGGCCGACGGCATGCCCGAGGGCGCGAAGTTCGAGACCTTCGCCTCTCTGGACCGGATACTCGGCCTGGAACTCATACGCGAGATCGGGCGCGTTCCACTGCCCGAAGCGGGGTGAGACCGTGTCCAGGTCTGTTCCGGCCCGGCTGATCGTGCTGCGGCACGCCAAGTCGGCTTGGCCGGACGGTGTACCCGATCAGGAACGCCCGCTCGCGGGCCGGGGCCGCCGGGACGCCCCTGCGGCCGGACGCTGGTTGCACGAGGCACACTGCGTGCCCGACCTGGTCATCTGCTCGACCGCCCGGCGTACCCGGGAGACGTGGGGTCTGGTCGCGGCCCAACTGGACGCGTCGCCGGAGGTGGTGTTCGAGCCGCGGGCGTATGAGGCGAGCGCGTCCGCCCTGGTCGCCCTCGTGCGCGAAGTCCCTGAGCGGCGGCGGACCGTGTTGCTGATCGGCCACCAGCCCGGCGTGCAGGACGTGGTCCTGTCCCTGGTGGGAGGCGGGGACGACGAGGCACTTGCGCGGGCCCGCGAGAAGTTCCCGACCTCCGCTGTCGCGGTATTGGTGCTGCCGGGCACATGGGCCCAGCTCGCGCCGGGCACAGCGGCGCTCGCTGATTTCGCCGTCCCCCGCGGCTTCACCGCCACGCGTTGAGGACACCCGCCCCAGCAGCCCGAACAGCAGGACGCCGACGACGATGCGGTAGATGACGAAGGCGCCGAAGGAGTGCTTGGCAACGAGGTGTAGCCCGCGTCCGTGATCGACTCCACCAGCACGGTGAGCACGTCCTCAGGGCGGTCGATGTCCGGGGCGAAGCGGCCCTCCCCTCTTGTCCACGGTCGCGCAGGGCTACACGAGATGCCGAAGGCGCGGTCTACAGCCGGCGAAGTGAGGTGAGTTGGGCGCCGGTGCCCCGGCAGGCGAGGCAATGCGGGGTGGACTGTGGCGGAGGTAACGGGGTCCGCGTCGTCGGTGTCCAGTTTGGAACCGATCACCAGGAGGTTCTTAGCGTATCCGTCAGTGGCCGGGGTGGTCAGGGCACGGCGGCCGCCGTGTTGGTGTCGGCGGGGGTGTCGTGCAGGCCGAGTCGCAGGTGTTCCACGTGATAGAGGGCCTGTTCGAGGAGTTCGGCCACACGTGGTTGTCGTACAGGCTGTAGATGATGGAGCGGCCCCGCCGCTCGCCGGTGACCAGGTCGAGGTTGCGCAGCAGGCGGACTGCTCCATGCCCACCGCGTCAGCGAGTTCACCGGCCGCGCACGGCCCCTCCTGAAGGCGGGCAAGGATGTACAGCCTCGACGGCGGACGTGGCGGCACCGCGGCCGGGAATGCCGGAACCCGAGTGGGCCCAGTTCGCCGGTCGGCGCCGGACATGAGCCGGCCACCCTCGCACGGCGGACGACGGCAATGACGGCCGGTCAGCTCAGCCGCGTCGGCGCGACAGCGCAGTCGTCGCCACTGAGTTGTGCACCGTGAAAGCAATCGTGCCCGGCAGAAAGCGGTCGTCCGACCACATCAACGGTCTGCCCGCCTGGTCCGTGGCCCGCCGCCGCTCCCGCATCAGCGGCGCGTCCGGAGCACAGCCGAGGAGGCGCGCGTCGTCGGCATCGGCGTAGACGAGGTCAATGGTGTGTTCCGTGTCCGCGAACACCACTCCCTCCTCCGCCAGTGGATCGGTGTGCGAGATCGCGTGGGGATCCAGGCGCTCGATCAGGGCGCCGATCCGCTCGGGGTAGAGAGTCCTCTCGATCATGATTGGAACACGCGACAGCGTCCGCAGCCGGAGCACCCGGTGTATCTGCGACCCCGGAGCGAGGCTGAGCTGCTCGCATTCCAACGGTTCTGCGGGACGGCGTTCGATGTCGATCGTGCGGCTGCCCGGTTCCTCTCCGAGCGAGCGTGCCCATCGGGTGAAACTCAGCAACTCGAAAAAACTCTGCGTACGTGCGGTGCCGAGCACGACGCGGCGCGTGCCACGTCGGGAAGTGACCAGGCCGTTGGTGCGCAGCACGGCCAGCGCCTGACGGACGGTGCCGCGTGAGACGCCGTACTGCTGGGCGAGCTTCTCCTCGCTGGGCAGCCGGCCGTCCGACCCGTAGGCGCCGGCAACTATGGCCTCGCGCAGGTCAGCCGCCAGCCGCCGGTACCGGGCTCCGGTGGTGCCGCCCCCCGCGACCGTCATTCCGCTCTCCTTCTCCCTCAGCCGCCCATCGCCGCTGCTGTGGAACGTGAGCCTATCCGCTCCCGAACGTGGCTCACCGATCAGGCCCCTCCCGCCGCACAGCCCGCGATCTCTTCCCGAGAGGCTTCTCCGTGCGTTCGCCGGCGTTCATCTTCCGTACACCGCCTCCCGAGGTAATGAGTCAAGTTGTACAGCCAACTTATTCCACTGGGAGATTCCATTGAGACTGCACCGCTTTCCCTCGGCAGGCCTTTTCTGTGTCCTTGCCGCGGCCGCGCTGGGACTCAGCGCATGCGGCCTGACCAGTGCAGATGGGGCAAGCGATAGCGGGAGCAAGGCCGCGACCGCCGTCTCGGCACAGGATGCCGGCGGCCTCGACGCTCTCGTCGCAGCCGCGAAGAAGGAGGGCAAGTTGAACACCATCGCCCTTCCTCGGGACTGGGCGAACTACGGCGAGATCATCGACACCTTCGAGAAGAAGTACGGGATCAAGGTCGAGGTCGAGAACCCCGACGCCTCCAGCCAGGACGAGATCGCCGCAGTCACCTCCCGCAAGGGACAGGACCGGTCTCCGGACGTCATCGACGTGGGCAGCGCCTTCGCCATCAGCGCGGCCCAGCAGAACCTGCTGGCGCAGTACCGCGTCTCCGCCTTCGACCAGATCCCGAAGGAGCAGAAGGACGCTCAGGCACGCTGGTACAACGACTTCGGCGGCTACGTCTCGATCGGTTGTGACGCGGCCCGCGTCAAGAAGTGCCCCAAGACCTTCGCCGACCTGCTCGATCCGCAGTACAAGGGCCAGATCGCGCTGACCGGCAATCCGACGAAGTCCGGCTCGGCCTTCGGTGCCGTATACGCGGCGGCACTCGCCAACAAGGGCTCCTTCGACGACATCAAGCCCGGCCTGGACTTCTTCGCCCGCCTGAAGAATTCCGGCAACTTCAATCCTGTCGAGTCGAGCCCTGCGACCATCCAGAAGGGTGAGACGCCGATCAGCATCAACTGGGACTACCTCAACGCCGGATACGTCGACGACCTCCGCGCCAAGGGCGTCGACTGGAAGGTGAGCGTCCCGGCCGACGGCGTGTACGCCCAGTACTACTCGCAGGCCATCGTGAAGTGGGCACCGCACCCGGCCGCTGCCCGCTTGTGGCAGGAGTTCCTCTACAGCCCCGAAGGCCAGAACCTGTGGGTCAAGGGCCACGCCCGCCCCGTGCTGATGCCCTCGATGCAGAAGGCCGGCACGCTCGACACCACCGTCGCCGCCAAGCTCCCGCAGGCACCCGGCGGCAAGACCGCCTTCCCGACGGAGGATCAGGTCAGCAAGGCCAAGCAGGACGTCGTCCAGGGCTGGGGCCGGGGCGCCGGCGAATGAGTACCCTCCAAACAGTCGCCAGAGGCGACAACCCGACCCGCTCCTCCGGAAGCAGTACTCGTGCGGGTGCCGCCCGGCGGTGGCGCCTTCCTCGCTCGGCAGGCTGGCTGGGTGCCGTGCCGCTGCTCCTCTTCGCCGCCTTGGTGTTCGGCCTGCCCGCCGGGACGATGGTGTTCGGCGCGCTCACGACGCCCGAAACTGTGCCCGGCGGGGCCCGCTTCACCGGCGCGAACATGAGCGCCTCACTGCACGGCCCCTACCTGACCGCGCTCATCGGAAGCGTCAAGCTCTCCGCCGTCTCCGCGCTGATCGCCGCGGTCGTCGGTCTGCCGGTCGCCCACGCGGTCGTGACCTCGCGATTCCGCGCGCTGCGCGAGGCGGTACTGGCCGGGGCGGGCGTACTGGCGAACTTCGGCGGTGTGCCACTCGCATTCGCTTTCGTGGCGACGCTCGGCAACGCCGGGGTGCTGACGACCCGCTTCCACCTGCTCGGCCACGGCTGGAATCTGTACAGCTTCTGGGGCCTGACCCTGGTCTACCTCTACTTCCTGATTCCGCTCATGGTCCTCACGCTCGCCCCCGCTCTGGAGGGACTGCGGCGGCAGTGGCGCGAGGCCGCCCACAACAACGGCGCAAGCACCTTCCGGTACTGGATGCACGTCGCCCTGCCGATTCTCATGCCATCGCTGCTCGGCGGCTATGTCTTGCTGTTCGGCACCGCGTTCAGTGCGTACGCGACGGCCGCCGCGATGGTCGGCAGCTCGGTACCGCTGGTCACCATGCAGATCGCGGACGCGCTGTCCGGCAACGTCCTGGTCGGCCAGGACAACGTAGCCCTGGCGCTCGGCGTCGACATGGTGCTGGTCGCGGGGCTTGTCATGGCCGTCCAGGTGCCGTTGCAGCGTAGGAGCACACGATGGCTCGCTTGAACAGGACCGGATACGGGCGCAGCGCCGTACTGCTGCTCACCGGTGCGTACTTCCTCGTCCCGATCGCATGCGCCATCGCCTTCAGCATCGGAATCGGCGCCCCCCGCCAGGCCCTGGGCTTCGAGGCATACACCGGCATCTTCGGCGCCGACGGCTTCACCGACAGCCTCACTCTGACCCTGAAACTGGCCACGGCCACCATCGCGCTGGTTCTGGTGCTGCTCATGCCCGCCTTGGTCACGGTGCGGCTGGCCGCGCCGCGTCTACGCACACTCGTCGAGATCGTGTGCATGCTGCCGCTGGTCGTACCCGCTGTCGCCCTGGTCGCCGGCATCAGCGCGGTGCTGCGCTGGGGACCGGACCACTTTGCCGGCACCCCGCTCTTCCAAGCCATGGTCGCGCTCCAGAACCCGCAGTTCCCCATGGTTCTGGTGCTCGCCTACACGCTGATGGCGCTGCCGCTGGCGTACCGCACACTCGACGCCGGGTTCGCCGCCATCGACCTGCGCGTGCTCGTCGAGGCTGCACGGTCCTGCGGGGCGCCGTGGCCGCGCACCCTCATCCATGTCGTGCTGCCCAACCTTCGCGGGGCGCTGCTCAACACGGCGTTCCTGACCCTCGCACTCGTCCTCGGCGAGTACACCGTCGCCGCGGTCCTCGGCTATCAGCCGTTCGCCGTGTGGATCGTCGCCACCAGCGGCTCGCAGGCGCAGATGTCGGTGGCCGTCTCGATGGTCGGCCTCCTCGTCACCTGGATGCTGCTGCTGATGATCAGTGCCGCCGGACGTACTCGCCGCCCCAAGGAGAACTCATGACCGACCTTCTCACCGATCCCGAAACCGTCAGGCCGACGCGGACCGGTTCAACCGTGGAGTTCCGTGGGCTGCGCCGCGCCTTCGGCACCACGACGGCGCTGGACGGACTGGACCTTGAAGTCCGCCCCGGCGAACTCCTGGCACTGCTCGGCCCGTCCGGCTGCGGAAAGACCACCGCATTGCGCACGGTCGCCGGCTTCGAGCGGCCCGACACGGGCAAAGTGCTCGTGGACGGCGAGGACATCACGCGTGTTCCCGCACACCGCCGCGAGGCGGGCATGGTGTTCCAGTCGTACAGCCTCTTTCCGCACATGACAGCCATCGACAACGTCGCCTTCGGGCTGCGGATGAGCGGGACGGGCAAAGCCGCGCGGCGGGCCCGCGCCGCGGAACTTCTGGAGCTGGTCGGGCTGGCGAACCACGCCGCCCGCTTCCCGCGCCAGCTCTCCGGAGGCCAGCAGCAGCGCATCGCGCTGGCCCGGGCTCTGGCACTGCGGCCACGCGTACTGCTGCTCGACGAACCGCTGTCCGCGCTCGACGCGCAGGTGCGGCTGGCGCTGCGCGAGGAGATCCGTCGCCTCCAACAACAACTGGGCATCACGACACTGTTCGTGACACACGACCAGGAGGAGGCCCTCTCCATGGCCGACCGGGTCGCCGTGATGCGAGCCGGGAGACTGGAGCAGTGTGCGCCTCCTGCAGAGCTGTACGAACGCCCTGCGACCGCGTTCGTCGCCAATTTCGTGGGGGTGATGAGCCGGATACCGGCCCGGCCGGGGGCGGACGGCACGACCGTGGGCGCGTTCGGCCGCACGCTACCGGTCCACGGGACGCTACCGGGCCCCGTCGGGACCGACGGTGGAAGTGGCGAGGTGGACGTACTGGTACGCCCGGAAGCGATCGGGGTCACGGCGGACGGCGATGGCACGTCCCAGATCGTGGGCGCGACATTCCTGGGCGCGACGACGAGGCTGACCGTACGGCTGGCCGGAGGCGCGGAGGTGATGGCGGACGTGGCGACTCACTCGACGGCCGGACTCCCTGTCGGTGCCATGGTGACGCTGACCCTTCCGGACCGCCCGGTGCTGGTGGATCGCCACAGCTGGGGAAACGGCGGTCGCGGTGGAAGCTGACTGCTCCGGCCGATTCTCGATCCGACCACGCCGTACAAAGCCGTCGTTTCAGACGAACCAACCGACCTGTCCGGCCTTCGACGCAGGGAGCCTCCGCTTCCGCCCGTTCGCCACGCACCGGAGAAACTCCTCATGAACCATCGCAGGGCCACACCCGGCCTTCCCTCTGCCGTGCTGTTCGACATGGACGGCACACTCGTCGACACCGAGCGGCTGTGGTGGGCGGCCGTGGAACAGGTGGCAGACGGGATCGGGCGGCAACTGACCGACGCCGACACGCATCATGTGCTGGGCCGGCCGGCCGCACACACCGCAGCTCACCTGCACCGTACCGGCGGCCCGGCGGTCCCCGCCCCTGACGTGCTCGCCATCGAACTGGATGCGGCGTTCGCCGCCCGAGTCGCCTGCGAGGTCGTCCCGCGACCGGGCGCGCTGCGCCTGCTGGACGAACTGGCCGCGGCCGGGGTCCCCACGGCGATCGTCTCCGCGTCGCCGCGCCATGTCGTCGACCTCGTGCGCAAGGCCCTGGGCGAGGAGCGGTTCGCGTTGACAATCGCCGTCGAGGACACGGTCCACACCAAGCCGGCGCCTGATCCGTACCTCGCCGCGGCCGCAGCCCTCGGCGTCGATCCGCGCGCCTGCGTAGTCGTCGAAGACACGCCCACGGGTGTCGCCGCGGCCGAGGCCGCCGGGTGCATGGTGCTGGTCGTGCCCTCCACCGTACCGATCCCGTCCGCAGCACGGCGGACGGTCCTCGACTCCCTGGAGCGGGTCGATGTGCCCCTGCTCGTATCCCTGTTCACGTCCGCGGAAAGGAACTGACCCCATGGACGACATCCGCCACGTCGTGATCCTCATGCAGGAGAACCGCAGTTTCGACCACTACTTCGGCACGCTGAACGGCGTGCGCGGGTTCGACGACCGTCAGGCTCTGACGTTCCCGAACGGCGACAGCGTCTTCCGTCAGCCCGCCCTCTCCCGGACCGACGGCGGCTTCCTGCTGCCCTACCGGATGGACTCCACGAAGTTCAACGCGCAGAACGCCGACGGCCTGCCGCACGACTGGGAATCCGGTCACGATGCCAACAACAACGGCGCGATGAACCGCTGGACATCGGCCAAGGGTGAGCAGAGCATGGGCTACCTCACCCGTGAGGACATTCCCTACCAGTACGCGCTGGCCGACGCGTTCACACTCTGCGACGCCTACTTCTGCTCACTGGCCGGACCCACCAGTCCCAACCGCCTCTACCTGTGGACCGGCACCGTCGGCCCGGGCCGGGACGGCACGACCGGCCCGTGGATCGACAACACCCCGCTTCCCGACAACCCGGTCTGCGACTGGACCACCTACGCAGAACGCTTGTCGGCCGCCAACGTCACCTGGCGCGTTTACCACACTCCCGGACTGGACGAGCGCCACGGCAACTACGAGGACAACGCCCTGGAGTACTTCGCCCGGTTCCACACCTTCGACAAGGACGACCCGCGCTACATCAATGCGATGACGAAGTGGGACCTGTCGGCGTTCGACGCCCACTGCAAGGACGGCACGCTGCCGACAGTGTCCTGGCTGGTCTCTCCGTATCTCTTCTGCGAACACCCGACCGCTAGCCCCGCCTACGGCGCCCACTGGGTCCACACCGCCCTTCAGTCGGTCTTCGCCAACCCGGACGTGTGGCGGCACACCGTCTTCCTCGTCATGTACGACGAGAACGACGGCTACTTCGACCACATGGTGCCGCCGTCCCCGCCCGCCGCGACCCCCGAGGAGTTCGTGGACGGGCAGCCGATCGGGCTGGGCAACCGCGTCCCCCTGTGGGTGATATCACCGTGGTCGCGCGGCGGCTGGGTCAATTCCCAGGTCTTCGACCACACCTCCGTCCTGCGTTTCCTGGAACTCGTCACCGGCGTGCGGGAACCCAACATCTCGGAGTGGCGTCGCGCTGTATGCGGCGACCTCACCAGTTGCTTCGACTTCGCCCTGCCCGACTTCTCGATCCCCGTACTGCCAAACACCCACGCGCTGGTGGAGCAGGCCGACGCGGCGGTGGAACTGCCACCGGTGGAGCTCCCGGCACCGGGCACACAGGTCATGCCGACACAGGAACCGGGCGGTGCGCGTCCGCACCGGGCGCTGCCGTACCGCCCATGGGCCGACGTCGCTGTGGACAGCGCCACCGGCAAGGTCACCTGCACACTCGCCAACGAAGGAACGGTCTCCTTCCACTTCACGGTGTTCCCGAACATCGCGCGGCCGTTCGCCGGTACGCCGTTCACTGTCGCGCCGCACAGCACTGCCACCTACGTGTGGGATGCCGTACGCACGGGCGGGCGCTACGACTTCACCGTTCACGGCGCCGACGGCTTCGTCTGCCGATTCGCCGGAACGGTGACCGCAGTCGATCAGAACGACGCTGCCGCTCCTCGGGTGACAGGGGTCCTGCGGGGCGGCAAGCCGGAGAACGCCTCGGTCGAGTTGCTGCTGGCCAACGACGGCGGTTCGGAGGTGTGCTTCACCGTCGCCCCGAACGACTTCGGCGACACGGAACACACGCAACTGCTCGGCCCGCGCGAGAAGGTGGTCCTGAACTGGCCCACGGACAGCGGGCGGTACGACATCACCGTCACGGCGGACGGAGGCACGGGCTTCGCCCGGCGGTACGCGGGGACAGTGCACGCGGCCCCGAACACGATTGCGGCTGATGTCTCGTGATCCGTTGATTCCAGCACGCTCGCTCCGCCCGATCACCGAAGTCGACACCGCAGCGACGGCGCACCGGGAGGCCAAGCAGCTCTCCCTCTCCCTGCTCTACTGGCTCCAGACCGAAGCCCCCCGCCCCGACGGCGGCACCGGATTCCCCGGCCTCCGGCTCCGCCATGATGTCGTCGGCACCACCGAGAACCACGTCTCCCGCGCCGTCGTCGACGAGCGCGGCAGGCCCCGCCCCCCGGACTCCGTCGGCATCGGCTCGTACCGCATCGACCTGCGCGCCTCGGCCGAGCAGGTAGCTGGCGTGCTCGCGCTGGGTGTGCATGGCGTCGCTGTTCACGACCACGCCCGCCAGATCGGCGAGGGTCTCCAGCAGTGGCTGGAAGCAGGTGATCTCGTTGGTCTTCTCGAAGCCCACCAGGCCAGAAAGACCACCGCCGTGGACCCTGCGATCCAGGCTGCCATCGAGCAGCGGAACCAGGAGCAGGCCAGGGAGCCGGAGAAGCTGTTCGGCGATGGCTGCCAGGCGCTCGAAGAACTGCACTGGGCGAGCGCGCGACGGTGGTTCACGTGCAGTCCGTGGTGCTTCGGGCGTTCCGGTTCACGCTGGACTCGACCTCTGCTCAGGAAGAAGCGCTTCTCCGTCATGCGGGTCCCGGAACACGTCGCGCTTTACCCTGCGTACGAAACCGGGGGTACGTATTCTTTCTTGATCATCCGGCACCGCCGATGAAGCGCACCTCCGGGTACTGGGGAGACGGTCCTTCGAGGACCGGGGCGCGACGGCCGCGCAGGTGAAGGTCGAAGTAGGCGAGCAGGAAGCGCCGCTGGACGTCGATGCCGCGTGTCCCGTCGAGCGGGCCTATGAACTCGGCCAGCTGTTCGTCGGTCGCTCCGAGCCGCGCGGCGGCCTGTGGCATGAACGTCTCGTAGTCCGTGTACGAGAAGTGCCGGGTACCGGTCAGCCGGAGGTGGCGGCGCCAGCCTCGCAGCCGCGGCCAGATCTCCGCCCAGCTCGGATTGCTGTCCGCGTCCTCGCTCATCAGGAGGAACGGTTTGCGCAGCCCCTGGGTAACCACCGGACCGAAGAGACTGCCGTCGAGGTTCGCGCCTGCTGCGATCGGCACCCCTGCCGCCATCGCCGAGGCCGCGGTCGCACCACCCAGGGAGTGGCCGAGCATAGCGGTCCTGGACAGGTCGAGGATGTCGCCGAGCCCGTGCGGGAGCGGACCCCGGCGGCCCCGAACGCGCCGCGACAACTCCTCCAGTACGAAACGGGTGTCGGCCACCCGCACTTCGACCGCCTTGAGGATCGTCGGGTCGTCGTCCTCCCCCGTGAGAGGTGGCATCGCGTACTTCTCGACCCGGCCGCCAGGGAACTCGACCTGCCCGGCGTCATATGTGTGGTCGATGGTGACCACGACGTATCCGTGGCTGACGAGTTCCTCGACCAGCGCAGTGCTGGAGCTGCGGTGCTGACCGTGCCCATGGGAGCAGAGGATCACCGGACGCCGACCCCCACGCGTGTCCGCCGCTGCCCCGATACGGGCGTGCGTGTCCGGCAGCGTGACGTACTCGGGAAGGAGATACCCCGTCTGCTGGAAGACCTTGGCGGCCTGTCCGGTCATCCATGGCGCCCTGGGCAGGCCGGCGGCTGAGCGTGCGGGGTACCAGAGCTGAACCATCAGCTCCCGAACCGGCCTTGCAGCGATCCAGGGGTCCCGGCGGCTCCGGTCGCTGAGATGCAGCGCCACGGTGCCGAGGGCATGGGGACCGCTCGGTCGCGGAAGGACGAGCCGTACAGGCGGCTGGACATCACCCGGCGTCCGGCGGAGCGACGATGCGACGGCGGGGGTGCCGAAGGCGGCGGTCACACCGAGTCCCGCGGCGAACGCGGTGCCCGTGGTCACCATCCGCCTCCTGCTGATCCCGGTGGTCCTGCTGGTCCTGGGGGTGCTGCTCGGTGGGAACGAGGCCGGACGCTGCATGGCGATCTCCTTCGCGGTTGGTACACGCGGTGCGCAGGCACGTGGTGCCCTACCGGAAGGTTAGGAGCCGTGCTGTCGGCGGACTGCTGTGTTTTCTCATCGTTTTCGCTGACATTTGTCACTCGCCGTCGTCGCACGGGGGGAGTTCGGGCATGCGCGTAGCGGCAGACAAGCAGGAGACGGCCGCCGCGAATGCCGGTGGTGGCCGACCGGAGCCGGTCAGGGGCGCTCGGATGCCTCGAAGCCGATCCGGTTCAGCTGGCTGCGGGCGATGGCCCGCGTTGGAGATACCGTCAGCGGCAGCCAGGACGACCTCGGCTCGCTGGATGCGCCGCAGCGGGGCGGAGCGCGAGTGGGGCAACTGCTCCAGGACCGCCCGCTGGTTCTTGTCCCAGACCACCGTGAACGGGCTGTGCGCCGGCATGACCCCACCCCTGGGTGTCGCCCACCGGCCGGAATGCGTCAGCTGTCGGGGTACCAGATGGTGCTGCGCAGGTCGGCGCCCCGTACGAGCTGGATCCGCCAGGGATCGATACGGATCACGTGGTACTGGGGATCAGTGGGGCCTCCGCGCCAGTACTGGGCCGGGTCGTAACCCAATCCCGGCAGACTGCCCTTGACGTACAGATCCCAGGCGTGGTGTCTGGACTCCTCGTCCTCGGCCCAGGCGGAGACGCTGTCCACGAAAGCGGCGTTCTGGCGGGGGCTCCAGTACGCGTACGTGGTGTGCGGGTTGCCCGCCAGGTGGGCCGTCTTGACGGGGGTCTTGTAGGCGGCGAGCCAGCCGACCGGGTGGCCGTCGACGACTTCCCAGACGGGGAACAGCACGCGGGCCCGGGGGCGGTTCTTCCGGTCGACGGTGATCATCGTGGCGTACTTGATGTCGCGGACATAGGCGAAGAAGGTGTCCTGAATATCGGAGAAGGCACCGGCTTTGGCGGCCATGAAGGCTCCTTGCGGGGGCGGGGCAGGGGCGGGGGCACGGGCGGGGTCAGTGCGGAGCGGAGGTCTCCGTACGATTCGCGGCGCCGTCGTCGAACGCGACCACCGTGCCCGCGGTGCCCTTCGGGGACCGCAGCCCGAAAGCGCCGACGAGGGCGGCGAGCAGGGCGGCGGCGAGCGGGACGACCAGGGCGGCGTGGTAACCGTCGAGCAGAGCCGCTGGCGCATCCGAATCGGTGGCGGCGACGTTTACGGCGGTGGCAGCGGAGAGGCCGAGCGCGGCTCCGAACTGGAAGGACGTGTAGAGCAGGCCGCCGGCCAGTCCCTGTTCCTCCTCCTCGATACCGGCCGTGGCGGCGATGGTGAGGGGGCCGTACGCCAGCGCGAAGGCGAGGCCGAGGATGAGCAGGCTCGGGAACATCACCGGATACGTCCAGTCGGCGCCGACCGGCAGGAACAGGGCGTACGCGAGCGCGGCCAGCAGCAGTCCGACGAAGATCACCCTGGCGTTGCCGAACCGGCTCACCAGCTTGGGCGTGAGGGTGGGCGAGAGGATCGCGTCGATGCCGATGACGATCATCGCGAAGCTCGTCTGAAGCGTCGACCAGCCGCGCAGCTCCTGCAGATACAGCACCACGAGGAACTGGAAGCCGAAGAAGCCGGCCGCGAACAGCAGCCCCGCGAGGTTGGCGCGGACCAGTGAGGCGTTGCGGAAGATGCCCAGGCGTACGAGCGGGGAGGACGAGCGCCGTTCGACGGCGATGAAGACGCCAAGAAGGACCAGGCCCGCCGCGAGCGTCCCGAGAGTCCAGCCGATACCCGCATGAGAGACACGTTCGACGCCGAGGACGAGGAGCACGATGGCGGAGGTGATGCTGACCGAACCGGCCAGGTCGACCTTCTCTCCGGTCCGATCCGGCCGCGGCGACTTGGGGATGAGCGCGAGCGCGGTGATCAGGATGATGCCGGACAGGACGACCGGGGCGAAGAACACCCACCGCCAGTCGACCGCGGTGAGCAGCCCGCCGACGACCAGGCCGATCGAGAAGCCGCCCGCGGCGGTGCCGGAGTAGACGAGCAGGGCTTTGTCGCGCTGCGGGCCCTCCTCGAAACTCGTGGTGATGATCGACAGGCCGGCCGGCGTCATGAAGGCGGCGGCGACGCCGCTGACGAACCGCGCGACGATCAGCATCCAGCCGTCGGTGGCGAATCCGCCGAGGCCCGAGAAGAGCAGGAAGACGGTGAGCCAGAAGACAAACATCTGGCGGCGTCCGAAGAGGTCGGCGGCCCGTCCCCCCAGCAGCATGAAGCCGCCGTAGCCGAGGACGTATGCACTCATCACCCACTGCAGCTCACCAGTGGACATGCCAAGGTCGGAGCGTATGGAGGGAAGGGCCACATTGAGCATGGCCACGTCGATGCCTTCCAGGAAGATCGCACCGCACAGAACGAACAGCACGCCCCAGTCACGCGCACGCATGTGAATTCCTCGATGGTGTGTAGGGAAGTTCTTGGCTCACCACCATTGATGAGGCGCGAGGGGGGAACAACGGCGAAGATCGCAACGTTCGTTCAGCCAGGCTTACCGATCCGGCGATCTGGGGACGAACATGGAACGCGTTGAACTGGAGTGCTTTCTCATCCTCGCCGAGGAGCTGCACTTCGGCCGCACGGCGGATCGGATGCGGCTGTCGCGCGCCCGGGTGAGCCAGCTCGTCCAACGCCTGGAACGCCGCATCGGCGCCCCGCTGTTCGTCCGTACGAGCCGCCGCGTCGCCCTTACCGCCCTTGGCCGGCAGCTCCGCGACGACCTTGAGCCGCACTACCGCGCGGTCGAGGCCGCCGTCGCACGGGCCACCGCCGCCGCGCGCGGTATCAAACGCGGTATCAAGGGGGTGCTGCACGTCGGGTTCTCCAGCCCGCCGGCCGGGGAGATCGTGATGAGGGCCGCGGAGGCGCTCCGTATCAGCCACCCCGAGTTGGGCGTGGAGATCTGTGAGGTGCCGTTCTCGGACCCGTTCGGGCAGTTGCGCAACGGCGAGTTCGATGTGCAGCTCACGGAGTTCCCCGTGCGCGAAGACGATCTGGGCGAGGGGCCCATCCTGCTCACGGAGGAGCGTGTGCTGGCGATTTCGTCCAGGCATCCGCTGGCCGTCGGGGAGAAAGTGTCGCTCGAAGATCTGGCCGATGTGCTGTTGCTGACCATCGACGGTGAACTCCCGGACTACCGGCTGGAGCACCATGTGCCAGCGCGCACGCCCAGCGGCAGACCGATCGGCCACGGTCCGGCCGTCACCAACATGCAAGAGGCACTCCTGCTCGTCGCCGGCGGCAAAGGGGCCTTGCTGTCAGCCGCGCACACCGCCGCGTATTACACCCGGCCCGGCGTCGCGTACATTCCGTTCGAGGACGCCGACCCCATCGGATACGGCTTGGTATGGCGGGCCGGGGACGACACCAGCGCCGTCCAGGTCTTCGCGCGAACAGCGCTTGAGGTGGTGCGGAACACCCACCGCATCTAGTGCAGCTCCGCAATGATCCTGCGGGTCTGAGTCGCCCCTGCCGTGGCGGCCGGGGCGATCGATGTCACGCGGTGGAGCGTCAGTTCTCGATCACGATGGCTGCGAAGCCGGACAGTGCGCTGTTGACCTCTGCCAGGTCGAAGGCAGCGGGATCGAACTGGCCGGCGGTGTCGAGACCGAGCCATTCGAGCCGGTCGTCGTGTTCTTCGTGACCGGGGTCGGCGAGGATCTCGGTGAGATAATCGTATCCCCACATCCCGCCGCAGTCCTCGGGCGGGCAGGCACGGCGGCCGGTGAGGCAGCGAGGGTAGGCGATACCCGTTTCGGCGTCGGTGACGGCCTCGACGAGGATGTCGTGCTCCCAGTCGTCGCCGAAGTCGTAGGTGTAGCCGAGCCGGTCACCGGCACTTGGGGTGATCTGGTCGAGCCGCTTGGAAGCCGCGCTCCGGATCCCCAGCTCTCGGTCGGCGATTCCGTACCGGCCGTGCCCGATCTCGAAGGCCCACATGTGGTAGTCCTCCCAGCCGAAGGCCGTCTGGATGAGGTGGTGAAGCTGCTGCAGTGTGGTGTTCGACGGCACTTCCAGGCGGCGCCAGATCGGGGGCCGGGAGCCACACAGGGTGACCTTGATCTTGTGGACGACCTTTCCGGGTGCCGTCCGGGAGCGGGAGATCGGCTTCGCGCGCCTGGTATTCGCCATGGCCGTCATCCTGCCACCGGCCCCGGTCCCCGCGAGGCCGTCTGCTGCCGACGCCGTTCGTCCGCGCGACAATGATCGACGCTCGTCGAATCCAGGGGTGGGGTCATGCCGGCGCACAGCCCGTTCACGGTGGTCTGGGACAAGAACCAGCGGGCGGTCCTGGAGCAGTTGACCCACTCGCGCTCCGCCCCGCTGCGGCGCATCCAGCGAGCCGAGGTCGTCCTGGCTGCCGCTGACGGTATCTCCAACGCGGGCCATCGCCCGCAGCCACCGATTGCACATCGTCACCGTGCGACGGTGGCGCAAGCGATTCCACCTCGAGGGCATGGCTGCTCTGGACGACCGCAGGAGGCCGGGGCGCCCGCGTCGGTACGGGCCCGAGGTGGACCTTGCGATCGTCTCCACGGTTACCTCCGCCAAACCGGCCCCCGACAGTCAATGGACCCACAAGTCAATCGCCAAATCCCTTGCCGTAGACGACCGCCATGCAGGCCCGCTCGCGTCGCCGCCCCACCAGGCCCGCACGGCCGGCCATACCGAGCGCCGCGAGTTCGAGTGCCGACGCCACGGCACCGCGTCCATCGTGGCTGCCCTGGACGTGCACACCGGACAGGTCTTGGTCGAGGACATCGCCCGCAACGACTCCGTCACCTTCATCCGGTTCCTACAACTGCTGGACCGGAGCATCGACGCTGCCCTGACGATCCATCTGGTCCTCGACAACGGGTCGTCACACGTCTCGAAGGCCACGCGGGCCTGGCTTGCGGCCCACCCGAGGTTCACCGTCCATCACACGCCCAAGCACGCCTCATGGTTGAACCAGGTCGAGATCTTCTTCTCGATCCCGGCCCGCCGACTGCTGCGACGAGGCGAGTTCACCTCACGCCAGGACCTCATCGACCAGATACGCGAGTTCACCCTCGACTACGACAACGAAGCCCGCCGCTTCCGATGGACCTACGACGGCACCCCACTCAAGGCCACCTGACCCTCGCAGGATCAGTGCGGCGCTGCACTAGATCGTCGTTCCCAAGGGGTCAGTGGTCTGGCGACGCTCTTCATTCCCCAGCTGTACAGCAGCATCGCACGAGTGCCCGCCCGCGCCGTCGAGGATGTCCTCGTACACCCGGACCTTGAAATTGATGAGGTCCAGGCACTGCTCGAGCTGCTTCATCTGATCAGCCACCTGATCCTGGTGCCGCCGCAGGAGCTCGATGCGTTCCTGCTCGTTGCCGGCACCCTGCCTGGCGAGTTCGGTGTATCGGCGGATCTCTGGCAGGGGCATACCGGAGGCCCGCAGGATGATGCATAGGTTCAGCCAGTCCACGTCCTGTTCGCTGTAGACGCGTCGTCCGCCGGGCCCACGCGGCACGGGATTGACCAGCAGGCCCTCCTGCTCGTAGAAGCGCAGCGCGTGCACGCTCAATCCCGTGCGCTCGGCGACCTGTCCGATGCTCAAAATCTCCTTGTTCCCAGCCATGTTGCCGAGGATACGGGCTTGATCTCGAGTCAACTCGAGCTCCTAGAGTGCGGCACACAGTGGACGGACCAGCAAGGGAGCACGACCATGCGTTACCGCATCCTCGGCGGCACCGGCATCGAGGTAAGTACGTACTGCCTCGGGACGATGATGTTCGGCGCGGTCGGGAACACCGACCACGATGAGTGCGTCCGCATCATCCACACGGCCCTCGACCAGGGAGTCAACTTCGTGGACACAGCGGACATGTACTCCGCGGGCGAGTCGGAGGAGATCGTCGGAAAGGCGCTCCGGGGTCGCCGCGAGGACGTCGTGCTCGCCACCAAGGTCCACTTCCAGATGGGGAAGGGGCGCAATCGGAGCGGCAACTCGCGGCGCTGGATCGTCCAGGCGGTCGAGGAAAGCCTGAAGAGACTACAGACCGACTGGATCGACCTCTACCAGGTCCACCGCCCCGATCACTCGACCGACATCGAGGAGACGCTCGCGGTACTGGGCGATCTCGTGCGCGAAGGCAAGATCCGTGCCTTCGGGTGCTCGACCTTCCCGGCCGAGGAGATCGTCGAGGCCCATTACGTCGCCGAAGGGCGTGGGTTGCCGCGTTTCAGAACTGAGCAGCCGCCTTACTCGATCCTCGCCCGTGGCATCGAATCCTCAGTGCTGCCCGTTTGTCGGCGCTACGGCATGGGCGTGCTGACCTGGAGTCCGCTGGCCTCCGGTTTCCTGACCGGCAGGTACCGCCAGGGCCGACCCGTCGATCTTTCCAGCGGCCGGGCAAAGCTCACCCCCGCCCGCTTCGACCCCGCCATCCCCGAGAACGCGGCCAAGCTTGCCGCCGTCGAGCAGCTCACCGAACTCGCCGCCACGATCGGATGCACACTGCCCGAGCTCGCGGTCGCCTTCCCCGTCGCCCACCCGGCCGTCACCTCGGTGATCATCGGGCCGCGCACCCGGGAGCAACTGGAGCACCTTCTCAAGGGCGCCTCACTCGTGCTCGACGACACCGCACTCGACAGGATCGACGAGATCGTGCCGCCTGGGGTCAATCTCTACCACCCGGACGGTGCCTGGCGGCCGCCCGTGCTCGACGACGCCCCGGGGCGCCGCCGATCGTCGGCAGACCGCGCCGCCGCATAGATGGCTGGATGACCTGTTCCAAGGGGTGATGCGCGGTGATGGGTGAGGGCACCCGTGATCACGGTGTGACGAACAACCTGGACATCCCGGCGGCAGGGCTCTACGTCGAGATCGAGTAGGTGGATGTCGCCAGTAGCCCGGTGCTGACGCGGAAGACGGGCGTGGAGCCGGGCGGCTGTTACGCCTCGGTTCGGTATTCCTCCAGGTGGTCGGCCAGCTCTGTGGGGTGGCCGAGCATGGGGCAGTGGTCGCCGGGCAGTTCGTCGGGTGTAATGCCCAGGCGTTCCCGGACGATCCGGCGCATGTACTCGGCGGGGAAGAAGCGGTCGTCCCGGGACAGCAGGAACTTCGTGGGCACATCCGGCCACGCGGTCAGCGGCCATGGCTTCATGAACGGGGTAGCCGACTGCGTGCGCGTGCGCTTTGCGGCCTCGGTGGCCAGTTCTGGCGGGGTGTCGTGGTGGAACAGGGCGGTGTCGTCGCCGGGGTCCCTGCCGTCGCGTTCGTCTTGTTCGCGCCTGGCCTGCTCGTAGCCGGTGTTGGCCCACCACTGGCCCGGGGTCTCGCCCGGTGCCGGGATCTGCGCCTGGAGCATCACCAGCAGGTCCACCGGCACGCGGTCGCACACCAGCGGGGCGGTGAACCCGCCGAAGGAATGGGCCACCAGGATCAGGTCGACGCGATCACCGATGGCGTCGACCACGGTGTCGGCGTACTCGGCCAGCCCGGCCGAGTCGTCGTCGCACGGCAGGTCCACCGCCACCACCTCATGGCCCCACCCACACAGCTCAGCCTCCAGCAGGTGCCAGTACCACGGGCTGGACGCGGCGCCGGGAATCAACACATACGTAGCCATCGTCAGCGAGCCCCTCGGTAGCGGACACCGTGCCTCAACACCGTCGCTCGGCCCGCCAAGGCGCGGCGACCAACGCCCCACCGGTGGACCGCAGTTGTCCCCGGCACTCGGAAGGACTTGGTCCACGCAGTGATGAGGCGAGGGCATCCGCGAACAATGCGTGACGAACAATCTGGACACCCTCGCGACCGCACCCTACGTGAAGACCGACGACTTACTGAAGGAATCACCGCAGTTCGCACCGTGGCGGCCAGCCGTGGGCATCGCGCCGCAACTCGGCGACGCAGGGCTGGTAACGCCGGCGATGACGCAGGCGATGCTCGGCTTCACCTCCGAGGCCCGGTGGCTGCGGCACGCCTGCACCCCTTCCTGCCCAAACAACCCGGGTACAACAAGCGGCTGCGCAAGGCCGCCGAATTCATCCGGTACGTCACCCGGACGCCGGCCCGTGACACCACGCTCAGGACCGACGACGTGCGGGTGGTGGACTCCACGCCCGTCGAGTGCGGACGCTCCCGCGAGACCGTCAAACGCTCCGACCTGGCCGGATGGGCGCAGTACCGGTACTGCGCCAGCCACTCACGTTACTTCTGGGGACTGCGACTGCACCTGGTCTGCACCCTGCACGGCCTGCCGGTCGCGTTCGCGCTGACCGGGGCCGAGGCAGACGAACGCGAGACGCTGCGGGACTTGCTCGTCGTCGAGCCGCAGCTCACCGCCGAGCGCCCGGGCCAGACTCTGATCGGCGACAAGAACTACTTCGGCCGGGAGTTCGAGCAGCAGCTGGCCGAGCTAAACATCCGGCTTCTGCGGCCGGCCCGCAAGGGCGAGGCCGAGCGGGCCAAATCGCAACTGTTCAAGCCGCTGCGGCAGGTCAGAAGGGGTACCCTCGCGCTCCTGCCTCCCGCCTCCACGGCCGGGTACTCTCCGCGCGAGCGGGGGTGAGGCGTCGACTGGGGCCGGGGTCCCTCGCCTGCCGGGACGCCCCGCTTCTGGCAGTGCTGACGGCGATCACCGTGTCCGGGAGCGGCAACGGGCCGGGGCTCATGGCGATCGTACGGGCCGCACGTGACCTGGCGAGTGACCGGATTGCCGTCGAACTGGCTGAGAGCGGCTCTTGTG
Organism: Streptomyces sp. NPDC088246; assembly: GCF_044741025.1. NCBI lineage: Bacteria > Bacillati > Actinomycetota > Actinomycetes > Kitasatosporales > Streptomycetaceae > Streptomyces > Streptomyces sp. NPDC088246. Next base: position 28,996 of record NZ_JBIURV010000043.1, read on the forward strand.
AACGGTCACGATATTCCCCATGGGGAAATTCATGGATTTCCCCATGGGGATCCCGCAACGCGCCTTCGTGGGCATCCGGTTCTACCGGCGCGGCGGCGCGCTTCCAGGAGCATCCGACAGTTGCCGCGTTGGTCCGCCGACGTCGGTCAGTAGCCGATGGTGAAGCGGCGTTGGACGAAACGCGGCAGTTCCGCCTCGTCTACGAGGGCGACGGCGGCGTCCTCCATGGAGATCCGGCTTCGCCCGTCCGCGTCGAGGACTGGCTGGTCGCCGCCGGTCCGGAACCGGCCCGTACGCTCACCTGGCGCGATGTCCTCCGCGGGGCTGAAGTAGGTCCACAGCCGGTTGGAGGTGCGCAGGACGTTCAGGGCGTCATCGAGCCACCTGCACGGCCTGGTGTCACTTGAGATCTACGGCCACCTGCAGACCCAGGCCCTCAGCCCGGAAGAGCTTTTCCGCGAAGAACTGGCCCAGCTCATCAGGTCCTTGGGCATCACACCGCAGAGGTGAAGGCCCTGCGCAAGCGGCCAGCTGCCCGACCACGGGCGCTGTCAAGTTGTTGAGTATGTCGGTGCCTGACGGCGCGTTGGGGCATGGTGGGCTTACGGTCCGGGCCTGTGGTCAGGCTGTGGTGGGCCGGCTGGCAGCTTGGGTGATCTGGTCCCAGATCGCGAAGCGGACGGTCATCTCGGCTCCGTGGTCGGAGGCTGCCATCAGGTGGCGGTGAGGGCGGAAGTGGGGCGAGACGCCGCTGAACGCGGACAGGAACCGCTGGGCCCCGCCTACGGAACGGAATCCCTTCATCGCGCGTTCACGCTGCCGCGTGGGCTGGTGGGAGTTCTCCGCCCGGTTGTTCAGGCCCTTGTGGGAACGGTGTTCCACCGAGGACATGACCTCGCGGTGCGCCGCGCTGTAGGAGCGGAGCTTGTCGGTGACGACCACCCTCGGCATCGTACGGGTCTTCTTTATCAGGCGGCGGAAGAAGCGTCTTGCCGCGGTCTTGTCCCGCCGATTCTGGACGAGGATGTCGCGGACGTTGCCATTCTGGTCGACGGCCCGCCACAGATACTTCAGCTCGCCGTTGACCTTGATGAAGACCTCGTCCAGGTGCCACTTGTCCCCGGGCCGTGGCCGACGGCGGCGCAGTCCGTCGGCATAAGCCTGTCCGAACTTCAGGCACCAGCGGCGGACCGTCTCGTAGGAGACGATGATGCCGCGCTGCAGCATCAGCTCCTCCACCTCCCGGAATGACAACGGGAAGCGGAAGTACAGCCACACGCAGTGGGAGATCACCTCGACCGGGTACCGGTGCCCCTTGTACGACGGCGGCGTACTGCCCACGGACAACCCCCTCCACCGTGATCAACCCGAAGATCATCCCACCCGTCAGCCAACGTGACAGTGCCCCGGGGAGGGCTCGTCGGGACCGGTTCGCTGGCTCGGGCGGAGGAACCGGCACGGCGCCGGGCACCCCGGATCCCTTCTCCTTGGGTTTCCCCCCGTCCTGGGAGCTGTGGCGCGCCTGCCCTCGTGACCAGTGAGGAGCTGCGGATCGGACGGGAGGGGACGCCGCGGGGCGCGGGTCCGTCCACGGTCGCAGAGTCAGCCCGGCCGTACTGCGGGGTCAGTCGCCCGAGGAGCGCTCCGCGAGGGCGAGGGCGAGGGTGAACAGGTGATGCAGGTGGGTGTTGCCGGTGCGGCGGGCCTCGATTTCCGCGCTGTGAAGGTGCCCGGTCGCGGCGAGGCGCAGGTCGGTCAGGGGGCGCTGGAGGACCGCGCCGGCGTGGTCGAGGTCGTACACGCGGCTGTGCCAGTCGAAATCGCGGCGTTGGACGGGCTCGCCGACGGCCAGTTGTCCCGCGTAGGCGACGTACCGGCCGTCGGGGGAGGTGGTGATGAGGTTGAGGTGCTCGGTGCCCGTGAGGGCGGGTGGGGCTGGCCGCGGGGCGAGGGTATCGGGGTCGAGGAAGTGGACACGTCCTTCGCCGGGGGCCTTGCCACCGACGACGTCCCACTCCGGTACGGAGAACAGGTGCTCCATGCGCGGCGTGGCCCGTTCGACATGGGGCCGCATGTGCGATCCGCCGAGCTGCCAGAGGGTCAGCCCGCCTTCCTGGCCGGAGGTGAGCAGTTGGTTGCGGCCGACGAATGTCAGGTCGATGATCGCGTCAGGCTGTACCGGTCCTCCGACGGCCAGGGCGCCGCCGAGGAGCACGTCGGCGGCGACCAGGACGTAGCCGTCGCAGAGCACCAGCCTGGTCCCCTCGGGGTCCACGGCGATCAGGGTGCCGTTGGAGAGTCCCCAGGCACTGAGGTCGACCTGCCGAAGGGCATCCGGCGAGGCGGAGCCGAGGCCCTCGTCGACCAGGGCGACGGGAAAAAGATGCAGGCCGGCTACGTAGCCGAAGAGCATCGTGGCCCCCCTGGCGCCGGCCATCGTGGCCGCTCGCGCAAGGATAGTGGTGCCCTGACCGGTGTGGCGGACGAGTTCGTACGTCCTGCCATGGCCGGGTGACCTGAAGGCGATGACGGTCGAGGCGTCGACGCAGGTGATCGAACTGTGATCGGGCGGGCCGGTGTGCAAGGTGCTCCGGGTGCCGGTGCGCAGGTCGAGGGTCTCGATCGTCTCCTGGTAGCCGTCGGCGGTCGTGGCGACCGCCAGGGCGTCGCTGCCGTGGGCGAAGGAGATGAAGTCCTCGTCGAAGAGGTCCAGCTCGGCCGGGAGCCGGGTGCTCGCGCCCGCGGAGGCATCGGCAATCAGAGTGGCGGTGCGGCGGGCGGGGAGTGAGCGGAGGGCCTCCAGCAGCGCACGGTCGACCGCGTCGGCAGGGTGCCAGCGGCGCACGGGGATGCGGTGGGCAAGCCGGGCGGCGTCGGTCAGCGAGCAACGGCAGACGGCCTCCCAGTACGTCGGCCAGTCCTGTCGGCGGGCGAGTTGGTCGGCTACGCGGAGGAGGTTGTCGCGGGTGGCCGACAGCTCGGTGGCGCGGTCCCAGCCCGACACTTCGACCGTGGTGCCGGGCTGCAGCACGCGGTCCTTGAGGTGAACCCGTGGTGAGCGCGCACTGGCCTCGGGGTCCTGGGGTAGTCCGGCAGCCCGCAGGGCGTCGTTCTGGTTGTGCAGGGCGCCGACCAGGTCCCTCTCGTGCTCGTCGGGGTTCGCTGCGGCGAGCTGCCTCCAGAGTGCGACGGACTCCGCGCCGGCAGCCAGGGCCTCGTCGTGGGTGCCGACGGCCGTGAGGCTCCTGCAGAGCAGGCCGAGCGCGATGGCGAGATGCTGCCGGTACGTCAGAGAGTTGTCGCCGGCTAAGCGGCGGTAGAGGCCAACGCACTCCGTGATGGCGGCGACAGCCTCCTCGTGGCGTGCGGCGTCGACGAGTTCGCTGCGGAGGTTGAGCAGGGCGAGGGCGAGGTTGTGCCGGTGGCGTACGGGGTCGGCGTCGGCCAGTTCGCGCCAGATCCGGACGGCTTCAAAGGACGTCTCGGTGCCGTCACCGGGCGTGGAGGCCGGGCCTCCCGCCCCGGCGCCGGACGGAGGCCGCTCGACGACAGTGTCGGTGTCGGCCGCGCTCCGCAGGGTCAGGGCCGCAGCGTTGGTCAGGGCGATGGCGAGGCCGGCCCGGAAGCGCGGGTCGTCGGCCTCCCGTCGGCGGTAATGCTCGATCGCCTCCTGGTTGGCCCGGTACGCCTCGGTCCACCGCCCGGCGCGTTCCAGGTGCGTGGCAAGGTTGGCCAGAGCGGTCGCAAGGTCGAGGTCGTACCGCGGCCGGTCCAGCCCGTGGAGGCGACGGAAGATCCCCACCACCCGTTCCTGGGCGGCCACGGCCTCGGTCCCCCGCCCGGTCTTCACGAGCAGGTTGACGTAGTTGGTCAGGGACTTCCCGACGTCGGCCTCGTAGATCTCCGGCTGCTCGACGGCCAGGCGTTCGAAGGCACTGACCGCCCGCAGCACGACGCGGACCGCTTCCTCCTGGCGGCCGAGCAGGCTGAGGTCGTTGCCGTGGTTGACCAGGACACCCGCCATCGCTCCCGGGCCGTCGGCCACGTCGAGCAGCAGTTCCAGCAGGCGGACCCGCAGGACGGCGGCGGCCACCTCCAGGTCGGCCGGGGTCGGGCGGGGCAACCGGTTGAGCACCTTGCCCAGCAACTCGTCCGGGATGGAGAGGAGGTTGGCTAGGGCGAGCAGGGCAGGCGCGCCGGCGGCCACGGCCAGATCCGGATTCTCGTCCAGCAGCGGGAACAAGCAGCGTGGACCGACGTGTGGCCAGCGTTCGGCCGCCGCGGCGAGCATGGTGACGGCCCGGGTGGGCAGGTCGTCGTGGCGGGTGGTCACCGCGGCGTTCTCCGGGGCCCAGTGCTGCGCCGGGTACGCGGCGCGGTGGCCGGGCAGGGTCAGGGCGACGAAGTCCTCGGCGAGCCGGTCGGGGTAGAGCGGTTCGAGGACGGTGGCCCGCACGGGATCGGGTGGCGGGTAGCAGATCGCGTGGTCGGCGAGGACCTCGGCGGTGGGGCGCCCCAGAGACAGTGCGTTGAGGAGTGCGGTCCCGGAATCGAGGGACCGGGGGCCGCTGAGGGCGGCGGTGAAGACGGCCCGGTTCATCGTGGCGGGCGGAGTGGCGATCCGGCCGTGGCGCCTCTCCCGGTACAGACGTGCCCAGTTGAGCTGTTCCCGGTCCAGCAGGTAGAGGGCCAGTCTGGCGGTGCCCGGCAGGGCGGGTACGGCGGCCGGGTCGAAGGTGGCCGGGGGAACGGGCGCGGGCAGGGTACGGCCAGTGGCGTGCGCGTCGACTGCGACCAGGGCGGCCATGTGGACGGCCAGCACCAGACCGAACTCGGGGTGGCCCAGGTCGGCCGGGCCGTTGCGCGGCGGTGGGACCCCGTACCGAGCGGCGAAGCCGTTCAGGGCGGCCCGGTACATGGTGTGACGTCCTTCGGGCTCCGCGGCGGTGGCCCTGCTGGGACTGTCGGGGCCGTTCGCGACGAGCGGTGGCAACAGCTGCTGAGAGAACGAGACCTGCTCGTTCACCAGCGAGGCCCGTAGCGCCGGCCAGATGTCCGTACTGCGGGCGATCAGCAGGATCCGCACTGGGAGATCGGTGCGGTGCAGCAACGCGTTGCTGAACAGCCAGGTCAGCGAGGACAGCGGCCACCGGTCGGCGTAGTCGACCAGGAGAAGCAGCCCAGCGGTGCCGTCCGGGCGCAGGTCCTGGCTGCCGGGCGGCGGCAGGACACCGCCCGGGCCCTCGGCCGCCGCGGCCACCGTCCACCCGAGCTCAGCCATCTGGGCCGCGAGCTCGTGCGCCATCCGCGTCTTGCCCTGCCCGCCGGGCCCGTGCAGCCACCGAGCGGCCCGGCCTCGCTCCTGGGTGCACCACTCGCGCAGCTCCCGCAGTTCCTGCTCGCGGCCGGTGAACCCGACCACGGCGAACCGGGCGTTGAGCATCCGGCTCGGCTGCTCGCGCAGCCACTCGTCGTCGAGCGCGGGCGGCGGCCGCCACAGCTCCAGCACGTACAGCGGCGTGCCGTCCCCGAAGACGTGGATATCGGCGCCGATCACCCCGTACGCGAACCCGCCAGTGGCGGTGACGTACTGGGAACTCAAGCGCGCTCACTCCGCTCCTGATGGACAATCACGTTGCCACCCTGAGAGGCGAACACCTGTGCGTGATCGTGGGCGACGACGTGCATCACCCACTGCTGCTCCTCCTCGGGCAACGAACGCCGCATCCGCTCGGTGAGGTCGCTCAGCTCGCCCGCGAGTTCCGGGTGCTCGCGCAGCAGCTCCTGCACCCTCAGCTGCCAGGCCGGCAGCAGGCTGCGCCGGGCCGCCGCCGTGTCGTCGGCCCGCGCCACGAGGGCGGCGTCGCCGTCCAGCTGCGCCGCGACCAGTGCGATCCGGCCGTCCGCGGCGGGGGCGGCCTCCGTCCCGCCCTCCTCCGGTGCCGTGCCGCCAACAGGCTGCGCCGCAGTGCCGTCCCGCGAGCTTGTGCTGGAACGCCCGAAGAGCCCCAGTACACCAGTCCGGGTGGCCTGCCAGGCATCCGTGGCCATGGCCCCGACGAGAGCTGTCGATCCCGCGGTGGCCAGCGCCACTAGTGATTCCGCCAGCATTCCCCCGCCGTTCCGACGTTCCGCCGCATCCGTCCTTTCATGTCTATGCTGCCACCAATCGCGTTGCGGCACACCATAGTTGGGGACTCCGGCGGACCCGTCGTACTGTCAGGACTCATTGAGCTGCGCTTCACCACCTGCACGTACGAGCAGCTGCGGTCGGCGTCCTGCCCTCCCCAGTACTGCGCGATCGCTGAAACAGTTGAACGTCGGGCCACCGCTGCAACGCGGGGATATGGTTCGTCAGGGAGTGCGGTCGAGTTGAGCGCCGTCGAGACAGAGAAGGTGCCAGCTGTAGCTGGCTGGCAGCCTATGGCCACGAAGGTATTCGTTCGCCCTATGACGGGGTGCCCGTGCCGTCATAATCGGTCGCCCCATCTCCGCCAGTCCAGCAGCCGCACGGCGGGGCTCCGCGAGGATGGACCAGGCGGGTCCTCTCTACTCACGGAACCGGCGGCGCGGCCCATCTGCACCGCGACCGCGCCACGCGCACTTGCGTGCGCCCACGCGCCCCGAAATACCCTTCCTGACCGACCAGAGCAGACGGACATCTCGGGGGACGCATGGCCTCGACCGCCTCGAGGCCCTCGTCCGCAACCGGCTCAAACGACTTCAGTACCGGCCCGACACCCTCGACGGCTTCATAGCCGGCACCGGCCTGACTCTCGACACCCCAACGACACCCTGACGAGCCGAAGTCAGTAATCACGCCATTCGCCAAGCCTGTTGGGGGCTGGCCGGCCACCTGTACTCCACCATCGACCTGGGAATCTGACGTGCCCCAATACCGTCGGCAGCAGTCCGCCGTCTTCGTCTTCACCCCTGACGCCGAACTCACCGCTCACAACAGCCCCTATGACGGGGTCACGATCGCATGGCCCTGACCAGGTGGAACACCTCGCGGGCAGCGTAACGCTTGAGGCACCGGACGATTTCGCGCCGGGTCTTGCCCTGCTTGATGCGGCGTTCGTAGTAACTCCTGGGTGCGCGGGTCGCAGCGCAGCCGGGTCTACACGATCCGGTGCAGGGCAGCGTTGGCCTGCCGATCGCCGCCGCGGTTGAGGCGACGGTACTGCCTCGCGCCCGGGGTTCGCTCGAGCAGAGTCACGGCCGTGTCCGGGCCGATGCCCACCACAGCGAGTAGCTGCGGTGCGTGGCGTTCCGCAAGTCGGGTCAAGCGGCGTTCCAGGTCCTGGATCTGCGCGGTGAGCTGCTCGATCCGGTGGGCCAGCAGGCACAGGGTGATGCGGGTGGCCTGCAGTGCCGTCTCTTCGTCGCCTTCGTCGTAGTTGCTGTCGTCGGCGAACCGTGCGCAGGTGCGGAAGAGGTCCGGGTTGTTCAGCCCAGCAAGTTCTTCGCGCAGGTCCGGGCCAGCGGTGACGAGGACGGCCTTGAGCTGGTTGATGGCCTGGGTGCGGGCCTTGACTGCCGACCCTTTGGTGAGTTTGGCCTATCGGTCCTGCGTCGAGGAGTACGACGGACAGGGCGGGAACTGGACCTGCACCCGCTGGTACTGAGCGGTTTGCGCCACGGTTCGTCCTGGCCCCTGGTCCGGGACGGATGGCGCCGCGGCCGGGCCCTCCTGCGTCGGTTCCCAGGCTGCCGCGCACAGGGACTCAGCCACGGCGGCCGTGTAACGGGCGGCGGTGAGCCAGTAGGTGGCGAAGCCGTCGGTGTCGGCAGGGAGGAGGCGGCCGAAGAGGTCGCGATCGCGTTGGGCCGCCGAGGTGCACAGGGCGGTGAGGAGTCCGGCGGCCGTGGGGAGGCCCGCGCGGCGGATGCGGCGGGTCTCGGCGGTGACGTCGCCGAGCATGCCGAGGGCGGCGCGGCCCGCCGGGACCGTCTGTTCGACCCGGCGCTCCAGGAGGTACAGGGGCGAGTGCGCGCCGGACCCTCCGGGCTGTGGCGGGGCGGGGTGCACGGGGGCAGCCGGGTCCGGGAGGTCGGCGCGGCGCAGGCGGTCGAGGCCGAGGTCGATCGTGCCTTCGCCGGTGGGGTGCGAGCAGGCGAGGAGGGTGAGCCGGGGGTGGTGGGCGGGCACCAGGCGGCCGATGATCCTCAGCCGTGTCCCCGGAGCCGTGGCCAGCAGCATCAGGTTGTCGCGGTGGGCCAGCGCGGGGTCGTCGTCGGCGACGGTGAGCCGGACGGGAATGCCTCCCTCGCACAGCGCGAGCAGGCAGGTGCCGCCCGACTCCCTTACGGCGCCGAGGAGTTCGACGTCCAGGAAGAGCAGGTCGCTGCCGCCGTCGTCCGGGTCCGCGTAGCGGGAGGTGGACCGCAGGGCGCGGGCGGCCTGTTCGGACGGCGGCGTCTCCCACAGGGCGGCGAGCGGCAGCTCCGTCCAAGCCGCGCCCCGGGCGGTAACGGCCTTGACGCCCTTACCGGCGCCCAGTCTGCCGTCCGGCGAGACCGTCGCCCCCGAGACCGCCAGGCCGGCCCGGCCCAGCTCCCGGTGGGTGAGCGCGCTGTCCCCCAGGCGCACGGTTCGGTCGGCCACGCCCAGGGCGCGACCGACGCCGCCGGGTGCCACGTCGCCGACCGTGCAGAGGCGGCCGTCGGATCCGGCGACCCAGGTGCGGACGCCGCCGTGCCCTGAGTCGGTGACCACGGGTTCGGTGAACAGGCCGTACAGGCGCAGCGAGCCGTCCGGGTTGTACGGGCGGCGCGCGCGGCCTCTGACCGCGGCCAGCTCCGCTCCGGACGCCGTCCCCACTCGGTGTGCGGTGCCCAGGAGTTCGGCCAGGGCCGTGACGAGGTCGGCGGTGCGGTAGGACGGGTCCCCTGAGCGGGCCGCGCGCAGCAGCGTGACGACGGACAGAGCGGCGCCTGCGGCGCGCGGCAGGTGCTGGAGCCGGGCGGTGTGCGCGGCGCGGAGGAGGGCCGCTTGGGTGACGGCTCCGGCCCCGTCGACGCCGGCCTCCAGCACGGCGGCTCCAGCCGACCACAGGACGTCGGCCGCGGCACGCTGGGCTGGGCTCGCCACCTCGGGCGAGGAGGCGGAGTCGGGGGTGGGGGCGGGGTCCGTTGCGGAGGCGGGTTCGGGGACCGCCCGGGCGGGCCGGTCGGTGAGCTCCGGCGCCGGGTCCGCCGTGGGGGCGGCGCAGGCGGCGGCCGCGCGGTGGGCGCATGCCGGGGCGAGGAGGCAACCGCAGGTGATGGCGTCCGCCGTCGCCACCACGCCGCCCGGGGCGTGCAGGCGCAACTCGGTCTCGTCGTCGACCGCGATCGTCACCGTGTCCCCGTCGCGGTGCGTCGGGCGGGCGCCGAGCTTGGTGACTGCCGCGTCCAGCCGCTTGCGCAGCCGGGGCGAGAGGTCCTCCACGAGCGTGGCCGTGACCTCCGGCGCGACGGGTGGCAACTGGGCGGCGTTCATGCGGTCTTCTCCCCTATCCAGCGGGCCAGTTCGAGTGGGCTGAGGGCCGCCACGGGCATGCCGGCGGCCACGAGCTGCCCGGCGACGCCCGTCGAGTAGCGGGGCCGGCCGGCGTCGTCGAGACTCGCGCACCCGAGGACGTGGCAGCCGGTGGTCACCAGGGCCCGCACCTCGGCGAGCAGTCCGCCGAGCGGCGCGCCCTCCTCGAAGTCGCTGATGACGACGACGAGGGTGCGGGTGGGCACCGCGATCAGGCTGCGGGCGTGCCGCAGCCCGGCGGCGATGTGCGTGCCTCCGCCCACGCTCACCTCCAGCAGGAGGGAGAGGGGATCGTGCACATGGCCGGTGAGGTCGACGACCTCCGTGGAGAAGGCCAGGAAATGGGTGCTCAGGGTCGGCACCCCGGCGAGCACGGAGGCGGTCAGCGCGGACCAGATCGTGGACGCCTCCATGGATCCGGAGACGTCGGTGACCAGGATCAGGCGCCAGTCGGCCGACCGCCGGGCGCGACTGCGGAACACCGGCTTCTCGGGGATCACCTGGACCGTTCCGTCGGCCGTCCTGCGGGCGGTGGCCAGGTTGGCGCGCAGCGTGCGCGGCAGGTCCAGCCGGCCGCCGGGGCGGCGGGTGGGCCGGGCCAGCATCGTGCCGGTGAGGGCGGGTCGCAGCCGGGTGGCGAGCTGCCGGGTCAGTTCGTCGACCAGGTGGCGGACCAGGGGCCGGAGCGCCGCCAGGCGGGCTTCGGGGAGGCCGCCGGCGTACCGCAGGATCGTCCGGAGCAGTTCCACGGAGGGGGTGGCGGCCGCCGGGTCGAGTTCGGCGAGGACGTCCTGCCGGCCTGTCACGGCTGCGGCGGCGAGGACCTCCTCGCGGATGCCGGGGCCGAACAGCGCGGCCAGTTCCTCGGACCACTCGCGGACACCGGGGAACGACGGTTCCCGGCCGCCGCGCGGGCCGGAGCCGCCACCGTGGCCGGGGCCGGGCAGGCCGCTGCGGGATCCCTCGCCGTGTCCCGCGCCGTAGAGCTCGTCCAGAGCGGTCGCCAGACGGGCGGCGCCGGACGGCAGTTGGTCGGATCGCCGGCCGAGCACGAGCCGCCACCGGTCGGCGGGCGCGAGGGTCCGCGCGGGGGTGGCCTCGGTGGAGGCTGCGGTGTGGGGTGTGACGGTGGGGCGCGTTGCGACGGGGTGGCCGGACAGCGGTGGGAACCGGTCGTCGTGCGCGGGTGGCGGGACGGGCAGGCCGAGGCCGGTCAGGAGCTCGCGGGCCGCGAGGTCGGCGGCCGTTCGGCGGGCCAGCTCGGCCGGATCGTCCGCGTCGAGGGTGCCCACCCGTTCGCCCAGCCGCTCCTCGACGGTGTCCAGCAGCCGGTCCCGGGCGGCCGGGCTCAGGGTGTCGAAGCCACCGCGCAGGGCCGGCAGCCGGGCCAGGAACGCGGTGTCGTCCAGCTCGACGACCCGGTGCAGCAACGGGTCCAGGGCGCCCACGCCGACGGTCAGGAGTGGGCCCGCCACTGTCAGGACGCCGGTGAGGCGGGCGGTGAGCGCGGCCCGGGAGGTGCTGTCCACGGCCCCGTCCACCCAGGAGGCGACGCGCCCCCCGAAGGTCTCGGCCTCTTCGTGGCCAGTGAGCACCCTGACTGCTCCGGCGGCTGCGGCGATCAACGGGGTGCCGTCGGCGGCCAGCCGGGCGAGGGCAGCGGTGAGCCGGATGCCGCCCAACCGGTCGGCCCGCTGGGCCAGTTCGAGCAGCGCCCGGGCGTCCTCGGGCTCCTCGGAGCCGGTCAGGCCGTCGACCTGGCGGACCGCGGCCGAGGTCAGGAGTTCGGCCGCGTGCGCGGTGCGGGTGACACGGGCGGAGGCGGTGGCGTCCGGGGCCGAGGGGCCGTCGGGCGCGGCCGGGCCCGGCAGGTGGCCGGCGTCGATGCGATCCAGCAGGTCGAGCCCGGCGAGGAGTTCGGGAAGGGTGCCGCTCGCCGGGAGTACGGCCGCCAGTTCAGTCAGCCGTTCGTCGGCAAGGGCGGGGAGCCCGCACTCGGCGGCCTCCGTGAGGCCGCGGACGACCTGGGCGGCCGTCGGGCCGTCCTCCGCGCGCTCGGCCTCGTGCCGCTGCCGCAGCACGCCCATGGCCGCCTGGGCCGGGGTGACGCCGCGGGCCCCGGCCGCAGTGAGCATCGCGGCCGTCGCCGGGGTCCACCGCACCTGCCAGCGCGTCGTGAGTCCTTCCGTGCCCGCCGCGCCGGTCACCCCCTGCTCCTGCGCGTAGGGGATGCCGCACACCGTCAGCCTGCGCAGCAGCAGTTCGCGGCGCCGGTCCAGGGTGGAGCGCGCCGGGTCGAGCCGGAGGTCGCGCGGTGTCTTCTCGTGCGCGTCCTCGGGGCCGGGGAGGGAGAGCGCCGCGGTCTCGGCCTCGACGGCGGGGCCCAGTCCGCTGCGCGGTGCGGCGGGCGCGGGCCGTCCGGTGCGGGCTCCGACGAGTACGCGTTCGAGGGCCCGGGCGACGGCGCGGCCCGTGCCGTAGGTCTCGCCGCGCCCCAGCACCGTCTGCACGGCTTCCAGGAGTTCACCGCGGCCGGGGGCGGGCAGGTCGCGCAGACGGGCCAGGTCACCGGCCACCCGGACGACCTCCCGGCCGTCCGCCGGGCCGTAGGGGTGGCCCTGTTCGCGCAGGGCGGCGCAGACCCGGACCGCGGTGCGGATCAGCGCCTCGTGCAGCGCGGCCGGGTCCCCGGCGGCGTCCAGAACGGTGTGCTGCCACTCCGGGTCCCGGATGCCGGCCGGGTAGCCGGACCGTGAGTCGAGCAACGGGTACGTGTACGGGACCAGGGAGACCGTGCACGCCGCCGTCCCGAGGGCGCCGTTCACGTGGCCGTCCGCGCCCGACTCGGGCACGGCTGCGGACGCGTCCGGCGCGGGGCCCCCGGTGGCCCCGGCCGCGGACGGCAGCAGCGCCGGGGTGTGGAAGGCTCCCACCACCACGGCGGGCCGCCGCCCGCTCGCCAGGGCCTCGGCGACATGTCCGCGCATACATGCCTCGCGCACCAGGTCCGTGCGGTGCGCCCCGCCCCGTGCCTCGGCCTCGTGGCGCAGCGCCCAGCCGGTGAGCAGGGCGGCACGGCGGAGCGCCTCGGGTGTTGATCCGGGCGCGAGGGCCTCCACCAGTCTGTCCCACAGGTCGTCGCCGTCCCGGCCGGTGAGCCGGGACCGGAGCGCGGCGGACAGCCCGTGCCCCTCCCCCGGCACGGTCGCGGAGTCGGCGCCCGGGACGGGGGCGGGGGCGGGGGTGTCCGGACCGCCCCCCGCCCACGCCCGGTCGGCCAGCGGCAGGTCGCAGGCCACCGCAGGGACCCCGTTTCTTGCCGCCCAGCGCAGAGCGACCAGTTCGGGCGAGAAGTCCGCGAACGGGTAGAAGGCCGGACCCCGTTCGCCTGCCAAACCGGGACCGGGCCCGTTGGCGGGCACGGCGGCCAGCGCCACCGGGGCCTCGGTCTCCTCGTGGGCGAGCCAGCCCAGCCAGGGCTGGAACTCGGCGGGCAGTTCGACTAGGAGGACGTCGGGGGCCGCCGCGTCCAGCAGTGCCGGGAGGGCTGCCGCCAGCGAGGGCGCGTGGTGGCGCACTCCGATCAGGAACGGCGACCCGGGTCCGGTCGCCGCGAGGGCCGCCACCGCGGCTTCCGGGGTGGCCGGCCCTGCCGCCGGGCCCTGCGCCGGGGAGGCGGCCGGCGCAACGGCGGTGGGCGAGACCTCGGCGGTTGACCGCGTCTCGGGGGTGGTCGACTCGCTCATCCGTCAGTTCTCCAGCACCGCGCGCAGGTCCCACAGGGCACTCCAGGTGGCCGACCCCTGCTCCGCGCGCCTGCGCACCGGCCCGTCCCAGTACCCCAGCAGCCGTGCCGCGTCGGCGGGGTCGTCCTTTCGGACGACGCCGAGCAGATGGCCGGGCAGGAGGGAGAGCACGTCCCGGTCGCCGGGGAAGTAGGCGGCGGCCAGGCCCAGGGAGCCCGCGACGGAGACCGCCTCGGCCGTGCTCATCACCGTGGACGGGCGCTCGACCTCCCAGCCCTCCACAGAGCGGCCCTCGCGCAGGTCCCGAAAGGCGGTGACAAGGGCTTCGAGGACCGCGTCGTCCACCTGGTAGGCGGCGCCCACGCGTTCGACGGCCGCCCGCGACTGGCGCCGGACGAGCGCGGTCTCTGTGTCCACGTCCCCGATGGGGCCCACGGTCTCGAAGTTGAAGCGCCGCTTCAGCGCGGCGGACATCTCCGAGACGCCCTTGTCCCGCAGGTTGGCGGTGGCGATGAGGGTGAACCCGGGGGCCGCGTGCACCTGGGCGCCCTCGCCGCCCGCGAGTTCGGGCACCGCGATCCGCCGCTCGGAGAGCAGTGACACGAGAGCGTCCTGGACCTCCGGCAGGCAGCGGGTGACCTCCTCGACGCGGGCGACGGCCCCCCGGGTCATGGCGGCGAGTACCGGGGAGGGCACCAGGGCCTGCTCGGTGGGGCCCTGGGCGAGCAGCAGCGCGTAGTTCCAGCCGTACTTGAGCTGGTCCTCGGTGGTGCCCGCGGTGCCCTGCACGGTGAGCGCGCTGGTCCCGCAGACGGCCGCCGACAGCAGCTCGGAGAGCATGGACTTGGCGGTGCCGGGTTCCCCCACGAGGAGGAGTCCGCGCTCTCCGGCAAGGGTGACGACGCACCGTTCGACCAGGGCGCGCTCGCCAACGAACTTCTGCTCGATCACCAGGCGGCGCGGCGCCCCGTCTCCGGGCCGGGCGCCCTTCGGCAGGCTCAGTGCCTCGCCCGCACTGCCCATCACGAAGGTGACGACGGCGCGCGGGGTGAGCAGCCAGCCGGGTGGGCGGGGCCCGGAGTCGTGGGCGGCGAGGAAGGCCAGCTCGGTGGCGTACCGGTCCTCGGGCAGCGTGACCTGGCGGAGCTCCCGGCCGGGCGCCGTCGCCCGGTCCGGGACGCCGCCCGTGGTGGTGCTGTCCACGGTGGTCGTGATGTCGTTCGTCATCGGCGGCGGCCCTTCCGGGTTGTGCGGGTGTCCAGTTCTTCGAAGGCGGGGGCGTCGCCTCCGCGGACCCGTGCCCAGGCGGCTGCGAACAGCGCGGGCACGGGGAGGTGGGGCAGGGTCCGGGTGGACCCTGCCACGGGGTACAGGCGTTCCTTCCAGGTCTCCAGCGGCAGTCCGGGGGCGCCGCGTTCGAGCCAGCCGCAGGGGAGGAACAGGGCGCGGCCGGCGCGGGAGCGCTTCGCCTCCACGACGAGGTCGCCGGCGGCGAGTTCCGCCCGGGCCTTCTTGACCCGTGCCGGCTTCCACTCGGTCCAGCGGACGCAGTTGCGGTCCGTCGGATCGGGGAGGGCGAGCAGCATGAGGTAGAGGGCGGCGGCGTCCGCGCTCAGGCCGAGGGTGTCGACGGCCTCGGCCACCAGGTCCGGCACCGCACGCGTCGGGTCCTGGGCCGGGTGGTGCGGGGAGCCGTCGGGGGCGCCCGCCGAGGCCAGTGCGTCGGGCTCCTCGCCCAGCAGTGTGCGCAGGGCGAGCAGATCGCCGGTGCCGTGACGGCCGACGGTGCCCTCGACGAGTCCGAACGCCGGGTCGTCGGGGCCTGCCAGGCCGGCCGGGCGAATCAGCAGCTTCTCGTTGTCGCCGTGGCCGGGGGCGAGGAGCAGCGCCGTGCCGGCTCGGACGAGACCGTCGGCGCCGGCGCCGCCGGACTCGGGGAGCCCGTGGGCGGCGCGGACGGCGGGGCCGATCGAGCCCCCCGACTCGGTCCAGTCGAGACCGAGGTCCAGCACCAGGTCCGGGTCGGCGAGGCGGCTACGCAGGGCCGCGAGCCCGACGGGCAGGTGCGCCCGCAGGGGGTGCCCGTACGGCAGCGTGTAGGCGAGGGTGCGCAGGGCGGTCAGCGCCGAGGAGACCGCACCGCGTGCGCCCACCCGGCGCAGGCCCGGGCGGCCGGTGCCGTCCTGGACATCGGTGCCGTGGGCGAGCCAGGTCCGGGAGCCCGTGTTGAGGATCAGGTCGACGGCGCCCGAGGTGGTGCCCGACAGGTCCAGGTCCAGTTCCTCGGGGACGCGGACGAGGGAGGCCAGGCGCTTCTGCCAGACCTCGGCGGCGGCCCGGACGTCGGGGCCCGTGGACCACAGCTCGGCCGGGTCCGCGGGCAGCAGCGCCCGGAGCAGGGCGTGCCGGTCGTCGCGGGGCAGGGCGTCCAGCCTGGCCTGGGCCGCCTCGAAGGCACGTGTCTTCACCCCGAGCAGCGCGAGCGCATCGGCGCCGGGCTCCTCGACGGCTGCCGACAGCAGGGCGGCGGCTTGGAGGGGACCAATGCCGGTGGCCGTGTGGAACGCCTCGGCGACCTCCGGACGCCAGGGTGCCGGGCCCTGCTCCCGTACCAGGGCGATAAGCCGGGTGAGCCGGTCGCGGGCGATGCCCTGCCGGTGAACGTGCTCGTGGTCCAGGGTGAAGCCGGGGACGGGGCCGAAGGCGCCGGTCGGGTCGTGGTCCAGGGCAAGCCAGCATGCCGCGTCGTTCCGGGAGTTCCGGCCGCGGTTGGCGATGACCACGACGGTGCGGGCGCCCCTGCGCAGCACCTGGCCGAGGCGGTGCACGGCCTCGGGGCGTCCCGGCCCGGTCGTCCCTCCGAGGATCGGCTCGACGAGCTCCACCTGCCGGACCGTGCCCGCGGGGTCGGCCAGCGGGCCTGCGGCGAGGGTTTCCAGCAGCACGAGGAGACCGGTGCGGTGCTCGGGGGAGGTGGTCGCCGAGGCGGCCCGGTAGGCAAGTTCGGGCAGGTTGTCGAGGAGGGGGGTCCAGGCCAGGGAGTCGCCGGGCACGGTGTACTCGTCCCGCTGCCAGCCGTCCACGGGGGTGAACGGAACCTTGGACGGTATAGGTGGGCCGAACGCCGGCTCGCCGCCGAGGACATGGTTGACGGCGAGGATCTGCCGGATCGCGGTCCACCGTCTCCCGGCTCCCCACCAGCCGCCGCGCATCCGCTCGGAGTTCCAGGCAGAGGCGATCTGCAGAGTCGTGTCGTCGCCGAGCTCGGGCTCGTGATCGAAGAACATGCCCTGGGTGCGTGCGGTGTTCCGGGGCGTGGCCGGCTGCACGGGCTTGGGCGGTTCCAGGTACCGGGCGGCTGCGGCAGCCCGGTCCACCGCGTTCCGGACGAAGGCGGTGACGCCCGCGAGGAGCCGTGCGTCGGACACCTCGGGCAGCACCCTGGCGACGGCCTCCTGGCTCAGCTCCCGTGACGAGGGCCCGGTGTACTCCTTGACCGCCCGGAACGCCTCCAGGTGCCGGGCGACCGCGGCGGCGACCTCCTTGAACAGCTCCCCCGCCCGGGAGTCCGTCAGGTTCCGCAGGGCGGTGGAGCCCCGCTCGTCCCTCGGGCGCAGGGCGTGCCAGTAGGTGACGGGAGGCACGTAGGGGGTGCCCGCCGCGTCGTTCCCACCGGAGGAGTCGGGGGTGACGGACCACAGGCTGCCACCAGTGCCGTCCGTGTCCGCCGGGTGCGCTTCGACGGAGCGGTGGCGCAGTGCCGCGACCGGCCGTGACCCGCCGGGCAGGGTGAGGGCGCCGAGCGGCACCGGGGAGCCGCCGCCGGGCAGCGGGTACGGCAGGGTGACCGTGTGGCCGTCGGGGGTGCCGGCGACGATCCGCTGCCCGTCGGCGGGGGCGGCCGTGCCGGGCTCGGTGACCGTGCGGCGGACCCAGCGGCCGAGGACCGTGCCGTCCGTTCCGAACGGGGTGGTCTCCAGGCCGGGCTGGAGGGGCAGCACCTGGCAGTGCTCAGTGAGCAGCCGGGTGCCGTCCTGCACCCCGGAGCGGAGGAAGGCGGGGAGGGATGCGCGGCCGTGCGTGCCGCCGGCCGGGTCGTACTCCAGCCATACCCGCTGCGTGCCCTGGTGGCCTTCCCGCCAGAGACCGGTGCCGTCGGAGATGACGGCGCGCTGAGGCGGGAGGGAGGTGTCGCCCGCGTGCAGGGCCTTGCCGCCGGTGGCACGGCCGCCGCTGGACAGGGGGATGCAGACCTCGTCCGAGGGGCCGGAGCCGCCCCAGCGGGGGATCTGCTCGCCGCCGACGGTGAACACCTCGGCGGGGCGGTGCGACCAGTAGCCGCGCTGCTTGCCGTCCTCCCACCAGATGACCATCAACTCGCCGTCGACGTAACGGAAGGCGAGCGTCCACCAGTGGTCGACGGTGGCGGGCAGCCGCAGGGTGTGCCGCAGCAGAACGCCTTCGGGGCCGATGACGACAGCCCGTTCGAGAGTGTTCAGGATCAGCGCGGGCCAGGCGCCGGTGACACCGACGCTCTCCGACCGGTGGCGCCGCTGATGCGCGGCGGCGGCCTCAGCGGCCAGTTCGGCGTAGGTCTCGTCGAGCGCGGGCCAGCCCAGTTCGTCGAGGACACCGGTACGCAGGGTGGAAGCGAGCAGCGGCACGACATCGTGGCCCTTGAGGAGTCGCACGGCCTCCGGGGCGACGTCTGCGACCACGGCGCGGAACGCCGAGAGCCTGTTGAGAGCGGTGTGCAGCCCGGGGAGCCCTCGCGCGGCCGTGTACTCCTCGGCGCAGGCGGTCAGCCACTCCCGCAGGATTCCGGAGAGCACCGGGTGCGCCGCCAGCTTCGCCATGCCGGCGTCGCTCAGCCGCTGACCGTGTCCGTCGCCGAGGCTGCCGACGTTCCGGCGCAGAAGGGCGCGGAAGACCGGCCGTTCGGCGACGACGGTGAGGCCCCGCGCGCCGGGCGCGGTGTCGGTGAGCCAGGAGCCGAGCGGGACGCCGGGGCCCTGAGCGGTGCCCGTGCCCTGGTCGTCCGGCTCGGCGACGGGGACGCCGGAGGCCAGGCAGAGGTCGAGGAGGTCCAGGTCGGCGGTGCGCTGCCAGCGGCCCTGGAACAGCTCGACGGGGCGCCCGTCGGCCCGCAGCCGGTCCGCCATCCGGGCGGCCAGGTCGAGGGTCTGCGGGCTGCGGCCCGAGGTGACCCGGTTGCGCCGGCGGTGTGCCTCCCAGCGGGCGAGCCAGTCCGCCGGGGAGACGGACGGGTCGGAGGAGTCGGAGGGAGCGTTGCCGGAGGTGCCCGGGAGGGCGGTCAGCAGGTCCTCGGCGCCGGACTCGGCCAGCAACGCGAGCCAGCCGGATTCGCCGTCCGTGTCCCGGCCGCTCTCGCTGAAGGTCTCCGGGAAGAAGCCGAGGAGCCGGGCCCGCACAGCCGCGTCCCGTCGAGCGAGGGCGATGAGCGCGGAGCGGTAGGTCTCCCAGAACGAGGCGGGGGCGCGGACGACGCCCGGGGAGCCGATCAGATCGGCCACCAGGTCGCGTTCTGCGGCCTCGCGGTCCAGCCCGGCGGCCTTGACCAGCGCGCGCACGTCCTGTGGCAGCGCCGCGTACGGCGGCATGCCGGCTGCGCAGCGCTCGACCAGCAGACGGCGGAACTGCGCCCAGGCGTCCGCCGGTGCGAGCCGGGCCACCAGGTCCCGCACGTACTGCCGCAGCGCCTTGACGGTCAGCGCGCCGGCGAAGGCGAACTCCAGGAAGACGGCCCGCTGCCGGTCCTCGTCCACGACCAGCCCGTGCACCCGCTCGGCCTCGCGGGCCTTGCCGAAGAAGGAGGCGGCGTAGGTGGTGTTCTCGGCCTGGAGGAAGAGGCGTGCCACCTGCTCGTAGTAGGTGGGGAGGAAGTGGGGCACGGCCCGGCCGAGCCGGGTGCCGAGTGCGTCGAAGCCCTCCTTGGCCGCTCCGGCGCGGGTCCTGGCCTGCCGACCCAGCCGCTCGATGTCTTTGACCAGGGCCAGGGCGTGGTGCCCGTTGGCCGGGTCGTTGACCAGCGCCCAGGCCGGGAAGCCCAGCGTCTCGCGGCGCACCTGGCCCACGACGGGGGCCTCGGCGGTCCGGGCCAGCCCGAGGAACTCCAGGGCCAGGTCCTCGGCTTCGCCGAGGGTGCCGGGCACGAGCCGGACCACGGGGCGGTCGCCGAGGGCGGTGTGCGTGTAGGTGCGGGCGGTCAGCGCGTCGGCGTCGTCCCGGTCGGTGGTGCCGACCGGGAGGATCGCGCCCGCGTCCAGCAGGGCCGCCGCGCGGGCCTCGACGGCAAGGGTGGAGATGCTCTCGCTCCGGGCCTGGGCGGGGAGGGACGCCTCGCCCGCTGCCGTCGTGTTCGCGTTGGTGCTCGTCGTCGTGGTGCTCATGCCGCCCGCTCCTCGTCCTCCACGTCGCGGCCGGCGTAGAGCGCCGCCGCCATGCGCATGCCCTCGGACCACGCGACGGGGCCGACCTCGGCGGCCGTCAGCGCCCGCCCCGCAGGGTCGGTCCAGCCCAGGGGGCCCGTCTCGGTGCCGTACTCGTCGTATCCGTCGTGCTCGCCGATCCAGATGCGCGCCTCGGCGGTGGCGCCGTCCTCGACGACCGGGCAGACCGCGTATCCGCCGCGCGACCGGTACCCGAGTTGGGTGACGCGGCCGTGCAGGAAGCGCAGTTCCTTGAACACGCCGCCCGCGTAGGTGTCCACGGAGGTGGTGTCCGGGGCGAGGCCCGGCGGGCGGCGCCACACCTCGCGGAACAACTGCTCCACGTTCTGGCGCACCCCCAGTTCGACTGCGAACTCCCGCAGCTCGTCGAGGTCGTCGAGGAGGACGGGGTGGGGCACGCTGACGACGTCCGGGGTGATGCGGACCGTGTCGCCGTCGAGGTCGACGAGGCCGAGACCGCGGTCGGGGTCGACATCGCGCAGGAACCCGGCTACCCCACCGTCCGCGCCGGTGACCACCACGTCCCGCAGGGCCGCCTGCCACGCCGGGTCGGGCCAGACCCGGGCGAGCACGGCCGTGGGGACGGGCAACGAACGCACCATCCACTGCTCGACGTCGGCCAGGCACTGGTGTGCGTGCCGCTCCAGCCACTCGGTCAACTGCCGAAGCCCGACGACCGCCGGGTCGTCCTTCAATCTGGCCGGGACGGACTTCAGCCGCCGGCCCTTCCCGTTGCGGCAGACCACCTTGCCCGCCTCCAGGGCGACTTCGTAGTCGCCCGCCGGAACCCACCCCATGCGCTGTTCTCCCCGTTGTTCCGGACGGCCGCCGAACCGGCGGCACGCTGATGAAACCCGTCAACGGCAACCCACCGTGACGAGTGGAAGAGACTCTAGGCGTCCCCAGTGACAACGGGTTCGGACCCCTCCGCTTCGCCGTACGTGCCCGCCCCCCGGAAGGGACCGCCCGGCCGTGCCCACCGTCCCGCCGGGGCCCGCGACGCCACGGGGCCCGCCGGCGCAACCGACGGAACGCCAGGCGTGGCTAGTGCCGTAGCAGGGAACGTTTGCCCTGTTGTGATGTGACGCGCCGTTCGGGTGCTGTGCCGGGCGGCGTGTGGCCGTCACTCTGTTGGGGT
>NZ_JBIURV010000044.1:0-48888 GCF_044741025.1 Streptomyces sp. NPDC088246
GCAGGGGGGACCCTGTGGGAGAGTAGGACGCCGCCGAACTCCTTTTACGGGAAAGCCCCGTGCCCTTGTGGCACGGGGCTTTTCTGCGTTCACCCCTCTTTGCTCGGTGAGCGGCCGCGGGTCGGGGCGTCGAAGCCGAGCAGCATGCGCATCGTCGTCGACTTCCCGGCGCCGTTCGGGCCGAGAAGTCCGGTGACGGTGCTGGGCAGGACCGTGAAGTCGAGGTCCTGGACGACGGTGGAGTCTTTGTACCTCTTGGTGAGTTCGTATGCCCTGATCAAGCGGTCGACGCTACGGAGGGGGCGCGCCGCAGACGTCGGACCTGGGGCGGGATGTGGCGGTGCGTGTAGTACCGGGGTACGACGCGGGGGCGATCGGGGGCCGTGAATGTTGTTTGCGCAGGTCGGGTGGGGAAGGGAAGGATCGGCGGATGGAACATGTGATTCGAGCCGTATGCGCCGATGAATGGCCCCTGGTCAAGGAGTTGCGGCTGGCGGCGCTGCAGGACCCGGCTGCGCCGGTGGCGTTTCTGGAGACGTACGCGCAGGGTGCGGCCCAGCCCGACGCGTTCTGGCAGGGCCGGGCGCTCGGTGCGTCCGAGGCCGGGAGCGGTGAAGCGCGGCAGTTCGTCGCCGTCGCGCCCGACGGGCGGTGGGACGGCAGCGTCACCGTGCTGATCGAGCGGCCGGACGCGGACGTGCGGTTCGGGAAGGCGGCCGATGTGCACCAGGCGCATGTGGTCGGTGTGTTCGTACGGCCCGAGGCACGGGGCGAGGGCCTGGCCGAAGAGCTGTTCCGGGCCGGGACGGACTGGGCGTGGTCGCTGGTGGAGCCGCGGATCGAGCGGGTGCGGCTGTATGCGCACGAGGACAACGCGCGGGCTGCGGCGTTCTATCGGCGGATCGGGTTTGTGGCCACCGGGGAGTCGGTGCCTGTGCCGGGCGACTCGTCTGCGCGGGAGCTGGAGTATGCGGTGGGGCGGCCGGTGTAGGTGGGTGGCGCCGGGTTCGCCCGGCTAGCGTGAGCCGGTGAGGTCTTGGGGCCAGCGGGCGCGGGCCTGTTCCTGGGAGCGGAGGAGGGCCAGGGTCGGCAGGCCCTGGGCCTGGCCGCTCGACAGCAGCTCCGGGAGCCGGGGCAGGGGCGCCACCGCGGCGACGTCGTCGAGTACGAGCGTCATTGGTGGGTCGAGCCGACCGTCGGTCGACCGTGCGGCCATGCGGCGGCCGTGCTCGACCACGTGTGAGGCGAGTGCCGTGAGCAGGGGCATTGCTCCGGGACCCGAGCGGGGATCCTCGATCGGTTCACCCACCACGTAAAGGGTGCCCCCCTCGCCCGCGAAAGATTCCAGCACGAGTGAATCGGCCCGGTTCGGTGTGCAGGCCTCGCGGATGTGGACCGAGGAGAGCGCGGCGAAGGCTCGTACCGTCAATTCCTGTGCCATCTCGCGGCGTTCGGGATGGGCGGTCAGTGCGGACTCCAGCACGCCGGCGAGCCCGGAGGCTGCCTTGGGGTGGGTACGGAGCAGGCGCACCGGTTCGTGGGCGCTGCCGCCGAGGGCCCAGCGGTGGACCTGGCGGAAGGGTCTGCCGTCGATGGCAGCGGCGTGCAGCCAGCACTTCAGGAGCGTTTCCGCGGTGTCGGCCGTCGTCGCGTCGATCCGGGCCTGCGGCCGGACCGGGGCGAGGAGCGCGGCGGAGCGGGCGGCGGCCGTGTCGGGCTGTTCGCAGCCGGCCGTGGGGGACCAGTGGAGGCGGGCCGGGGTGTCGCAGAGGTGGCCCGGGTCGTAGACGAGGACCGGACCGAGCTTGGCGCGGGCGTCCTTCGTCTCGGCCCAGACGGTGGGGTCGGAGGTGACGACGAGCGCGGGTCCGTCGGCCTCCTGGATCGCCTGGATGACGGTGGGGCGGCGGGTGGTGGCCGGTCCGTAGACGACGAGGGGGGGCCGGGGAGAGGGGAGGGCGGGCTCGGGTGGGGTGTGCTCCACGGGCACGGGTGCGGGTGGGGTGTGCTCCACGATTGCGGGCACGGCCTCCGGGGAGTGGGCCGTCGGCCGAGGCTCCGGCTCGGGCTTTGGCTGCGGCTCCGTCTGCTGTGGGTTCTGGGCCTCGGGCCGGGGCTCCTGCCGCTGGGACGGTACGGGCGTTTCCTCGCCCCCGTAGCGTTCGCTCCGCTGCTGTGCCCGTACCAGCCGCCAACGGGTCACCACCCCTATCACGAAGACCGTCAGCACCAGCAGCACCATCAGTTCGCCTATGAACAGGCCCCAGAACAGTCCGTACCCGGAGAGCTCGCCCGCCGGGGTGTTCGGCCAGGCGGCCGGGATGTCGTGCGGGGTGGTGACGAGTTGTCGCATCGCCAGGGGGGTCTCGGCGAGGGTGACCCCCTCCGGCCAGGCGCCGTGCGTGAAGAGTCCGGCCATGCCGGTCGCCGTCCACGCCAGCAGCGTCAGCCCGAGCAGGAAGGCCAGCAGGCCGATCAGCAGGCCGTCCGGGATGCCTCCGCCGCCTCCTCTGCTGCCGCCGGTACGTACCTCGCCGCGCCCTGCCATGTCATGCCACCGTTGACTCGGACGACTCGTTCAGTCGTTGTTGGTGCTCGATCCGTGCCGCGCGCTGCTCAGCCTCCAGCTCGGCGGCGCGTACGTCCTCCGGGAGGAGTTCGGTCGCGGAGGACTCGGTCATGGCGCGGTCGGTGAAGACCAGAGGGCGTTCCGCCTCGGTGATCAGGTGTTTGACCACCTGGACGTTGCCGTTGACGTCCCAGACCGCGATGCCGGGGGTGAGGGTCGGGATGATCTCGACCGCCCATCGGGGCAGGCCGAGTACGCGTCCCGTGGCTCTGGCCTCGTCGGCTTTCTGGGCGTAGATCGTGCGGGTCGAGGCCATTTTGAGGATCGCCGCGGCCTCGCGGGCCGCCGCCCCGTCGACGACGTCGCTGAGGTGGTGGACGACGGCCACGAACGAGAGACCCAGTCGGCGCCCGAATTTCAGCAGGCGCTGGAAGAGCTGGGCCACGAAGGGCGAGTTGATGATGTGCCAGGCCTCTTCGACCAGGAAGATGCGTTTCTTCCGGTCGGGCCTGATCCAGGTGTGCTCCAGCCAGACGCCGACGATCGCCATCAGGATCGGCATCGCGATCGAGTTCCGGTCGATGTGTGACAGGTCGAAGACGATCAGCGGGGCGTCGAGGTCGATGCCGACGCTCGTCGGTCCGTCGAACATGCCGCGCAGGTCACCGTCGACCAGGCGGTCAAGGACGAGGGCGACATCCAGGCCCCAGGCCCGTACGTCATCTATGTCGACGTTCATCGCCTCGGCGGACTCGGGCTCCGGGTGGCGCAGCTGGTCGACGATGTCGGTCAGGACCGGCTGCCGGTCGGTGATCGTGTCGTTGACGTACGCGTGGGCGACCTTCAGCGCGAAGCCGGACCGTTCGTCCAGGCCGTGCCCCATGGCGACTTCGATGATCGTACGGAGCAGGGCGAGCTGGCCGGTCGTGGTGATCGCGGGGTCGAGCGGGTTGAGCCGGATGCCGCCGTTGAGTGCGGAGGTCGGGTCGAGGCGGATCGGGGTGAGGCCCAGCTCCTGGGCGATGAGGTTCCACTCGCCGACGCCGTCCTCGCCCTGGGCGTCCAGGACGACGACCTGGCGGTCGCGGAAGCGGAGCTGGCGGAGCACGTACGTCTTCTCCAGCGCGGACTTGCCGTTGCCGGACTCGCCGAGCACCAGCCAGTGCGGGGCGGGCAGCTGCTGTCCGTACAGCTGGAAGGGGTCGTAGATGTAGCCCTTGCCGGAGTACACCTCGCGGCCGATGATCACTCCGGAGTCGCCGAGGCCGGGGGCCGCGGTGGGCAGGTAGACAGCCTGGGCCTGTCCGGTCGACGTACGGACGGGCAGCCTGGTCGTCTCCACCTTCCCGAAGAGGAAGGCGGTGAAGGCGTCCGACAGCGCGGACAGCGGATCTCGCATGGCGTGACCGACCTCCCTCTCGTTTCTCTCGGTTGTTTGCGGTCAGCGACGAATGCCGGTGGCGAACGGCAGGGTGTTCACGAAGGCGCGGTGGTGCTCGCGGTCGCACCACTCCAGCTTCAGATACGACTTTCCGGCCGAGGCCCGGATCGTCCGCTTGTCGCGGGCGAGGGATTCGGGTGAACGCGAGGACACGGTGATGTACCCCACCAGGTTCACTCCGGCCGCGCCGCTCGCGAGATCTTCACCCCGCTGGTCGAGCCGGCCGTGCGCGGCGATGTCGCGCGGGTCGACGGTGCGGTTCATCTTGGCCTGACGGCTGGCTTCCGCCTCGTCGTTGGTCTTCTCGGTGAGCATCCGCTCGATGGCGACCTCGGTGGGTTCGAGGTCCATGCAGACCGCGACCGTACGGATCACATCGGGCGTGTGGACGAGGAGCGGGGCCAGGAAGTTGACGCCGACGGGCGTCATCGGCCACTCCTTCACCCAGGCCGTGGAGTGGCACCAGGGCGCGCGGGTGGTCGACTCGCGGGTCTTGGCCTGGAGGAACGTCGGCTCGACCGCGTCCAGTTCGGCGGGCCAGGCGTTGCGCCTGGTCATGGCCTGGATGTGGTCGATGGGGTGGTCGGGGTCGTACATCGAATGCACGAGGGAGGCGAGCCGGCTCTGGCCGAGCGGCTGGCGCACCCGGATGTCGGCCTCGGCGAGACGGGCGCAGATGTCGGTGAGCTCGCGCGCCATGACGACGGCGAGACCCGCGTCCCGGTCCAGTTTGCGGCCGGCCTGGGGGCGGGCGGCTCGGGCCATGGCATGGGCCTCGGCGGACAGCTCACGGGTGTAGTGCATGCAGGCGACGAGGTAGGCGCGGTGCTGCTCGCTGGAGGTGGAGACCATGGACTGCAGCTGGTCGTACGACTCCTGCAGCCAGCCCGGGGACGTCTTGTCGCCGCGCTGGGCGACATCCTTGGCGTGGGCGTCGGGGTCGGCGGGCAGGGTGCGGGCGAGCATCTGAATGCGGGTCACGAAGCCGTCGCCGTTGGCGACATGCTTCAGCAGCGTGCCGAACCGGTCGACGAGCGCTTCCTGGTCCTCGCTGTCGCGCAGCCCGACGCCGGGGCCCTCGATCTCGATCGCGGCGGTCACGGTGCGGCGGTCGGCGTGCAGGAGTACGGCGATCTCGTCCGGGCCGAAGGGGGCGGCGAGCCAGTTGATCCGGCCGATGCCGGGGGGCGGCCCGATCTCGACCTCGCGCCCGTCGGCGCCGACGCCCGCCTCCATGGCGGCGGAACGGTAGGTCGTACCGCGGCGCAGGGTGCGCTTGTAGCTGCGGTTGATCTCGAACCATTTGTAGAAGGTGCGGTGCTTGTACGGGAGGTACACGATCGCGAGGGCGAGAAGGGGGAAGCCCGCGAGCAGCACGATCCGCGGGGCCAGGTAGGGGACGAGCAGCCCGCTCATCATGCCGAAGAACGCACCGGCGATGATCAACGCGATCTCGCCGGTCTCGCGGTTCTTGCCGACGATCGCGTTCGGCCGGGCCCGGCCGATGAGATACGTACGGCGGGGCGCGATCGTGTGGGACTGAGTCGTCAACGCCCTCCACCTCCCGTGCTGTTGTTACCTGAACTGCCTGATCCGCCACCTCGGGGGGAGCGGCTGCCATGTGGGGTGCCGGAGGTCGGCCCCGATCCGCTGCGGGGCGGAGGTGCGGCGGAGGGGGCAGATCCGCCGCCGACTCCGCTCCCGCCGCCGGAGTTGCGGGAGCTGTGGGCGGCGACACCGCCGCTGACCGCGTTGGCGGGCCTGGCCCCGCCGCTGCCGCTGTCGCCGCTGTTCTGGCCGCTGCGGCTGCTGTGGGTCTTGATGCCCTGGGAGACGAGAGCGGCAGGGGAGCTGATCATCGCGGCGGCCTGGGAGCCGTCGGTGGCCTGCTTGCGGTTGGTGCGGGCGCCCTGGATCTCGTCGCCGAAGCCGGGGACGAACCGGTAGATCATCGCGGAGGCGAAGATCGCGAGCAGGATGATGGCGAGACCGGACACGACGGAGGAGAACGCGTTCGGCCCGTCGTCCCCGGAGAGCGCGCCGGCCAGCCCCAGCACGATGACGATGACCGGCTTCACCATGATCACTGCGATCATGATGCCCGCCCAGCGGCGCACGTGGCCCCACATGTTCTTGTCGACGAGCCCCGCGTAGACGACGGTGCCGAGGAGGGCGCCCACGTAGAGCAGGGCGGCGCGGATGACGAGCTCCAGGTAGAGGACGCCCGCGGCGAGGATCGAGACGAGCGAGACGACGATCAGCATGATCGGTCCGCCGCCGATGTCGGAGCCCTTCTTGAGCGCTTCGGCGAACGACCCGAAGAAGACGTCGGCCTTGTTTCCCGTGGCCGAGGCGATCACGTCACTGACGCCGTCGGTGGCTGATACGACCACGTAGAGGACGAGTGGGGTGAAGGCTGAGGCGATGACCGTCAGCCAGAGGAATCCGACGGCTTCGGAGATCGCGGTGGTGAGCGGGACACCACGGATGGCGCGCTTGGCGACGGCGAACAGCCACAGGACGAGCGTGAGGATGGCGGAGGCCGCGAACACGATCGCGTACTGCTGCCGGAAGGTCTCGTTGGTGAAGTCGACGTTCGCGGTTTGCTTCACGGCGTCGCTGAGCTTGCCGATGATCCATGCGGCGGCGTCGGCGCAGCCGCGGGCGAGGGAGGAGAGGGGGTCCAGGGAGTTGTCGAGGGTGGTGGAGGGGCCGGTTTTGGGGGCGCCTGCGTCGCCGTTTTCGCAGTAGTCCTTGGCGGGGCCGCGGATCAGGTCGCACGCGTTGTTGCTTGCGCTGGGCTTCGGGCTCGGCGAAGGCTCAGCGAATGCGCGGCTGGCCAGCATGACGAGAGCGACCTGCAGGCTGGTTGCCACCGCTGCGAGTGAAAGGGCTCGGCTGGGTCGTTTACCGGGCATACGTGAACCCTCCAAACTCTTCCACGGCGTTGGCCATTTCCTCGGCGGGGGAAGCAGCCTGGTCACGACCGACGGGGGTGGGGCCGTCCTTCTGCGTGAAGTCGGTGATCTTCCAGTCCCCGTCGATCCACGCCAGGTCGAAGGTGTTGGTGAACCAGCTCTCGGAGACGGGGTTCTTGGAACCTTCACCGGCCAGCCCGAACAGGGCTGAGTACCAAACGGCGACGCTTGCGGTGTCGCCGTTGAACTTCACGATCTTGGTGCCGGCCGGGTTGGAACGTGAGATGAAGGTCAGGCCGGAAGGTGCGGTGCCGTCAGCATTCAGCCCGATGCTGGTGAGAAAGTCCTGACCGGAGTAGACCTTGTCAAGGTCACCCTGGCGGGCAGCGGCGACCGCAGGGGCGTATACGGCGGTGACGATCGCGCGACGACCGGTCTTGTCGAACATGTCGGCTGAGCCGAGCGCCACGGAGTAGTTCGCCGCCGCGCTCTGCGCCCCCTGCTTGTCATGGGCGAACCCCGAAGGAATCGAACCGTTCTTCCCCGTCACCGGCTTCGTCCCCGTGGCCGCCGTGGACGACGAATCCGGCTTGCTCTTCCCGTTCCCCGAGCCGCCACTGCCGTCTCCGCCGCTTCCGCCCATGTTCGCGAACGCGATAGCCGCGATCAGGAGGACGACCACGCCGACCACCGTGACCAGGGAGCGGGAGCTGCGGGCGGGGCGGCGGGGGGTGCTGTAGCCGTCGCCGTCCTCGCCGTCGGGGAGGCGGGTACGGGTCTGGCGCGTACCGCCGATGGTGCTGTATCCATCGTCCGTACGACCTGAACCGCTGCCGTAGCCGCTCTCGTCGCCGAGACTCATGCCGCGTGCGCCCCCTCAACCGTTTCCTGAACCGGGTAGTACGACGGTAGTCGTGCGGGTTTCCGCGCGGGCGCGGTGTGGTGACTCGACATCAGGGAAACGTAACCTCTGCCGGTGGGCACGACGGACGGATGGTGTGGGGGTGGGCAGGGCTGCCCCTGACATGGGATGACAGCCGGTCAGACGGCCATCCCGTAGACGATGGTGAACAAGGTGCCCAGCGATCCGATGATGAACACACCGGTCAGACCGGCAACGATCAGCCCCTTGCCCTGCTCCGCGCTGAATGTGTCGCGCAGTGCCGTGGCGCCGATGCGCTGCTTTGCCGCACCCCAGACCGCGATGCCGAGGCAGAGGAGGATGGCAATGGCCATCACGACCTCGATCATTACGCGGGCCTCGTTGCCCAAGGTCCCGAACGGCCCCCAATTCGGGGCGATTCCGCCGATGATGGTGGTGATGTCGCCCTTTTCAGCTGCCAGGATCATGTAAGTCACCGCCCCTGTTGGGTAGTTCAGTGCCCCTGCCACACGACATGGGTCGCTCTCTATCTTCGCTGATGAAACTGCTCTCGTGCGACGGCTTGACGGCTCTCTTTACCCGGATCTCGCACGTTTGACCGGTCCGACCGCCCTGACCTGCGGATCGAATCGGTGTATGACCGAATTCGTATGGTTACTCTGTGTATCACGGAGGGTGACCCCGGGCAATGACTGTCATCCCGCCACCCTGGCCGAGACTCTTGCGCAGGGCTGGTCAGCGCAGTGGCTGGTCAGAGCAGGGGGTGACGTGGGACGGGTGGCCGGGGTGGTGTCGTCCAGGTCGGCGGCGGCCGGAAATCGCACCAGGTGCCGTCGAAGGGAAACGTTCCGGCCTCGGCGAGCCGTACGACCGAGGTGCCCTCGTTACGGATGGCTGACGCTTCGTCGGCCGACCAGTAGGCAGGGTCGCCGGTCTTCTCGGCGAAGGACTGCTCGTCCTTCCACTGCCAGCTCCGGTCCGGGGCCACATTGATGTCGAGCTCGTGGTCGGTGATGTCGATGTCGTCGCCGTGGTGGACCCGGCGCTCCAGATTTACGTACCAGCCACGGAACTTCCGTCTGCGGCCGAAGAGCCAGAGGACGGAGTGCGCGGCACCGGTCGGCTGGTAGAAGAGCGCGCTGCCCATGGGCCACCGGTCGGCGACCAAGGGGTACCCGTCGGCCGGGCGCTCGTGCGGGGCGATGTCCCGCAGGTGTGCCCCGCGCGGAAGCTTCGTACGCCACATCGGTGTGCCGGTCTCCATCCACACCAGCTGGCCCGCCTCGGTGCGCTCTACGAGGCGTACGGGCACCGAGGCGCTCAGGTGTCCGCCGATGAAGAAGTTCCAGCGGAGTATCCGGCCCGGGTCGTCGTTCATGCCGCTGATCATGCCCGCGGTGGAGTGCACGGACACGTGGCCGGACACGTCGAGGGCGGAGAGCATTCCGGTCTCGCCGCCCGCTTCGACGAGTCACCGCTGAAGGAGCGGTGCCGGCCTTCCGATTCGCTCCGTCGCGGTGGCCCAGAGCAGTACCGCGCACAGGACCGCCGCCCCGGCGAACACCAACGGGCGCGCGAGGGCGTCTTCCCGTGCGCCGGCCGACAGCGCGCCGACCGCGGCGGGGGCAAGGGCCGGAGCCGGCAGTGCGCGGCGGCGCGGTGCGACACCCGGCGCGGCAACTCGGTGCTGCGCCCGGCACGGTGCGCGGAAGCAGACGGGTTGCGATGGCGTAGCAGGCGCAGGCCGGCAGCGTGGCTGCGAGAGCGTCGCTGGGCCGGTGCCAGTAAAGCAACTGGACCGCCCTGACCACGCCGAAGCCGGCCATGTCCAAGTCGTAGCGCGCGTCGGGTGGTGGCTCGGCGAGGTCGAAGGGCTACGGGTCAGCCTCGCTGTTGGAAGCGGTCATGTGCTCGGCCATCCAGCCTCTGCCTAGGCTTTGCGGGCGAGCAGTTGAATCTCCTGGAACTGCCGTCGGTCGGTGGGCTGAGGCTCACGAACCATCCGGGCTACCTCGGCCAACCCGGACTTGCGTAGCATCGCGGCGAGGTGATCAGGCCACCACCGATAGGCCGGCGCGACTGCGTGATCGAAGACCTGCGTCGGGTGAGACGGATCACCGCTTGCCGAAAAGCCGACCAGAAGGTGGCCGCCAGGTGCCAGCACACGGTGGAACTCCGACAAGATGATGGGGAGTTCTTGCGGCGGAGTGTGGATGATGGACCAACGTGAGAGTACGCCGCCCAGCACGCCGTCAGCGATGTTCAACGCGGCCATCGAGCCCACGTCGAACCGCAGGCCCGGATAAGCCTGTCGAGCCAACTCGATCATCGCAGGAGAGGCATCGACACCAAACGCCGACAGCCCCAACTCGTCCAGATAGGCGGTGATATGGCCAGGCCCACACCCCAGGTCCGCGACCTGACCGTCCCCACTCGCACTTACGACCTCGGCGAAGGCACCCAAGATCGCGCGGTCCAAAGGCCTGTCCCGCAGCTCGTCGCGGAACAGCTGCGCATAGGTGGGGGCAGCAGCGTCGTAGGCCTCGCGGGTGGCGCTGCGGGCATCGTGTTCGACCATGCTCGCGACAGTAGTTCCTGGCGCTGAGGCGAGCCGAGAGAATCACGATCTTCCCTCCCGCCCGTTCGCCTCAGACAGCTTCGGACCTCAAGGCCGTTCGGGTTTGTGGGCAAGAAAGGTAGCGAAAGTCCTTTTAGCTCCTTCGCTGGGTTCCTCCACCAGACGTGCACTGAGGACGAGCCCGGCCTGCTTCAAGAGTTCGACAATCCGATCGGGTGGCAACAGGTAGGACTCGTAAGACACCGGATGACCGCCATATGCCTGTGTTGGACGTAGATGCTGGTCGGCCCCCACGTGGCCGGCCAGCATCAAACAGCCGCCGGGCGCGAGAGTGCGGTGGAACTCGCCGAACACCACCGGCAACAACGTCGGTGGCGTGTGGTGGGTGGAGTAGTACGCGAGGATGCCGCCGAGGTCGTCGTCCTCGATCGGGAGCGAGGTCATCGAGCCGACGCTGAAACGGAGATTCGGGTGGGCATTACGGGCCAGTTCGACCATCGCGGGCGATAGGTCGATGCCGAACGCAGGCACTTGCTGCTCGGCAAGGTAGGCCGTGACTTTGCCGGGCCCGCATCCCAGGTCGGCGACGGGCCCGAGGCCGGCCGTTCGCACCACCTCTGTAAACACGTTCAGCATCCCTCGTGACAGCGGATCCAGCTCCGCCGGGGGCTTGACCTGCTCAAAGTAGTCGGCGGCGACCGTGTCGTACGACTCTCGGACGGCGGCGAGGTAGGAGAGATCAGGCATGCGGACGACTCTAGATCAGGGTTCGCAGCCCAGGTGATCACTTTTCTTAGCCGGTGCCACTGTGTCTTGGTCGTCGGCGGGTTCGGCGAAGTGGTCGAACTCGCCGGCCTGGACGCCCTTGGTGAAGGCGTCCCATTTCGTTTGGGTGGTTGTGACGATGTTGGTGGGGTCGCCGGTCTCGCGGAGGTATACGAGTTCGTCCGGGCCGAAGGCGATCTCGATCCAGGGGCCGAGGCCCTCCTCGCCCTCGGGGGCGGCGCGGATCCAGGTGAGGTCGGTGGGGATGTCAGTCATGGCGGTGGCTCTCCTTGAGGGTGCGTACGAGGGCGGCCCAGGCGGCGGGTGTGGTGCGGAGTGTCGCGCCGGTGGGGTCGCCGGACTCGGTGAGTTCTATTGCTCCGGTCCGGGCCGCGGCTACGTGCACGCAGGCTTCGCCCTGCGCGCAGTAGGACGACCTCTGCCAGGTGTGTGCGGACATCGTGGTTCCTTTCACAGGCCCTGGGCGGCCTTGTGGATGAGTTCTCGGGACCGCTCGACGTTCAGAGCCGCATCGTCGAGTCGTTCGAGCAGCAGGCGGTACTGGGCCAACTGGGCTTCCGCGTCGATGAAAACGGGGCCGTGCGACTGGTCGAGCTGCGCCGTATCGAGTGCGGGTACCGGTCCGCGGACGTAGTACACGGACTGACCCGAGCCCGGATAGTACGTGGCCTCGAAGGGGATCACGCGGATCGTCGCGTGGGGAAGCTCGCTCATCCCGAGCAGGTGCTGGAGCTGTCCCCGGGCGATATTCGGACCACCGAACATCATGCGCAGAGCGGCCTCGTGAATGACGGCCTGATAGGGGACGGGGTCCGTCCGGTAAAGCACTTCCTGCCGCTTGATGCGGTAGGAGACGCGGTGCTCGATCTCCGGTGGGGACAACTCGGGAACGGCCTGCCGGTAGATCTCCCGGGCGTGATCCACGGTCTGGAGCAGGCCGGGGATGTGGATGCTGTGCGCCGCATGCAGGCCGGTGCCATGGTGCTCGATCTCGGCCAGGTCGAGCAGCTTGGGCGGCAGGATCTCCCGGTACTCCTCCCACCAGCCACGCCTGCGGTCACTTGTCATGGCGACCAGCGCGTCGATCAGTGCTTGGTCGGTGCAGGAGTACGTGTGGGCCGCGACCCGTACC
Organism: Streptomyces sp. NPDC088246; assembly: GCF_044741025.1. NCBI lineage: Bacteria > Bacillati > Actinomycetota > Actinomycetes > Kitasatosporales > Streptomycetaceae > Streptomyces > Streptomyces sp. NPDC088246. The sequence continues at coordinate 12,308 of NZ_JBIURV010000044.1, forward strand.
CGGTCGGCGCTCACACCGAACCGCGCCACCTCTATGTTGCTGAGCTGCCCCGAGCTCGTGCCCAGGAGGTCGGCTGCCTGAGTGGTGGTCATCCCGGCACGTTCCCGCATTTTGCGCAGCTCGGCGCCGAGCCGTGTGCGACGTGCGGTAGCGGCGGCCCTGCCTGCCATGTCGAACTCTCCCTTGGGAGCGGCTGAGTTGGGTTGTCACTCACACGAGTGGTTCAGCTCAAGGATTCCGGTCAACTGATGCAAGCAATCCTTGCAGCAGCCTAATCTCTGACTCAGGCCACCCGCCCGGAAGTACCCCGCTCGACGGAGCGGCCTCGTCACCGGGTAACCGGAAACACATGATTCAACTTCCCTCCGTGAACGGAGACTTCCATGGTCAGTGCCACGGTAACCCCGCCCTGGACGTACACCCTCCAACTCCCGCAGGATCCCCGCGCCCCCGGCGTGGCCCGTGCCACCCTCCGTACCATCCTGCGCGTACACGGCATGCGTGAACTCACCGAGACCGCCGAACTGCTGGCGAGCGAGCTGGTCACCAACGCCTACCGGCACTCCTCGGGGCCGTATTCCCTGCGCCTGCGCGACGCCGGGCGCAGCCGTATCCGGCTGAGCGTCTGGGACACCAATCCGCACATCCCCGCCCCGTTCCGGTGGAGCGCCGAGGCCCCGGCGGAGCTCGCCGAACGTGGGCGGGGGCTCTATCTCGTCACCCTCTACGCGGAGAGCTGGGGTGCGTACCCCATGAGGACCGGGCTACCGGGGCAGGGCGGGAAGATGCTCTGGGTGGAATGTGCGGCAAAGGCGGAGGAACAGGCCGGGGGCTGGCCGGGCGGGCGGGACGGGTGTGGCGGGCGTTGGTGAATCCGCCCGGACCGTTGTTGCTGCGTGGTCAGGCCCAGCCGACGACTTTGGCGTCGTCGGTCAGGCCGAGCGCAGGGCGTCTGTCGGGGACACCCTGGCTGCGCGCAGTGCCGGGTAGATCCCGGCGACGGCCGCCACCAGTACCGACACCAGCGGTCCGGCGATGACCGTGTAGAGCGGGATGGAGGCGGGCCAGCCCTGTGCGAGGGCGTAGCCGTAGACCGCGAGGCCGCCCACGAACAGCCCGCCGACTCCTCCGATGAGGCCCATCAGTACGGCCTCGATCAGGAACTGAACGGCGATCTGGCCGCCTCGGGCGCCCAGCGCGCGGCGCAGTCCGACCTCGCCGCGGCGTTCCATCACTCCCACCACCATGGTGTTGGCGATGCCGACGCCGCCCACGAGCAGGGCGACCGCCGCGAGGGCGAGGACGAGTCCGGTGAGGGAGTTCTTGGTCTCGGCCCGTGCCGTGTACAGGTCGGAGGGGCGGCTGACGGCGACCGTGCTCGGGTTGGCGGGGTCGGCGGTGGCTCCGGCAACGGTCTGTACGTCAGGGACGCGTTCGGGGTGGGCCCTGAGGTAGACCATGGCGGCGGTGCCGTCCGCGCCCAGGTGGGCGGTGGCCTGGGGCCAGCCGACCAGGGCGGCGGTGCCGAGCTCGGGGGCGAGCTCGTTCGGGGCCAGGATTCCGGTGACGACGAACCACTGTCCGCCCAGCCAGACCCGCTCACCCGGCGCGGTCACGCCGAGCCGGAGTGCGGCCTGGTCGCCGAGCACGGTCACCGGGAGGTTCTCGCTCGCCTTGTCCAGCCAGCGCCCGCTCCGCAGGGTGGCGTGCAGGACGTCGAGCAGGTTGAGCCGGGCGGCCAGCACAGTGAGGCTGCTGGTCTGCTGCGGTGGGACCAGGTCGTTGCGGTAGACCTGGGCTTTGGTGGCGCCGGTCGCGGTGACCCGTTGCACGGGGGCGATGTTGGCGAGCATCTTCTCGGCCGTGGGCGGCAGCGGCACCGGCTTCTGGTCGGCGCCGTTGCCGGGGGCGACGGTGATCAGGTTGGAGCCGAGCCGGTCCAGGCGCTCCAGCAGGTGCGCCTGGTTGGAGGCGGAGATTCCGGTCACGGCGATGACGGCGGCGATGCCCAGGGAGATGCCGAGCGCGGACAGGGCGGAGCGCATCTTGCGCGTGCGTGGTCCGATCAAGCCGAGGCGCAGCATGTCCGTCGGGCGCAGTCGGGTGCGTCGCAGGGGTGGCGTCATCGGACAGCTCCTGCGGGGTGCGGGCCGCGTTCGTCGAAGTCGATTCGGCCGTCGTGGAGGGCGATTCGCCGGGGGAAGGAGGCGGCCAGCTCGCGGTCGTGGGTGATGACGACGACCGTGGTGCCGTTGGCGTTCAGGGTGCGCAGCAGCTCGACGACGGCGGCGCCGGAGACGCTGTCGAGGGCCCCGGTGGGTTCGTCGGCGAGCAGCAGTGCGGGGCGGCCGACGATGGCGCGGGCGATGGCGACGCGCTGCTTCTCGCCACCGGAGAGCTGGTCGGGGTGGTGGTGGAGTCGGTGCCCGAGGCCCACTTCGCGCAGGGCTTCGGTGGCGTCGGCGCGCCGGCGTGAGGCGGGGGCGCCGCTGTAGAGGAGGCCGGTGGCGACGTTCTCGACCGTGGTGAGCCCGGACAGCAGGAAGAACTGCTGGAAGACGAAGCCGATCCGGTGGGCGCGCAGGGCGGCCAGTTCGGGGTCGGAGAGTGCGGACAGGTCGCTTCCTTCGAAGTGCAGCTTTCCTGCGGTGGGCCGGTCGAGGGAGCCGAGCAGGGCGAGAAGGGTGGACTTGCCGGAGCCGGAGGGGCCGACGACGGCGAGGAGTTCTCCGGCTTCGACGGTGAGGTCGATGCCGTGCAGGATGCGCAGCGGGGGTGATCCCGGGTATTCCTTGGTGATGCCGGAGAGTTCCAGCACGGGGGCTCTGCCGCGTGGCTGATCGGGCGTCATTTCGGGATCACCACCTGGTCGCCCGCTTGGACGTCCCCCGTGATCTGCGCCTTGGCGTCGGCGACCAGTCCCAGCTGGATCCTGACAAGCCGGGTGGTGGTGCCGCTGACGACCTGGACTCCGTAGCCGCCGCCCTCCAGGGCGAGCAGCGCGGTGACGGGGACGATGAGCGCGTCGCTGATGGTCTCGCCGACGACGGTGACGGTCACGGGAGAGGGCCCGGCCTGCTTGGCCTGCCGCTGGTGGTCCAGCGCGATGGTGACGGTGGTCTTGTCCGCGCCACCGGAGCCGTCCGAGCCGTTGTCCCCGCCGTTGCCGGAACCGCCGCGGACCAGTGAGCGAATGCGTCCGTCGATGGTGCTGCCGTCGGCCAGCTTCACCGTCACCCGGCCGTTGGGCTTGAACTGGGAGAGCTGGTTGTCGGCGGGCTGCGCGGTGGCGACCAGGTCGGTGCCGGTCACGGTCATGACCGCGGTGGCCCCGAGGGCCGAGCCGAGCTGTGCGCCGAGCTGCTGCACCCGCACGGCCGCCTGCGGCAGCATGACGACGCTGCCGAGCGCGACCGTTCCCGTCTGCTTCTCACCGAGGGCCTTCTGCCAGCGCTTGACGGCGGTGACGGTGGCAGGGGTGAACTTCTGGTCGGCCGTCAGGCCGAGTCCGTCGGCGTAGCCGAGCCTGATCAGGTTGCGTTTGAGCTGTTCGACGTCGGGTCCGTCACTGATTTCGGGGCCGAGGTCGCGCCACATCGGCCGGTCCCCGGTGAGCAGTACCACGGGCCGTCCGTCGACCTCGTAGAACTTCGCTCCCGCCTTGACGACGGAGCCGACGGCGGGCAGGGCGGTGATGGTTCCGTGGCCGGAGGCGACGACGGGAGTCGGGGTGTTGTAGCTGAGCGCGCCGCCGACCTGGATGCCGGTGGACAGCGAGCCCTTCTGCACCGCGACGGTGCCGTGGCTGACGGACGGCTGCGGGGAGGCGGTGCCGTGGCGCTCCCAGGGGCGCATCGCGGCGAGCACACCCGAGCCGCCGAGCGCGGCGACCAGGACGAGCGCGACGACGACCTTACGGCGCTTCTTTCGCGCGGGGGCGGGCGAGTTATCAGCCGGGGCGGTGGTCTCAACAGTGCGGCTCATGATCACTGACCGATCGAGTAGCCGGGCATCGGGAGCTTGCCGCAGGCCGGCTGGAGGGCGTCCCACGCGGCGGAGTCGAACGATTTCGCCGTGAAGTTGAGGATGCCGCTCTTGGGGTCGGGGTCAGGGATGTCTGCGTAGCCGTTCTTCCGCGCGCACGCGACGAAGGCGCGCGCCTGTTCGACGGCCTTGTCGTCGCCCTTCTGCTGGACCTGGTGGATGCCGGGGACCTTGGTGTCGCAGGCCTTGCTCGCCGCGTCGAAGCCGTTGGCCGAGCCGGGACTGTCGAGACCGGTGGCCGGGAAGGTGATGTTGCCGTCCTTGTCCTGCTCGACGCTGGTCTGCCCTTGCTTGTGCATGCAGTCGACCCAGGCCCGCCGGACCGCGTTGTCGTCCTGCGGCTTGCTCTTTCCCGCGCCGTCGCCCCCGGCCACGCTGGGCGCCGTGCCCTGTGAGGAGCAGCCGGTCATCACCAGCGCCGCTGTCACGGCGGCCGCCGCCAGTGCGGTCCGTACGGTCTTGGTACGCATTTCCTGCTCTCCCTGCTGGACGTCGACATTGACCTCCGTCATTCCTACGGACCGACGAGTTATGCACGGGTGAGTGTGTGCCTAACCGCTGGCTAACGCCTGCCGAGGCATCGTTGACCAGGGCATCGTTGACCAGGGCAGGGCAGGGCAGGGCAGAGCGCAGCGAGTGGAGTGGAACAGAATGCGAGTGCTGATCGTCGAGGACGAGGTGGACCTGGCCGCGATGCTCGCCGAGGGCCTGCGTGCCGAGGGCATGGTCTGCGAGGTCGCCCACGACGGTGCCCGCGCGCTCGAAATGACGGCCGCCGCCGAGTATGACGTCCTGCTCCTGGACCGGCACCTGCCCAACCTGAGCGGGGACGCCGTCTGCCGGGCCCTGAACACAGCCGGCTACCCGGCCAGAATCCTGATGCTCACCGCCGCCGGCGCCCTCGCCGACCTGGTCGACGGCCTCGGCCAGGGCGCCGACGACTACCTGGCCAAACCCTTCTCGTACCTGGAGCTGATCGCCCGGCTGCGCGCGCTGGGCCGCCGCTCCCCTGCCGGCAGCAGTGCCACCGTGCTGAGCAGGCACGGCGTCAACCTGGACACCGTGCGCAGGGTCGCCGAACGCGACGGCCGGCCGCTGAAGCTGACACCCAAGGAGCTCGGCGTGCTGGAACTGCTGCTGGCCGCGGACGGCGCCCCGGTCCCCACCGAGCAGCTGCGGGACAGCCTGTGGGACGCGGCGCTGGACCCGGCCACCACTGCCGTCCGGGTCGCCGTCCATTCGCTGCGCCGCAAGCTCGGCGAACCGCCACTGATCACCAACGACCCCGGCCACGGGTACCGGCTGTGAGCCGGGCCCGGACCGGTCGCCGCCTCTTGCTGCACGGGCTGCCCCTGCGCGGCCGACTGGCCCTGATGACCACGGCGGTCTTCGCGGTCCTCGGCTGCGGGCTGCTCCTGCTGAACTGGCTGAGCGCCCGTCAACTCCTGAAGGACAACCGCCACCTCGTCGACCCCGCGAGCGTGCTGGCTCCCGCCCAGGCGGAGCCGAGCCCCATCGCCGCGCCGCAAGGCTCCTCGATGCCCGCCGCGATCGCCACTCGCGCCCAGCGCTTCGAGGACTTTCAGCACACTGTCCTCAGTGATCTGCTGCTGCTCTCCCTGCTGTTGCTCGCCGTCTTCACCGCGCTCGCCGGGCTGCTCGCCTGGTGGGGCAGCAGCCGCTCACTGCACCGCCTCAGCCAGGTCACTGCGGCGGCCCGGCGAATCAGTACCGGCAGCACCCTGGACGAACGGCTCGGCCTGACCGGCCCGCGCGACGAGGTCCGCGAACTCGGCGACACCTTCGACGCGATGCTCGACCGCCTGGACCGCAGCTTCACCGCCCAGCGCCGCTTCACCTCCCACGCCTCGCACGAACTGCGCACCCCGCTCACCCTCCAGCGCACCGCCCTGGAGATCCCACTCGCCCAAGGCCGGGTCCCGGCCGACCTGAGACCCGCCGTCCAGCGCGCGCTGGACGCCAACGCCCGCACTGAACGGCTGATCGCGGCACTGCTGACACTGGCACGTGGCGAGAGCGGGCAGCTGACGCCGCATCCGGTCGACCTAGAGGACGCCGCCAGGGACGCCTTGGCGGACCTGGCCGACGAGGCCCGGACGGCTGGCATCCGGATCACCGCTGATCCGGGCCCCGCCCCGGTCGTGGGCGACCCCTCGCTGCTGCGGCAGATCGCACTGAACCTGCTGACCAACGCGGTGCGGCACAACCACCGTGACGGCGCGGCGACGGTGACCACCGGCACCGTCGGCGGCCTTGCCTTCATCGAGGTCGGCAACACCGGCCCGGTGCTGGATCCGGACGAACTCCCCGCCCTCTTCGAGCCGTTCCAGCGTGGTCGGGAACACCGCAGCGACGGCTCCGGGCTGGGACTGGCCGTGGTCCGGGCGATCACCCTGACCCACCACGGCGAGCTCACCGCCACCCCCCGCCCCGACGGCGGCCTCACCGTCCGAGTCGAACTGCCTGCCGCACCTGGAACAGGCTCCCCGGGGTCGGGCACCTGAGAGTATGACGCTCCGGAATCAGGACGGTGGCGGGCTTCAGGTCGCGATGGACCACGCGTCCGATTTCGCCTGGGTGGTCGTGACGACATTGCTGGGGTCATCGGTCTCGGTGAGGCGGACCGTGCCGGGGGCGGGGGCGGCTATGTGTACGCAGGAATTGCCCTGGGCGCAGTAGGACGACTTCCGCCAGCTGGACGAGCTTGCTGGGACGTCAGTCATCGGGGTGGTTCTCCTTGAGGGCGCAGAGAAGGGCTGCCCAGGCGGTGGGGGTGGTGCGGAGTATCGCGCCGGTGGGGTCGCCGCTCTCGGTGAGGCAGACCGTGCCGGGGGCGGGTGCGGCTATGTGTACGCAGGACTCGCCCTCGCCGCAGTACGAGGACGTCTGCCAGGCGGAAGCAGGCACGGTGGGTCCCTTCACAGGTCGTGGACGATGCTGTGGATGAAGTCCCTGGACTTGTCGCGATCCAGTGCGGCGCCTCCTACGCGAACTTGGAGCTTGGCACCGGACCGGGAGAGGCGATGTTCGGGCGGGGGCCGGTGGACCAGCCTTGCGCAGTCGCTGCGACGAACGCGCTGAACATCGCGTCCGTGTCGGTCGGGGTCTCCCCGTCCCCAGGGTCGGGTGCGGCGTCGGACCGTACGATCTCGGCGGCGATCTCAGCTTCCTCCCGGGTGTCCGGGGGCACGCGCTCCGGGCCGTCCTCGCCCATGTGCAGGCGCGTTCCCCAGGGCGCGACGACGGTCTGGGCGAGAAGGGTGCTGACGTCGGCGGCGGCGACGGGTGGGTCCGTCCAGCAGGTGGCGTGCTCGAACAGGATCTGCCCTTCGGGGCGTTCCCGCAACGATTCGGCCACATCGTCGTCGATCTCGTTGAGGTCGTAGGCGACGACCACCGTGTCTCTGCGCTGCGGGGCGTACGGCTCCGCGGGCAGCCCCAGCACTTCTGCCGTGGCCAGCCCCAGAATGCGGTCGGAGCGGCCGGGCAGCACGGTGACGGACTGCGGTGCGCGACCGGCGGCACGCAGCGCGATGGCCAGCCGGTCGATGCCGCCCCGGCACAGTGCGTACGTGTCCTGGAGGTACGCGTACCGGCCGTTCATGCCGGACTCGAAACCGTATGGTGACAAGGTGGCCAGGTAGCCGCCGGTCAGGGTGAGGTGCCAGCCGCGCAGATCCCGGTCGTCGAGTGGGCCCGCCATCGCGGCCCGTTCCGCCCGGCGCAGCATGTCGGTGAGGCGTCCGTGGGCCTCAAGCCATGTGTCGTCCTGCGGTGTGAGCAGCGGGGCGAAGGCGTCGCGGGCACGAGAAAACTGGCCGGAGAGCAGGCAGTTGCGGGCGAGAAGGTAGCGCTCGGGCCACATGGGCAGCTCGGCGCCGAGCTCTCCGAGCACGGTCACTGCTTCGGCGTGACGGTACTCCTTCTCCAGCGCGGAGATCAGCTCGGTCCGCAGAGGGCGGGCGTCGGGCAGCTGGCGCAGGGCTTCACGCAGCGCGGGTACGCCGAGGAAGGAAACGCCTCGCTCCACACAGCTGTAGCCGAAGTCGTACAGCGCCTGCGGATGGTCGGGCGCCTTGGCCAGGGCTTTCGCCGTCTGGGCGAGATCGGCGAAGTCGACCGCGGTGGCGAGCCGGCGCACGATCTCCGCCAGGTCCTTGAGGGGCACGGTCTCGGCTATCGGACGTAACGCCCGTATGGTCCCGGGTACGTCCCCGTCTTTCAGGAGCTTTCGCGCTCCAGCAAGTTCATTCGTCATTGCCGCTGATCATCGGGGGGCCGTTCGAGGCGCGCAAGAGTTTTACGGGCGCCGGGGTCGCCGGTCCCCCACTGCGAGGCATCTCCACGAGCCGGGCCCCACGCCGGCCGCACAGGCAGCGTCAGGCCGGTCCTGCCGTGCCTTGGTTGTCGTCGAGTTCGGCGAAGTGGTCGAACTCGCCGGCCTGGACGCCCTTGGCGAAGGCATCCCATTTCGTTTGGGTGGTGGTGACGATGTTGGTGGGGTCGCCGGTCTCGCGGAGGTGGACGAGTGCGTCCGGGCCGAAGGCGATCTCGATCCAGGGGCCGGGGCCCTCCTTGCCTTCGGGGGCGGCGCGGGTCCAGGTGAGGTCGGCTGGGATGTCAGTCATCGGGGTGGTTCTCCTTGAGGGTGCGGAGAAGGGCTGCCCAGGCGGTGGGGGTGGTGCGGAGTATCGCGCCGGCGGGGTCGCCGGACTCGGTGAGGCAGACCGTGCCGGGGGCGGGTGCGGCTATGTGTACGCAGGAATTGCCCTGGGCACAGTAGGAGGACTTCTGCCAGGCGGGAGCGGGCATGGTGGGTTCCTTCACAGGTCGCGAGCGATGTTGTGGATGAAGTTCCTGGACTTGTCGCAGTCCAGCGCGGTGGCTTCCATGCGGCCGAGCAGCACGCGGTACTTCTCCAACTGGGCCTCGGTGTCCAGGAAAACGGGACCGTGGGACTGGTCCAGGTTGACGGTGTCGAGCTGCGGAACCGGTCCGAGGAAGTAGTAGATCGACTGACCCGACCCGGCAAAGGTTCCCGCGGAGAACGGGATCACCTGGAGAGTGATGTGCTCACGTTCGCTCATGTCGAGAAGATGCTGAAGCTGCTTGCGGGTCACCGCCGGACCGCCGAACTGCATGCGCAGTGCGGCCTCATGGACAACGGCCTGCTGTGGCGTCGGTGATCCCCTGAAGAGCACGGCCTGTCGTTTGATGCGGAACGAGATGCGGTGCTCGATGTCGGGAGGTGGCAGTTCCGGCACGTCCTGGCGGAAGACTTCGCGCGCGTATTCCGCAGTCTGGAAGAGGCCGGGGATGTGAACGGTGACGGCCGTCCGCAGCCGACGGGCGTGGTGCTCGATCTCCGCCAGATCGAGGAGCGGTGCGGGCAGAATCTCCCGGTACTCCTCCCACCAGCCGCGTGTGCGGTCGGAGGTCATGTTCCCCAGCGCGGCGACCATGTCCTTGTCGGCGCAGTCGTATTGGCCGGCCAGAGCGCGTAGGCGCGCCAGGCTCACGCCGATGCGTCCCGCTTCCATGTTGCTGATCTGGTTCTGCTTCACACCCAGGAGTCGACCGGCCTGGGTCGCGGTGAGTCCTGCGCGCTCACGGAGTTTGCGCAGCTCGCTGCCGAACCGAAGTTGACGACCCGTTGGATTATTTCTCACGGGTTTATTCGCCTCCTTGAGCGGCTGGTCACCCATAAGGGTGTCAGTTTATTGATTCACCAGGAATCGGTTAACACGTTAGCTGTCGATCGCTACCTTGGATGCCAGGCCACCCGCCCGGAACTGCCCCGCTCGACGGAGCGGCCTCGTCACCGGGCAACCGGAAACCCATGATTCAACTTCCCTCCGTGAACGGAGACTTCCATGGTCAGTGCCACGGTATCCCCGCCCTGGACGTACACCCTCCAACTCCCGCAGGATCCCCGCGCCCCCGGCGTGGCCCGTGCCACCCTCCGTACCATCCTGCGCGTACACGGCATGCGTGAACTCACCGAGACCGCCGAACTGCTGGCGAGCGAGCTGGTCACCAACGCCTACCGGCACTCCTCGGGGGCGTACTCCCTCCGCTTGCGCGACGCCGGGCGCAGCCGTATCCGGCTGAGCGTCCGGGACACCAATCCGCACATCCCCGCCCCGTTCCAATGGACCGCCGAGGCCCCGGCGGAGCTCGCCGAACGTGGGCGGGGGCTCTATCTCGTCACCCTCTACGCGGAGAGCTGGGGCGCCTACCCCATGCGCGGTGGTCTGCCGGGGCAGGGTGGGAAGCTGCTCTGGGTGGAGTGCGCGGCCAAGGGGGAGGGCGAGGGGGAGCGCGGGCCGGGCGACAGATGTACGGGACGGGCATAGCCTCGTTGCATGGTGCGGAGCGAGGCGAAGGACGTGGCCGGGTATCTGGCCGAGGTGCCCGAGGAGCGCAGGGACGCCCTGACGAGGCTGCGGGAGTTGTGCCGGGCGGAGCTGGCCGGGTTCGACGAGGTCATGGCGTACGGGATGCCCGCGTACGAGCGGGACGGCACCGCGGAGATCGCGTTCGCCTCGCAGAAGCAGTACATCTCCTTCTACCTGATGCGCAGCGACGTGCGTGAGGCCTTCGCGAAGCGGCTGGCCGGGCAGGACATGGGGAAGGGCTGCCTGCGCTTCCGCAAGACGGAGGCGATCGACTACGACCTGGTACGGGATCTGCTCCGGGCGACGGCGGCGGCGGCGGGGCCGGGCGCGGTCTGCTGAGCGGGTGTGGCATCACGCCCTTGACCGGCGGAAATTCAATGCGGTGCGTCGCGTGACCGCGTAGGAAGGTGCCATGAGCACCTCCACCCCCATACCCTCGGTCGCTGCCCAGAACGCCGCCGACCGGCGGACCTTCGTCCGCGCCACGCTCGACCTGGGGGACGTGCTGCTGCGCCCGTGGTCACGGGAGGCCGACGAGCTGGACGTGATGCTCGACGGCCTGACAGCCGCCGCCGCGGACCCGCTGATATCCCGCTGGAACCCCTTTCCGGCAGCTGATCGCGCCGAGGCCCTGGCGTGGCTGGAGCTGCGCGAGGGCGGCTGGGACCGTGGTGACGCCGCCTCCTTCGCCGTACTTGACCCGGCCGACGGCGCCGTACTGGGCGCCGTCGGCCTTCGCTGGGTCGACCGTGCGGACGGCCTTGCGATGATCAGCTACTGGACACTCCCGGCCGCCCGTGGACGGAGCGTGGCCACCAGAGCGACCAGAGCGGTGACCAGCTGGGCCTTCGAGACGGCCGATGCCCGCCGGATCGAGATCGCTCACGCCACCGGCAACGAGGCCTCCTGCCGGGTGGCCCACCGCTGCGGCTACCCCGCCGAAGGCACACTGCGCGACTCCCACCGCTACGGCGACGGGGCCTACCACGACGAGCACCTGCACGCCCGCCTGGCCACCGACCCGGAACCGGTCGACGTCGCGGGCGGCCCGACGGCCTGAGGCAACCCGGCGAGCGGGGGCTCGCAGTAGTAGTCCACGCGAGACAGACGGCGACAGGCGCTGACATGCTTTCCGGTGCACGCAGGACGTGTCGGCGACACCCGCCAGGGAAGGCGGCGTGCCAGCGGTGCACCTCGTCGGCGGAAGCGGAGACGGTGCTGGCAGTCTTGGGCCATGCTGATCTCCGGCTATGAGGACGACCCGCTGGTTGCGGGGGAGGATCTTCTCTCCCGGCCGGGCTTCTGGGCCGCGTACCTGATGTGGATGGGCGAGACGGACGGCGAGGACGGCGAGCCGGTCTCCGCGTGTTTCGGTGCGGACGAGGCCGATTTCGACGCGGCATACGAAGAACTGGTGGACCAGGAACGGTGGCCGGTCTTCCGTATCCCGTTCGGCGGCGGTCACAGCGCGGTGGTGGTGAACCGCAACTTCCCCGATGAACAGGGGACGGAGTACTTCATCTCCCACCCTGACTGGGGGCGACGGCACGGTCATCTCGCCACCCTTGACGGGCATCAGGCCGGGCCGGGGCTGTCCTGGCAGGAGTTGACCCATATCGCGAACACGCCGTCCGACCCGAACTCGCCCGGAGTCCATGACCCGGACGCCCGGCTGCTGCTCCTGTTGCCCGCGCTCGGCGACGAGGATCTGCCGGATGACGCGGAGAAGGCGGTGAGCGCGGCGTTGATACGGGCAGCCGGCACGCCGGTGGCCGAGGCCGCGCGTGTTGCGGCCCGGCTTCTGCTCGACCATCCCCTGTGGGAGCCGGCCCACTGGGAGATACCCGGACCGTCGCCGCTCAGCGGCGGTGAGCCGTTGTTCGACGGCATCCTCCAGTGCGACGGTTCGATGAGTCCGCGATGCGGGCTGCGCCTTGCCCGGGGAATCACCGTGGAGCAGAGCGAACGGCTTGCGCGGGCGCTCGGGACGTGGCCTGGCCGATGAGCTCCTTGGCCCGTCACCAGCAGGTCGCACTCGAAGTACTGTCGTGGAACCCCGCCGCGCCCGGCAGCGTGCTGCTGCGGCTGCTCGGTCACGACGACCGGTACGTCAGAAGCAATGTCGCCCAGCGCAAGGATCTGCCGCCGGAGGTGGTGGACGCGATCCTCAGCCACCCGGATCGGGGTGTCAGGGCGGCTTTCGCGGAGAGCTGGAACGCCGACCCGGCCCAGCGTGCCCGGCTTCTCGACGATCCGTCCGCGACGATCAGCCTCATCCTGGCCATGGGGCCGAATCCCTACCGGATGCCGGTGGAGCCGCTGCCGGACTGGGCGTACGAGCGGCTGCTCGCCCACCCACGGGACTCCGTCCGCTACGAGACGGCTGCTTCCGCCAGTGTGCCGGCCCATGTGCGGGCCGGGATGGCGGGCCATCCCGAGCCATTCTTCCGGCGTATGGCCTGCCGCGCGTGGGACCAACTCGACGAGTCTGCAAGGGAGTCGCTGCTCAACGACGAGGACTCGGAGGTCAGGCAGGCCGCCGCGCTGCGCGTGTGCCATGACGACGAGGAGCGGACCGCGTGGCTCGTCGAAGCCCTCGCGGAATCGTGGCAGCTCCACAATCTGCTCGCGGTGGGCCGGCTCGGCCGCGGACTCGCCGAGCGGTTGATGGCCAAGGGCGATCGGCTCTCGTCGCTCGCCGCGAATCCCTCATTGCCCGCGGACCTGGTGGCACGACTGGCCGTCAGCCCCGACCCGTACGTACGGCTCGTCGTCTCCGCCCGCCCCGAACTGACCGAGGATGAACGCGCCGCCATCGAGTACGCCGTCGGACCCGAGGACCGGTTGGACACCTTGGCGTGGGTGTGGGAGGCCCGTGAGGACATGGATGTGCTGCGGCGGTGTGCGACGTCCGCGCATCTGTGGCTGCGGCGGAGCGCCGCCGCCTGCCCCGGGCTGCCGCAGGACCTGGTGGAACTCCTGGCCAGGGACGAGGATTTCGCCGTACGGCTGCTGCTGTGCGAGTTCCATCCGGAACCGCCCCCGGAGCTGCTGCTAGCCCTGTTCCTGAACGGTGGGCACCGTGCCGTAGGGATGCTCGCCGCCAAGCCCCGCTTTCCCGCGGAGGGGCTCGCTGCCCGGTTCGCCGACTCCTCCGACCCGGAACTGCGGCTACTGGCCCTGCGCGATCCGGGGCTGGGGGCAGAGGACCTGGACCGGCTCAGCCGTGATCCTCAGACGCGGGCGGCGGCGGCACGGGACCCGCGGCTTCCGTTGTCACGGATCCGGGAGCTGCTGGCCGACACGGCGACGACAGGCTCCGTTGCGGGAAACCCTGCGCTGCCGGTCGAGGCCATGCACGCGATCCTCGACGGGGCGGGTGTGCCGCGGGCCGGTTAGTGGGCGGCCGCGGGGTGAATGGACGGGGGTGGTCGAGCCGGTGGCTGCCAACTCACTCCGGAAGTCGATGACATGGGGCGGCCACCCCGTTCGGGTGAACTGCCCGGTCCGGCATGCCGGGCCTGCGGGGGTGTTACGCCTTGAGGCGCGTGCGGGCGCGGCGTGTCGCCCGCACTGGATTTGGCACAGTGCCGCTCCACGATCAAGTCCACGATCAAGGACGGAACGGGGTGGCCGGAGTGGCAGTGGTGGGACAGCCGGGGGGCCGGCAGCGGCTGAGCGATCTGTTGGGCGAGGCGGGTGGCGCCGGCAGGGACGTACTGCAGCACAGCGACAGGGTCTGGCTACGGGCCGCCGGTGGTGCGGAGGGGATGTGCACGCACCTCGGCCCGGTGAAGTCGGAACTGGAGACAGCGCACGAGGGCCTGCTCACGGGGACCGGAGGTCTGACCGCGCTGGCGGAGCTGGGATCGGTACGGGAGTCGTGGGTGCGACGGTTCGAGGTCGCGCGGGGGGAGTGCGGGGCGCTGGCCGGGAAGCTGAGGGCCGTCGCCCGGGCCCAGGGCGAGACTGACGAGACAGTAAAGGCGTCGTTCGCATCGGTGGCGCCGTCGGGTCGGGGCGAGGTGCGATGACCCTCACCTGGGCGCAGTTACGCGACCTGAAGTGCGGCGAACTGGAGGGTGCGGCCGACGGGTGGGGCAAGGCGAGCAACCGTGCCGGCGCGGGCCGGGACCGCATCGAGACGCAACTTCTGACCGGCTTGCGCGGTACGCAGCGGGGTGCGGCGGCGGACGCGGCGGTCGGGCGGCTCAAGCAGCTGAGCCGGAACCTGAGTTACGCCTACACGGAGTGCGGTCTGCTCCGTACGACGCTGAACAGCCTGGCCCATGAGCTGCGCATCCAGCAACGGGCGTTGCGGGAGGCGCTGGACGATGCGGAGTCCCTGAAGTTCACCGTGCACGCGGACGGTTCGGTGACGTATCCGGCGGCGGGCGATGGCCTGATCGACGGAAAGCCGCTGCCGGGCGGGACGGCGTCGGTGGGTTCGCTGCCGGGCCTCCTGCTGCCTTCGGGCCTGGTCGCGCCCAACCCGAACGTGTCGAAGGCGCAGGACATCGCGGACCGGGTGGCGAAGGCCGTACGGACGGCGGCCGAGATCGACTGGCGGTACGCCCGCATCCTGCGGCAGTTGAGGGCCGAGGAGGGCCTGAAGGTCCCCGACGCCACGTGGACCGACGCGGCGGGCGACGCGGCCGAGGTACGGGACGCGGCGCGCGGCTACCTGAAAGACGGCATCCCCCGCGACGCCTCACCGGCCGAGCGGAAGGCCTGGTGGGCCGGCCTGACGGACGAACAGCGCGAGGAGTACCTGGCGGTGTACCCGGACCAGATCGGCAACTTGGACGGCATTCCGGCTGTGGTGAGGGATGCGGCGAACCGGGACAACCTGCAGCTGCTGATGGGGAAGCTGGAAGGGCGGGACGACGCGAAGTCGGAGACGCAGTTGGCGGGGTTGCGGGAGATCGACCGGCAGTTGCGGGAGGGGCGGCAGCCTCCGATGTTTCTGCTCGGCATTGGGGATCAGGGGAATGGGCGGGCGATTGTCTCGTTCGGGAACCCGGATATGGCTCGGAATGTGTCGGCGTATGTGCCGGGGCTGAACACGTCTCTGGATGAGGAGTTCGCGAAGGGGGATCTCAAGCGTGCCCGTGACACGGCGATGGGCACTCTTAATCACGATCCTTCCAGTGCGGCGATTGTCTGGCTCGGATATGACGCACCGCAGTCGCCGGATGGGCTGGGAAGCCTGGCGGTAATGGGTGACGAGAGAGCAGAGAAGGGAGGGGGTGCTTTCAATGGGTTCATGGGTGGCTTGGTGGCTACGAACGAGCATGAAGACCCGCATCTGACCGCCATTGGGCACTCATACGGTTCGCGCACAGTGGGTGCTGCCACGCAGCGGGAGGGCGGGATTCCCGGTGTGGACGACATCGTCCTGGTCGGCAGCCCGGGAGTCGGGGTGGACCGTGCCGAGGATCTCGGGGTGGGGAAGGACCATGTCTTTGTCGGGGCGGCGGAGCACGACATCGTGACGAAGCTCCCCTCCAAGCAACAGGCCGTTGTCGGTGCTGCGGGGTTGGTTGCTGGAGGGCCGCCCGTTGCCCACTTGCTCGGAGATCTCGCCGATCAGGGCGACGACGATCTCTGGTTCGGCAAGGACCCGGCGAGTAGGGCATTTGGCGCAAGACGCTTCCCCGTAGATGACGGGCCCCGGTTCATCAGTCGTGAGGGGATCTCCATCGATGCGCACTCCCAGTACTTCGACCCGCGCAGGGATAGTTCATCTGCGAACAGCATTTCTCTGATTGCTGCGGGGCACGCTCAAAAAGTCCAAGTGGAGGAGTACCGGTGATCCACCGATTTCGGGCTGCGGCGATGGTACTTCTGCTGTGCGTGGCAATGTCTGGTTGTGTGAACGGGGGGAAGAGGGCAGTAATGGATATGCAGGAGGCCGGGGACCGCGCTGACAGCATTATGGACGCCGTGCTGGGGCATATTGATCCTGCAGTGCAATGGGTGCACGCCCCCACGACTACGGGGACCTGCGATGTCACGCGTAGGCGAACTGTGATGACCATTGTTTCGGAAGCCCGTCGAGGAAGCTTCCTGGGTGTGGTCGACCGCTTCTGGCGCAAGAGTGGCTACCAGATCAAGGCGATCAACAACGATGTGGATGTGCCGGCGATCTACGCACAGACGAAGGACGGTTTCGGAGTCAGCCTCATCATCGGCTACGAGGGCCAAGCATTCTTCGAAGTCGATAGCCCCTGTGTAAATGAGTCGGAGGTCGCCGAATCCACCACCCCACCGAACGGCCCCGCCTACGAGGGCGTCTACCCCCTCCCCCGCCCCAACGTCCGCTCCGACTTCTGGTCCGCCGGAGCTCCCTGACGTCGCGTCAGCATACTCAATGACCCATATCCGGCCAGTCGGTGGGGTAAGGGACGGGCTGGCCACCTGGGACTTTGAGTCCTGCATTGGGCCCTGGGGCCCATGCCGCGCCCAGTGTTGGTGTGGTCGCATACAGAGACCGGGGGAACTGTCGCTGCGCCCACTCACAAAGCTGGGAGACCCGTCGTGTCTGGCATACGAGAATTAGCGGTACCGGGTGGCGCCGATATAAGCGCCGCCGCCGCCCGTCCGGGCAGACAGTCGTTGTCGCGCCCTCTGCAAGCGGTGCTGATTCTCGTCCGACTGCTCTTCGTCGTCACCGTCGTGGGTGCGATCGACGCGCTGGTCGTGGCCTCGTCCGTCGATGCGGTGGACGGTCACCTGCTGGGCATGGTGCTGTACGCCGCACTGCCCGGCGTCACCGGATTCGTACTGTCGCTGTACATGCGGACCGGCGGCGTCTGGATCTGGCGCGGGCTTCTCGCAGTACACGCCTGGCTCACCCTCGGTGCCCTGGCGACACTGAGCGAGGACACCGGCGGGCAGGGTGTGACGCAACTGGTGATGCCGGTTGTCGTCATCGTCCTGTTGTTCCGGGCCGGCTCGCGCGAATGGTTCGGGCTCGGTCCTGAACAGCGCGCCGAGCACCGGCCGTTCAGCATCGCGCGGATGATCAAGTGGCGTCGGGACGCCGGTCAGACCGCGATGGAGTACCTGGGCATGATCCTCGTGGTCGTGGCCCTCATCGGTGGGCTCGTGGCGACGGGCATCGGCGGGCAGCTGACCGGGGAGATCCGTAACGCCATCTGCCAGCTGACCGGAAGCGCCTGCCCGGCGCCCGATGTCGACGTGGTCGCCGGCAAGGGCACAGACACGGGTAACGGCGGCGGCACCTCGACCGGGGGCGGATCCGATTCCGCCGGCGGTGCGGGATCCGAGGGTGCGACCGTGACCGGGGGCACGGGGTCCGGCGGCTCGGACACATCCGGCGGGTCCACCTCATCCGGCGGCTCGGATTCCGGTGGCTCCGCCTCATCCGGTGGCTCCGGCAGCTCCGGTGGCTCCGGCGGCACAGACAGCACCGGCGGCACCACCGCATCCGGCGGCTCCGACACCTCCGGCGGTTCCAGCGGCTCGACCAACGGCGATTCTTCTACGCAGGTCGACGCGGGTAGACAAAACTCGGACACCAACTCCTCCCACCCCTCGGACGGCAACTTCCTCACCGGCGTCGTCGGCGACGGCGGCCTGTGGGGCGACGTCAGCGGTGTCGTCGACACGGTCTCCCACCCCGTCGACACCGCCAAGGGCATCGCCGACCAGTACGCCCAGGCCGCACGGGGCGCCGGCGACAAGTGGAACAAGGGCAAGTACGTAGCCGCCGCCTGGGACATGACCAAGGCATCCGGCGGGGGCGGCGGCGCGGTCGCCGGGCTGCCCGGCTCCGGTAGCCGCGTCGAGGCGGCGGTACGGGACGCGGAGCGCGACTACCTCAACGAGCGAATTCCGCACAATGCGACTGCGGCCCAACGCAAGGACTGGTGGAACGGGCTGACGCAGCAACAGCGCGATCAGTACCTGGAGCTCTCCCCGGACAAGATCGGCAACCTGGACGGCATCCCGGTGGCGGACAGGGACGCGGCCAACCGGAAGAACCTCCCGGACCTGATTTCGAAGCTGGAGGGGAAGACCGACCCCAAGTCGAAGGACCAGCTGGCGGCGTTGAAGGAGATCGACCGGCAGCTGCAGGAGGGGAGCAAGCCGCCGATGTACCTGATCGGCATCAGCGACGAGGGCAACGGACGGGCCATCGTCTCCTACGGGAACCCCGACACCTCGAAGAACGTGTCGGCCTATGTGCCGGGGCTGAACACTTCCCTCGACGAGGAATTCGCGAAGAACGATCTCAAGCGTGCCCGTGACACGGCCATCGGCGCCCAGGGTTACGACTCGTCCACCGCGTCGATCGTCTGGCTGGGATACGACGCACCGCAGACGCCGGACGGGCTGCACAGCCTGGCGGTCGCGGGCACCGGCCGCGCGGAGAAGGGCGGCGTGGCCTACAGCGACTTCATGGGTGGTATCGCGGCCACCAATCAGAACAAGGACCCGCACATCACGGCCATCGGGCACTCCTACGGTTCACGTACCGTGGGCGCCGCGACGCAGCGCGACGGTGGTATTCCGGGGGTGGACGACATCATTCTGGTAGGCAGTCCGGGGGTGGGCGTGGACCGCGCCGTGGACCTCGGTGTCGGCAGCGGGCATGTCTTCGTCGGTGCCGCGGCCAACGACCCGGTGACCAAGCTCCCGTCCAAGACACAGGCCGCCGTGGGCGTAATAGGGATGATTCTGGGAGGCCCCGCCGGCGCGTACATCGCCGGAGACCTGGCAGACCCGGGCGACGACGACCTCTGGTTCGGCAAGGACCCGGCGAGCAAGGCCTTCGGAGCCCAGCGATTCCCGGTGGCCCCCGGCCAGCCCTTTATCAGCACAGGCGGTGTGAGCTTCGACGCGCACTCCAACTACTTCGATCCGGTACGGGACGCCATGTCGGCGGACAGCATCGCTCTGATCGTGTCGGGACACTCCGACAGGCTCAAGATGGAGGAACAGCGATGAAGCGAAGGTTCCAGATCGTTGCGGTGGCCCTGGCTTTCGGCTTCGCACTGTCCGGCTGCGGCAACGACAGCGGACAATCGGGCGGCAGCGAGAGCGCCGGGACCACCAAGAGCACCAAGAGCACCAAGGAGAGCGGCATGGACATGCAGGAGGCCGCCGAACGGTCCGACGACATGCTCGACGCCGTGCTGAAGGAGATCAACCCCGAGGTGCAGTGGGCGCACGGCCCGACGACGACGGGCAGCTGCGATGTGACGCGCAGGCGCACCGTGATGACCATCGTGTCGGCGGAGCGCAGGCAGAGCTTCCTGGACCAGGTCGAGAAGTTCTGGCGCAAGAGCGATTACCGCATCAAGGCGAAGAACAACGACAAGGAGTTCCCGGCGGTCTACGCACAGACGAAGGCCGGCTTCGGCATCAGTGTGAGTTTCCGCGGCAAGGGGCAGGCGTTCTTCGAAGCGGACAGCCCCTGCGTGAAGGAGTCGAAGGTCGCCGACTCCGCCTCCAAGCCGAACGGGCCCGCCTACGAAGGGGTCTACCCCCTTCCACGCCCCAACGTGCACTCCGACTACTGGTCCGCCGGAGCCGCCTGAGGGCCGGTCAGTGCGCCGGATTGGCCGGTCAACGCCCTTGATGACCCGGATGATTCGTACACACCCGCGAAACCGCTCATGAACCAGGCCCCGATGGGGGATGGTTGAGGGGTGCGGAAATTCTGGGTGGTTGGTGGCATCGGCGTCGGCATGGTCATGTGCTTCGTGGCGTTGCTCGTCGTCGGTACATACTCCGCTGCTGCCGGACTGGTCAGTTCCGGCAGCAGCGGAGCCGTCGCGCTGGCGAAGGGGGCCGTGCCCGCGAAATACCAGCCCCTGGTGCAGAAGTGGGGCAACCTCTGCCCCGCCATCAACCCGGCTCTACTGGCAGCCCAGCTGTACCAGGAGAGCGGGTGGAACCCCCGGGCCGAGAGTCCCGCCGCCGCTCAGGGCATCGCCCAGTTCATCCCGGGCACCTGGGCCGGTCACGGGATCGACGGGGACGGGGACGGGGACCGTGACGTATGGGATCCGGCCGATGCGATTCCGTCCGCCGCCTCGTACGACTGCGAACTGGCCGGGTACGTGAAGAAGGTGCCGGGGGATCAGACGGACAACATGCTGGCCGCGTACAACGCCGGTGCGTACCGGGTGATCCGGTCGGGCGGGGTTCCGGACATCGCGGAGACGCAGAACTACGTCACCATCATCCGGTCCCTGGAGAAGAGCTTCGCCCGGCCCGTCGGACGGGTGCAGCCCTCGCAGCAGGCGGCCGGGGCGATCTACTTCGCGCAGAAGAAGCTCGGTACGAAGTACCTGTGGGGCGGCAACGGTACGGCCGCGCAGGGCGGGCGGTTCGACTGTTCGGGGCTGACCCAGGCCGCGTACCGCACTGTGGACATCGAGCTGCCCCGGGTGGCGAACGATCAGTACAACGCCGGGCCGCACCCCTCGCGGGACGAGCTGCTCCCGGGTGACCTGGTGTTCTTTTCGGACGATCTGAACAACTCGCGGGCCATCCACCACGTGGGGCTGTACGTCGGGGGCGGGTACATGATCAATGCTCCGTACACCGGGGCCGTGATCCGGTTCGACAAGATCGACACCCCGGACTACTTCGGCGCGACGCGCGTGACCAAGGACGGGGCCGCGGCCCTTCCGACCGCCCTCCCGGTGGCATGACGCCGGACGGCGGTGGCCAAAACTCTCCGTGAAGCCTGAGCCCTGAGCTGCGACGATGAGTCACTCTTCGATAACGTCATGGTGATCATTCGGTGGAGAGTGGAACGTACGCACGGGGCGCGTCGTTCCCTGGGTGGACCGGACAGTGGTGCACTGACCATGTGGCGCTGATCGGGGAAGACCTCAGGGACAGGGCCGTCACGCAGTACTGATCCGCGCATTACCGATTTACCGATCCACGCAGTGATCGAACCGGCACGGGGGTTCGTCAAAGCGGTGCACATGGGTGTGGACCGCGGCAGCAGACAAGGCAAGGGGCCGCAGCAGATGGCTGGACTCGCACTGGATGGGGCGAACCCCGACGTCAGCCTGCTCTACGACATCAATGGACTCGCGAAGTCCGCTCCCACCTGGTTCGACCGGGTCATGGAGTTCGTCGGCGAGTACGGGATCATGCTCGGCATGGTCCTGGTGGTCCTGTGGTGCTGGTGGAGCGTCCGCCGGCGCGGCAGCGCCGATGATTCGGTGACGGCGGTCGCAGGGATCGTCTGGGCGCCGCTCGCCGCCGGGATCGCGCTGCTCATCAACATCCCGATCCGCGGCTTCGTGGAGCGGCCGCGTCCGTTCCGGGATCACCAGGGGCTGGATGTCCTGGTGGACGGGAAGAACGACTTCTCCTTCGTGAGCGACCACGCCACGATGGCGATGGCTCTGGCCGTCGGGCTCTTCGTGGCCAACCGGAAGTTCGGCATTGCCGCGCTCGCGCTCGCCCTGCTGGAAGGCTTCTGCCGGATCTACATGGGTGTCCACTACCCGACCGATGTCATCGGCGGATTCGCGCTCGGCACGGCAGCCGCTCTGCTGCTCGCCCCGCTGGCGATGATGCTGCTGACCCCGTTGGTGGCGGCCGTCTCCCGTTCGGACCGGCTCGGGTGGCTCGTACGGTCACGTCGGCCGGAGCCGTCGGTAACGGCGGACGGGCGGGCCGGGGCGTTCGGGATTCCCGAGCCGCGGCCGAGGACCGGCGGCGGGGACGGCGAGAAGGACCTGGCCGCGTAGGAGGCGGCCGGGACCATCGGTTCCGGTGCTGGTGCTGGTGCTGGTGCTGGTGCCGGTGCTGGGGTTGTGGCCAGAGGCCGAGCCCGTGACCGTACGTCAGAGAGCCTGCGGGAAAGCGAAGAGGCGGCCGGGGTCGTACTGCTTCTTCAGTTGGGTGAGACGGTCGGCCGCCGAGCCGTAGTAGGCCCGGCGCCAGTCGGTCAGCGTCGGGTCCGTGTAGTTCTGGTACGCCGCTCCGGACGCGTACCGGCGCATCGCCGCGTGGGTGTTTTTCAGCCAGTCCTGTTGGGCGCTGCCCGCCGTGCCGGGGCTCCAGGCACCGATGTACTGGGCGAGTACGCGTGAGCGGCGGTGGGCGAAGGCCGTCGCCTGTGGGGAGAGCCGGTTGATCGCCCCGCCGAGTGCGGTGAGCGCGATGGAGCCGCCCCCTCCGCCCTGGGTGACGGGAATCCGGGTGAACGCCTCGGCCCGGTCGAGCAGGGCATTCACGCCCGCCGGGGGCAGGGAGCGGTCGTAGAAGTCGGACGCGGCGGCGTACGTCTCGCGCTGGAGCGTGCCCTGTGCGGTGCGGCCGGGCGTCGTGCCCGGCAGATGGCACTGGGCGTCGGTGATGCCCGAGCAGCCCGCGTACACGAGCATCGACTCCTGGTAGCTGCGGCGGCGCAGCGAGACGGAGGACGCCGGGGCACCGATCCGGTGGGCGAGGCGGTCGACGGCGTTCTGCAGGTCGCCGTAAGTACCGAGGCTGAACGCGGCCACCGAAACGGTCGGGTGGCCGCCGCCCGGGCCCGCGGCGAGATGTGCCGAGGACCAGATCTCGTCGGGCTGGGACGGTCCCCACTCCTGCCAGGCCTGGATGACGGCCCGGGCGCGCGACCACGGCCAGGACATGTACGCGGTGACGGTGCGCGGGGCCGGGCGGGTACGGAACGTCAGCTCGGTGACCACGCCGAAGTTGCCGTTGCCCGCGCCGCGCAGCGCCCAGAAGAGGTCCGGGTGGTGTTTGGCGTCCGCGGTGAGGGTCTTGCCGTCGGCCGTGACGATGGTTGCCGCGGTGAGGCTGTCGCAGGTCAGGCCGTACGCGCGGGACGCGACACCGTGGCCGCCGCCGAGGGTGAGGCCGGAGATGCCGACCGTGGGGCAGGAGCCGCCGGGGATCGTCAGACCGTGGCGGGCGAGGCCCTGGTAGACGTCGATGAGCTTGGCGCCCGCACCGATCGTGCCGTTCCTGTCGACGCGGGACAGTGACGAGACGTCAAGGACGAGGCGTCCGTTGCCGCTCGACCAGCCGGCGTAGGAATGGCCGCCGCTGCGGATGGACACGGGGGTGGCGGTGCGACGGGCGAAGGCCAGGCACTCGCGGATGTCCGCCTCGTGCTTGACGTATGCGACGGCGGCGGGCTTCTGACCGTCGAAGCGGGTGTTGTAGAGCTGACGGGCGGTCGGGTAGGCCGCGTCCTGGGGGCGTACGAGGGTGCCGTCGAGGCTCTTGGCCAGGGCGGACCAGTTCGCCGGGCCGGAGGGGGAGGGTTTCGACGGGACCGATGAGGCCGGTGAGGCAGGAGTGCTGCCGCCCGTGGTGCCTGACGTGCCCGAGGGGTTGCTCCCGTCGCCGGTTCCGAAACCGGAACCGGATGCGCCGCTGCAGGCGGTCGCGGTGACGCCGGTGAGTGCTGCTGCGGCGCCCGCGGTGAGCAGGGTGCGCCGGTCGGGCAGGGGCGGCAGGTTCATCGGACCTCCGGGTCGTGGCGCTCAGGGCCGGTCGGTGGGGGGAGAGGTCAGGAGAGTGGAACGAGGTAGTCAGGATGGCGGGCTGTGTTCCGCGGCGTCCGTGCGGGCCCGGTCCCGGGAGCGGCGGGCCGGCCCGGACCAGCCGCAGCTGCAGCGGGCGGTGCAGAACGAGCCGCGTTCCACGGTCGTGGGCTCGTGCCCGGAGGACGCGGGGGTGGGGGGAGTCTGCGGGACCTCATCGGTGTGTTGGACATACACCCGTCCACGGTACTGGGCACGGCCACCCGGCGGTGTGGCGTACGGGAGCGGCGTGACGGGGGACACGGGCTGTCGTTATGCGGAACGGATGGGGGGCTCGGGCAAGCGGTACGTCGTTGGGGGTTGGCAGGCGATGGTGGTGCAGCAGCACAGGTCCGGAGGCGGGGCGCGCGCTGTCTGCGCCCTTGCCGTGGTGGGCGTGATGGCGGCGACCGCCGGATGCTCGGGCGGCGGTGGCGGCGGCGACCGTGCCATGGCCGATGAACGGGGCGGGACCGACTCCCTCGACGCGGTCCACCGCGCGGCCGCGGTGCTCGCGGGGACGGTGAGTGGGACGGGGACGGTGACCGGGGCCGGAGCCCGGTCCGTCGCCACGAGCGCCGAGGTGCGTACGTCGGTGGAGACCGCGGCGGGCGGGACGCGGGTGACGATCAGGGGCCGGGGGACGTACGACTTCCGCAACCAGGTGGGCCGGCTCGAGGTCGTGCTGCCCGAGGACGCCGCCGGCGAGGACGAGCACCGTCCCATCACCGAACTGCTGGCCCCCGGTGCGCTCTACATGATGAACCGTGGCGCCGGAGTGCCCGCGGACAAGTGGGTCAGGATCGACACGACGACCCTGGAGGACGGCAATCTGGTCACCGGCGGAGTGACCGATCCGATGGCTGCCGCCGAACTGCTGCGCGGGGCGCGGCAGGTGACGTACGTAGGAAGGACCGAGCTCGCCGGGGTGGCCGTGCGGCACTACCGGGGGATCTCGGACATCGGCCGGGCGGCGCGCGAGGCCTCGCCGAAATCGCGCGGGGCACTGGCCGCGGCGGCGAAAGGGTTCCGCACGGACACGGTGCCGTTCGACGCGTATCTGGACGAACAGGGGCGGCTGCGCAAGGTGCGCCACCGGTTCAGCTTCGCCAACGAGGGGCCGGCGGTGGAGGTGGTGTCGACGACGCTGCTGTACGGATTCGGGGTACCGGTCTCCGTACGGCTGCCGGACGATCGCGACATCTACACGGGGAAGATCCGGCAGAGATAGCCGGGCGGCGTACGGGCGAGGGCACGGACGAAGGCGGGGGCGTAGGCATGCCGGTGGGCGCGAAATGGTCCGTCCGTGCCATGCGCGGCGTGTGGTCCGCTCCCTACGCTAGGAAGTCGGCGACGGCAGTGAGAGGTGAGTGACGTGGTGACGCTCGGCACGCGGACCGTATCTGACCATGTGGCCCTCGCCGAGATCGAGCTCTGCGGTGAGTTGATGATCGCCGCGTCGGCCGCGATCGGGGAACGGCTCAGCGCGGACCGTATCGACGAGGTGCTGGACGTCCGGGTGATCAACGGACGAACCGCCGTCCCCCGGCAGGCCGACCACCGGGGGTGAGTGCGGGGCCCCGCCCCGCATCAGACCCTGCCCCGCACCGGGCATCGCCCGCCGGCACCGGGCATCCCCCGCCGGCACCGGGCATACTCCCTGCACCGGGCATCTCCCCGTATCAGGTACGGAGCAGGCGGGCGATGGCCTTCGTGGCCTCCTCGACCTTCGCGTCGATCTCCTCGCCTCCCTTGACCGCCGCGTCGGCGACGCAGTGCCGCAGGTGCTCCTCCAGCAGCTGGAGCGCGAAGGACTGGAGCGCCTTCGTGGACGCCGAGACCTGGGTGAGTATGTCGATGCAGTAGACGTCCTCGTCGACCATCCGCTGGAGACCGCGGATCTGGCCCTCGATCCGGCGCAGCCGCTTGAGGTGCTCGGCCTTCTGGTGGTGATAGCCGTGAATACCCCGGTCGTGGTCGGTGACGACCGGTTCCGTCTCCGCGGCCTCGGTGGTGGTCATTGCTGCCTCCCGTTTTCCCTTTACCCTGCCGTTCATATACCCCTGGTGGGTATATTCTAACGAATTCTGCCGAACCGTGACCGGGGGCCCGTGCTGATCACAGTGCCCGATGCGCGACACTGAAGAATGCCGGTTAGCCGTGGCCGGATGATGCGCCTAGCATCAGCCTGACCGAATCCAAAGCACCCGAGGACCCCACGTGCGCTTTCGTCTGACCCCCAGGGAGACGAGCTTCTATGACATGTTCTCCGCATCCGCGGACAACATCGTCACGGGCTCGAAACTCCTGATGGAACTGCTCGGGGCGGACTCTGCCTCCCGAGTCGAGATCGCGGAGCGCATGCGGGCAGCGGAGCACGCGGGGGACGATGCCACCCACGCGATCTTCCACCAGCTGAACTCCTCTTTCATCACGCCGTTCGACCGCGAGGACATCTACAACCTCGCGTCGTCGCTCGACGACATCATGGACTTCATGGAGGAGGCCGTCGACCTGGTCGTGCTGTACCAGGTCGAAGAACTCCCCAAGGGCGTGGCGCAGCAGATCGAGGTGCTGGCCCGGGCGGCCGAGCTGACCGCCGAGGCGATGCCGGGTCTGCGGACGATGGACAACCTCACCGAGTACTGGATCGAGGTCAACCGTCTGGAGAACCAGGCCGACCAGATCCACCGCAAGCTGCTGGCCCATCTCTTCAATGGCAAGTACGACGCCATGGAGGTGCTGAAGCTCAAGCAGATCGTGGACGTGCTGGAAGAGGCCGCCGACGCGTTCGAGCATGTCGCCAACACGGTGGAGACCATCGCGGTCAAGGAGTCCTGAACCACGTGGACACCTTTGCGCTGATCGTGACCATCGGTGTCGCGCTCGGCTTCACATATACGAACGGCTTCCACGACTCGGCGAATGCCATCGCCACGTCCGTCTCCACCCGTGCACTGACACCACGTGCGGCACTGGCGATGGCCGCGGTGATGAACCTTGCCGGTGCATTCCTCGGCAGCGGTGTCGCCAAGACCGTCAGTGAGGGTCTGATCGCGACCCCCGAGGGGGACAAGGGGATGGGAATCCTCTTCGCCGCGCTCGTCGGTGCGATCATCTGGAACCTCGTCACCTGGTACTTCGGGCTGCCGTCCTCTTCCTCGCACGCGCTGTTCGGCGGCATGGTCGGTGCGGCGCTGGCCGGCGGGACGCTGGTGCACTGGGACGGGGTGCTCGACAAGGTCGTCATCCCGATGTTCCTCTCGCCGGTCATCGGCCTGGTCGTCGGCTATCTGGTGATGGTCGCGATCATGTGGATGTTCCGGAAGGCCAACCCGCACAAGGCCAAGCGCGGCTTCCGGATCGCCCAGACGGTCTCGGCGGCGGGCATGGCGCTCGGTCACGGTCTGCAGGACGCGCAGAAGACGATGGGTGTCGTCGTGATGGCCCTGGTCATCGCCGATGTCGAGAGCCCGAGCGACCCGATTCCGGTCTGGGTGAAGCTCGTCTGCGCGCTGATGCTCTCGCTGGGTACGTACGCGGGTGGCTGGCGCATCATGCGGACGCTCGGCCGGAAGATCATCGAGCTGGACCCGCCGCAGGGGTTCGCCGCGGAGACGACGGGCGCGTCGATCATGTTCGGCTCGGCGTTCCTGTTTCACGCGCCGATCTCCACGACGCATGTGATCACCTCGGCGATCATGGGTGTGGGGGCCACGAAGCGGGTGAACGCGGTGCGGTGGGGTGTTGCCAAGAACATCATCCTGGGGTGGTTCATCACGATGCCGGCCGCGGGGTTGGTCGCTGCCGCCAGTTACGGGGTTGTGGTGCTGCTGTTCGGGTGACGGGGCGGTGGGGTCGCCGGGGTCGTCCGGTGGCCGCTTCGTCCTTTGCCCGGCGCGATCGCGTGGTGGTACGGAAATGGGGCCGCCCCCACTCCCTCTGCGGGGAGTGGGGGCGGCCCCTTCGCCTTGCGGTGGCACCGCCATGCAGCACCTCAAGGCCGTCTGGGGACGAGGCCGGTTCGCCGGAGGGGTGAGGCGGTGCGCCGGTGGAAACCCACCACCGGGCGTAACCACCCACGCCCCCGGCCCACGTCGGCCCCGTTGCCGGGTGACTATCCGAAGCGGCCCGAGATGTAGTCCTCGGTTGCCTGAACGGACGGGTTGGAGAAGATGCGTTCCGTCTCGTCGATCTCCACGAGCTTGCCGGGCTTGCCGACCGCCGCGAGGTTGAAGAACGCCGTGCGGTCCGAGACACGGGCCGCCTGCTGCATGTTGTGCGTCACGATGACGATCGTGAAGCGCTCCTTCAGCTCGCCGATCAGGTCCTCGATGGCGAGGGTGGAGATCGGGTCCAGGGCGGAGCACGGCTCGTCCATCAGCAGCACCTCCGGCTCGACCGCGATCGCGCGGGCGATGCACAGGCGCTGCTGCTGGCCGCCGGAGAGACCGGAGCCGGGCTTGTTCAGCCGGTCCTTGACCTCGTTCCAGAGGTTGGCGCCGCGCAGGGACTTCTCGACGATGTCCGGCAGCTGGTTCTTCTTGTACGAGCCGTTCAGCTTGAGGCCCGCCGCGACATTGTCGAAGATCGACATGGTCGGGAACGGGTTCGGACGCTGGAAGACCATGCCGACCGTGCGGCGCACGGTGACCGGGTCGACGTTCGCCCCGTACAGATTCTCGTCGTCCAGCAGCACCTTGCCCTCGACGCGGCCACCGGGGGTGACCTCGTGCATACGGTTCAGGGTGCGCAGGAAGGTGGACTTGCCACAGCCGGACGGGCCGATGAAAGCGGTCACGGAGCGGGGCTCCACGGTCATCGAGATGTCCTCGATGGCGAGGTGGGAGCCGTAGTAGGCGGACAGGCCGCTGACGTCGATGCGCTTGGCCATCTGAATCACTGCTTCTTTCGTGCCGCGGTCAGCGGCCGGTCTTCGGGGCCTTCCAGCGGGCGATGCCGCGGGCCACCAGGTTGAGGATCATGACGAAGGCGATCAGGACCAGGGCGGCGGCCCAGGCACGGTCGTACGACGGCTCGCTGCCGATCTTGTACTGCTCCCAGATGTAGAACGGGAGCGAGGACTGTGCACCTTGGAAGGGGTTGGAGTTGATCAGCTGGCTGCCGAAGACCAGCAGCATGATCGGCGCGGTCTCGCCGGCGATCCGGGCGATCGCGAGCATCACACCGGTGGTGATGCCGCCGATCGCGGTGGGGATGACCACCTTCAGGATGGTGCGCCACTTCGGGATGCCGAGGGCGAGCGATGCCTCGCGGAGCTCGTTCGGGACGAGCTTGAGCATCTCCTCGGTGGAGCGGACCACGACCGGGATCATCAGGATCGACAGGGCCAGCGAACCCATCAGGCCGGATGGCTGGAGTTTCGCCATCAGCATGATCGACAGGATGAAGAGACCGGCGACGATGGACGGGACACCCGTCATCACGTCGACGAAGAACGTGACGGCCCTGGCGAGCGCGCCCTTGCCGTACTCCACCAGGTAGACGGCGGTCAGCAGGCCGATCGGGGCGGAGATCAGGGTGGCGATGCCGACCTGCTCCAGGGTGCCGATCAGCGCGTGGTAGACGCCGCCGCCCGCCTCGATGCCGGGGACACCGGCCATGGAGTGGGTCAGGAAGTAACCGTTGAGGACATTGGCGCCGCGGCTGACCGTCGTCCAGATCAGCGAGAACAGCGGGACGACGGCAAGGAGGAAGCACACCCAGACGACGCTGGTGGCGAGGCGGTCCTTGGCCTGGCGCTGGTTCTCGACGACTGTCGTCGTGACGTACGAGATGACGACGAAGAGCAGGGCGGAGAACAGTCCCCACTGGGTGTGGCTGCGCCAGCCCGCCGCCGCGCCGATGCCCACGCCCAGCGCGATCGCGACGGCCGCGAAGGCGAAGGGGGCCCAGCGGGGCAGGGCCCGGCTGCTGAGACTGGTCTTGCGTGCTGGCGCCATCGGGGTGGGGCGTTCCTGGATGCCGGTGTTGGCTGCCTGGCTCATGCGTTGGCCCCCGAGTATTCCTTGCGGCGGGCGATGATCAGCCGGGCCGCGCCGTTGACCAGCAGGGTGAGGACGAAGAGCACGAGGCCGGACGCGATCAGGGCGTCGCGCCCGTACGCGTCGGCTTCGTCGAACTTCGCGGCGATGTTCTGGGCGAACGTTCCGCCACCCGGATTGAGCAGATGCCCGGAGATGATGAAGCTCGGCGACAGGACCGTGGCGACGGCCATCGTCTCGCCGAGCGCACGGCCCAGGCCCAGCATCGAGGCGGAGATCACGCCGGAGCGGCCGAAGGGCAGCACCGAGAGGCGGATGACTTCCCAGCGGGTGGCGCCGAGGGCGAGGGCGGCTTCCTCGTTCGTCTTCGGGACCTGGAGGAAGACTTCGCGGCTGACGCTGGTCACGATCGGCAGGATCATGATCGCGAGCAGGATGCCGACGGTGAAGAGCGAGCGGGCGACGCCGACCTCGGTCTTCTCGAAGAGGTACGTCCAGCCGAAGAACTGGTCGAGCCAGAGGTTCAGGCCCTCCAGGTACGGGACCAGGAAGAGGGCGCCCCAGATGCCGTACACGATGCTCGGCACTGCGGCGAGCAGGTCGACGACGTACGCGAGGGGCGCGGCCAGCTTGCGCGGCGCGTAGTGCGAGATGAACAGGGCGATACCGACAGCGACCGGGACGGCGATGGCCATCGCGATGACCGAGCTGACGATCGTGCCGAAGAGGAGCACCGCGATGCCGAAGACCGGCGGGTCGCCGGCCGGGTTCCAGTCGAAGGTGGTGAGGAAGTTGCCTTCGTCCTTGGAGACGGCGAGTGCGGCGCGGTAGGTGAGGAACACGGCGATCGACGCCATGATCACGAGCAGCAGAATGCCCGAGCCCCTTGAGAGGCCCAGGAAGATCTTGTCGCCGGCGCGCCCGGTCTTCGGCCTGGCGCGCTTGCGCGCCACCGGCGATGCCGGCGGCGTGTCTATCGGTGTGGTGGAAGCCATGGTCTTTCCGGTCTGTGTGGGGGAGTTGTGGGCTCCCCTGGCGGCGGTGCACCGGATGGGTGGTGGCGGGCCGGTCCGGAGGGGTGCACCGGACCGGCCCGCCAGGTGTTGCTGACGTTGCTACGGGTGTTGCTGGGTGGTGCTTGCGTGCCTTCGGGCTGCGTGCACCGGCTGCGTACCCCGGTTACGAGAGGGAGGCGATGGTCTCGCGGACCTTCCCGTTGATCTCGGTCGGGATCGGCGCGTAGCCGGCGTCGGTGAGGAGCTTCTGGCCCTCGTCACCGGCGGTGTAGTTCAGGAAGGACTTGACCGTGGGCAGGGTCTCGGCCTTGTTGCCCTTGTCACAGACGACCTCGTACGTCACCAGGACGATCGGGTACGCACCCTCGGCCTTGGTGGTGTAGTCGAGGTCGAGCGCCAGGTCCTTGCCGGTGCCCTTGATCTTGGCGGCGGCGATGGCCTTGGAGGCGTTCTCCGGGGTCGCCTTGACCGGGGTGGAGCCACCGGTGTTGATGTCGACGGTGGAGATCGACTGCGAGGTGGCGTAGCTGAGCTCGAAGTAGCCGATCGCGCCGTCGACCTGCTTCACCTGGGCGGCGACACCGGAGGAGCCGGACGCGGCCTGGCCACCGGGGGCCGGCCACTTCTTCTCGGCCTCGTACTTCCAGTCGCTCGGGGCGGCTGCGCCCAGGTACTTGCCGAGGTTCTGCGTGGTGCCGGAGTCCTCGGAGCGGTGGAAGGGCTGGATGGCCTTGTCCGGGAGCTTCGCGCCGCTGTTGAGCTTGGCGATCGCGGGGTCGTTCCACTTCTTGATCTTGCCGTCGAAGATCTTGGCGAGGGTGGGGGCGTCCAGCGTGAGGCTGTCGACGCCTTCCAGGTGGTAGCCGATGGCGATCGGGCCGCCGACCATCGGGAGGTTGATGCCCTGGCCGCCCTTGCAGATCTTCTTCGACGCGGCGACCTCTTCGGGCTTCAGCGCCGAGTCGGAACCGGCGAAGCCGACCGTGCCCTGGTTGAAGGCGACGATGCCTTCACCGGAGGAGGACGACTTGTAGTTGACCTCGACGCCCGAGCAGCCGGCCATGTAGTTCTTGACCCAGAGGTCCATGGCGTTCTTCTGCGCGCTGGAGCCGGAGGCGAGCAGCTGGCCCTTGGCGTCGTCGCACTTGATGTTCGACGCGGCGCTGGTCTTGCCGCCGTTGCCGCCGGTGGACCCACCGCCGCTGTTGTTGTCCGAACCGCACGCCGTGAGGACCAGGGCGCCGGAGACGGCGAGGGCACCGAGCGCGGTGGCACGAAGCCGGTTCTTGCGCTGAAGCTTCACTTTTCGGGTGTTCCTTCCAGGAGCCGCCGAGGTCTTTTTCGTTCTACGACGGCGTGCGATGTGGTGGGTGCTTCGGCGTTGCGCCGCGCACCGTGCACTGCCGAAGTTAGGCAGAACAGGTGAAGCCGTTTACCGGGGAGAGTGAACGGGAGGTGAACCGTGTCGGACGGTGCGGTTCTGGGGCCGTCCGGGGCGAGGGTGCCGTCCTCGACGCCGGAAGGACCTGATCCCCGGCCCGGTCAGGTGCTCGGCAGGCCGGCGAGCAAGGCGTCCAGCACATCCCGGTCGTGCGGCCGGGTGAGGCGGGTCCGGGCCGCCGCCGGGGAGAGCCAGCTCACCCGGTCGACCTCTGTGTTCGGTATGAAGGCGCCACCGGTCGCCTCGGCCGCCCAGTAGGCGACCTCCTTGGGACGCCCGTTCACGGCGTACCGGACCGTGGGCAGCGGAGCACCCGGTGCGCAGTGGTGGCCCGTCTCCTCCAGGACCTCGCGCCGGGCGCCGTCCAGCGCGGACTCGCCGCGCTTCAGCTTGCCTTTCGGATGCGACCAGTCGTCGTAACGGGGTCGGTGGACCAGACAGATCTCCAGCTCGCCGGAGCGCTCCGACCGGCGCCACAGCACACAGCCCGCGGCGAGCACGGGCCCGCTCCTCACGGCGCGATCACCGCCGCGGTCGCGTACGGCCAGCTCTCCCGGAAGACACTGCGCGCCGCCTCCACCTCGTGTCTCTGATCGGCGTGGAGCACCCCCAGGGCGTACGCGGTCGCGGGCGCGATCCGGGGCGTGCGGGCCGCCGATGCCGCTGCCGCGGCCGCCTCCGCCGCATCCCGGTGCAGATCGAGCGCGTGCCCCGGCGCGACCAGGACCGGATCGGGGGCGCCCCGTACCACCTCGTGGGCGTACCGGTACAGGCGCAGCAGCAGCCGGGTCCGGTGCCAGGGCGCGTCCTGTGCCTCGTTGTACGGCTCGACCGCCTCGTTCGAGCCGAGCGCGGCCACCGCACCGAGCAGCTGCTGTTCGGCCCGGTCGGCGGGCCCGTGCAGCATCTCCTCGGCCGGAGCCGTGGCTGCCGCGGCGAGCGGCACCTCGGAGGCGAGCAGCGCGACGGCGTCGGCCACCGCATGGAAGCGGGAGGAGCCGAGCGCCTGGAGCGCCGCGGAGTGGGCGCGGGTCCGGGCGAGGGTCAGCTGCCGTTCGAGCAGCGCCCCGGCGCGGGCCGCGCCGACGCCGAGGGCGGCGCGCTCCTTGTCACCGGCATCGGAGCCGGGGCCGGTGCGGGCGGTGGGCAGTGAGGTGCCGGACAGGGCGTGGAGAGCTTCGAGGAGCCGGTTCAGCCGGGTCGCGTAGGCGTGCTCCCGGGCCAGGGTGCCCGACAGCCAGGCCAGTTCGGTGCGCAGCTGCTCGGCCCAGGCCGCGTCCAGCGCCGCCCGGAAGGTGTGCAGCGTGCCGCCGATCCGGCGGGACGAGCGGCGCAGGGCACCGGCGGCCGCCTCGGCGGCGTGGGTTCCGGCGTCCGTGGGGGCGCTGTTCTCGCGGTGCAGGCGCAGGCTGCGCAGGAATTCGGCGGCCTGTTCCTGCAGGTAGGGCGCGAGCACCGCCCCTGCCGTAAGGTCCGCCTGCGTCGTCTGGTGGTCATGGCGTCGCACGCCGGCGCCTCCGGGCGTCAATGAGCATTTCCTGTACGTGCCGCAGCGGCTGGCCGTCCGCGTCCGTGGCGTGCCGGGTCCAGTTCCCGTCGGAACCGAGGTGCCAGGAGGAGGTGGTGTCGGCCATGCCGGTCTCCAGGAGCCGGCTGAGCGCGGCGCGGTGGGCGGGGTCGGTGACCCGGACCAGTGCTTCGATCCGGCGGTCGAGGTTGCGGTGCATCATGTCGGCGCTGCCGAACCATACTTCGGGTTCGCCGCCGTTGCCGAACGAGAAGATCCGGGAGTGTTCGAGGAAGCGGCCCAGTATCGAGCGGACCCGGATGTTCTCGGAGAGGCCGGGGACGCCCGGGCGGATCGCGCAGATGCCGCGTACCCAGATGTCCACCGGTACGCCCGCCATGGCGGCCCGGTAGCAGGCGTCGATGATCGCCTCGTCGACCATCGAGTTGACCTTGATGCGGACGTAGGCGCTGCGCCCGGCCCGCTGGTGCGTGATCTCCTTGTTGATACGGGCGATCAGCCCGTCACGCAGAGACTTCGGGGCGACCAGGAGGCGGCGGTAGGTCTCGCGGCGGGAGTAGCCGGAGAGCCGGTTGAAGAGGTCGGAGAGGTCCGCGCCGACCTGCGGATCGGCGGTCAGCAGGCCGAGGTCCTCGTACAGCCTGGCGGTCTTGGGGTGGTAGTTGCCGGTGCCCACGTGGGCGTACCGGCGCAGTGTGTCGCCCTCCTGGCGGACGACGAGCGAGAGTTTGCAGTGGGTCTTGAGGCCGACGAGCCCGTAGACGACATGGCAGCCGGACTCCTCCAGCTTGCGCGCCCACTTGATGTTGGCCTGCTCGTCGAAGCGGGCCTTGATCTCGACGAGTACGAGGACCTGCTTGCCGGATTCGGCAGCGTCTATGAGGGCTTCCACGATCGGGGATTCGCCCGAAGTCCGGTACAGGGTCTGCTTGATGGCCAGGACGTCGGGGTCGCTCGCGGCCTGCTCCAGGAACGCCTGTACGGAGGTGGAGAACGAGTCGTACGGGTGGTGCAGGAGTACGTCGCGTTCGCGCAGGGCGGCGAAGATGTCGGGTGCGGAGGCGGACTCGACCTCGGAGAGGTCGCGGTGGGTGCCCGCGATGAACTTGGGGAACTTCAGCTCGGGCCGGTCCAGGGACGCTATGCCGAAGAGCCCGGTGAGGTCGAGCGGTCCGGGCAGCGGGTAGACCTCGGCGTCGGACACCTTCAGCTCGCGTACCAGCAGGTCCAGCACGTACGGGTCGATGGACTCCTCGACCTCCAGGCGGACCGGCGGGCCGAAGCGGCGCCGCATGAGCTCCTTCTCCAGGGCCTTGAGGAGGTTCTCGGCGTCGTCCTCCTCGACCTCCAGGTCCTCGTTCCTGGTGACCCGGAACATGTGGTGGGCGAGGACCTCCATACCCGGGAAGAGCTCTTCGAGGTGGGCGGCGATGACGTCCTCTATGGGCACGTACCGCTGCGGCGACGCCTCCAGGAAGCGGGTCAGCAGTGGCGGCACCTTGACCCGGGCGAAGTGGCGGTGGCCGCTGACCGGGTTGCGTACGACGACGGCGAGGTTGAGCGAGAGACCCGAGATGTACGGGAAGGGGTGTGCCGGGTCGACGGCGAGGGGGGTCAGCACGGGGAAGACGCGCTGCCGGAAGAAGGTGAACAGGCGGGCCTGTTCCTTCTCGGTCAGCTCGGGCCAGCGGATCAGCTGGATGCCCTCCTCGGACAGGGCGGGGGCGACGTCCTGCTGGTAGCAGGCGGCGTGCCGGGCCATGAGCTCGCGCGAGCGGGTCCAGATCAGGTCGAGGACCTCGCGGGGCTGGAGTCCGGAGGCGGAGCGGGTGGCGACACCGGTGGCGATACGGCGCTTCAGCCCGGCCACCCGGACCATGAAGAACTCGTCCAGGTTGGAGGCGAAGATCGCGAGGAAGTTGGCGCGTTCGAGGAGGGGCGTCGCCGGGTCCTCGGCCAGTTCGAGTACCCGTTCGTTGAACGCGAGCCAGCTGCGTTCCCGGTCCAGGAAACGGCCGTGGGGCAGTTCGCTGCCGTCGACGTCGGGTTCGTACGCGTCGACGTCGGCGTCGATGTCGGGATCGAGGTCGGCCCGGGTCGACAGCATGGCGCCGTTGGACGCCGACGAGGCGACGGCGTGCGGCCGGTGCGCGGCGAGCGAGCCGACCGATGGCTGCACGGTGGGCGGAACCGGGACCTCGGAGCTGGGCTGCTGGCTCATGGCCCTATTCTTCCGCGCCGGGGGCTTCGAAGGCGCGCCGGAGGGTGCGGAGATCACGGGAAACCCACGGTTCGTGTGGTTCGCACGGACTCCGCCGGGATTTCTCCCGTTGTGGGGGGTCGGCACAGCTGGCTGCATCCTGAGAGGGTCGCAAGCCCTTCTGAATGGCTGGTAACGGCGACATGACGTGCAGGAAGCGGTGTGCCGTGGGTGGATTGGTCATATGAGCAGTGTCCGGGCCCCTCAAGGGCCCGGACACGGTGCCTGGAAGCGGTCTCAGAGCCTGTCGGGTGACCTCCGACCGGGCGGCCACGCCCTGGCACGCACGCTTCCCGCGTTGTCGTCAGTCACCGACTCCCCCATAGC
>NZ_JBIURV010000045.1:0-48736 GCF_044741025.1 Streptomyces sp. NPDC088246
CGGGCAACTGGTCTTCAGGACCTTGTAGTCCTCGATGCCCGCCTCGTACGTACCGGGGGCTGCTCCGGTGGCGGTGCCGCCGGGCGCGTCCTGGGCGACGCCGCTCCAGCCGCGGCCGTAGAAACCGATGCCGAGCAGCAGCTTCGACGCGGGGACGCCCTGCGCCTTCAGCTTGTTGATGGCGGCCTCGCTGTTGAAGCCCTCCTTCGGGATGCCGCTGTAGGAGGTCAGCGGGGAGTGCGGGGCGGTCGGCCCCTTCGCGTCCCAGGCGCCGAAGAAGTCGTACGTCATCGGGTTGTACCAGTCGACGTACTTCGACGCGCCGCCGTAGTCGACGGCGTCGAGTTTGCCGCCGTCGGAGCCGTCGGCGGAGATCGCCGAGGTGACCAGGTTGCCCGCACCGAACGTGGAGCGCAGCGCGGCCAGCAGGTTGCCGTAAGCGTCACGTCCGCTGGTGTCGCAGGTCGGACCGCAGGCGTTGGGGTACTCCCAGTCGATGTCGATGCCGTCGAAGACATCGGCCCAGCGGGGGTCCTTCACCAGGTTGTAGCAGGACTCGGCGAACGCGGCCGGGTTCTTCGCCGCCTCGCCGAAGCCGCCGGACCAGGTCCAGCCGCCGAACGACCAGATGACCTTGAGGTTCGGGTGCAGCTTCTTCAGCTTGCGCAGCTGGTTGAAGTTGCCGCGCAGGTCCTGGTCCCAGGTGTCCGCCACGCCGTCGACCGACTGGTCGGCCGTGTACGCCTTGTCGTAGTCGGCGTACGAGTCGCCGATCGCACACTTGCCGCCGGTGACATTGCCGAAGGCGTAGTTGATGTGCGTGAGTTTGCCGGCCGAGCCCGATTTCTCGATGTTCTTGACGTGGTAATTACGCTGGTAGACACCCCAGTTGGTGAAGTATCCGACCACCTTGCCGCCGGTGGGGGTGGCGTCGGCTGCAGGGGCCGCGCCGGCCGATGCTGTGCCCGCGGTACCCAGCAGGGTGGCGCCGAGGGCGACGGTACAGGCGGCTGCGGCGAGCGCCCGGAGGCGGGCGCGGGGTTTATGCGGTCCGAACATCTTGTCTCCTCGTGGGGGAGGGAACTCGGTAGTGGGGGGGGGCGTGCTTTCGGGCATCTCATGGACTTGGCATGAACACGAAAAGGCCGGTTCGATGGAACCGTAGATGGACTAGACCAGTTGGGTCAATGGTTCGGACCAATTCCGGTGACCGCCCCGCTCGCCGCCGAGTCGCTCCGTCACCCCGTGACGGATATCGTCCGATCGGGCATACTCAAGCCGCCACAGCCGCTGGCCAGCGACTCTCGTAATCCGGGAGGTCGGCATCGGCTGGGCAGCAGTGCTTCTCCGGGCCGTGCCCGGAAGCCCCCCGGCGGCGCCGCCCATACCCCCGCGCGCGCGACCGTCGCAACGCCCGACAGGGAGGAGAGCGCCGTCATGACCGACCGTGCCCCGCAATTGGTGGAACGCCGTCTGCCCACCGAGGAGTCCAGGCAACTCGTCGCGCTCGTCCGCGACATCGCCCAGCGAGAGATCGCGCCGCGGGCGGCCGAGGAGGAGGACGCGGGCCGGTTCCCGCGCGAAGTCTTCACTCTGCTCTCCGAGTCCGGACTGCTCGGACTGCCCTACGACTCCGCCCACGGCGGTGGTGACCAGCCGTACGAGGTCTACCTCCAGGTCCTCGAAGAGCTCGCGGCCGCCCGGCTCACGGTCGGTCTCGGTGTCAGCGTCCACTCCCTCGCCTGCCACGCGCTCGCCGGATACGGCACCAAGGAGCAGCAGGCCGAACACCTCCCGGCGATGCTGGGAGGGGGCCTGCTGGGCGCCTACTGCCTCTCCGAGCCCGCTTCGGGCTCGGATGCCGCCTCGCTCCGTACGAAGGCCGTACGGGACGGCGACGACTGGGTCATCACCGGCACCAAGGCATGGATCACCCACGGCGGCATCGCCGATTTCTACACGGTCCTGGCCCGCACCGGAGCCGAGGGCGCCCGAGGCATCACGGCCTTCCTGGTCCCCGGCGACGCCGAGGGGCTGAACGCGGCCGCACCCGAGAAGAAGATGGGCATGAAGGGCTCGCCCACCGCCCAGCTGAACTTCGACGGCGTACGGGTCGCCGACGCCCGCCGGATCGGCGAGGAGGGCCAGGGCTTCGCGATCGCCCTGTCCGCACTCGACTCCGGACGTCTGGGCATCGCCGCCTGTGCGATCGGCGTCGCCCAGGCCGCCCTGAGCGAGGCCGTCGCCTACGCCACCGGGCGGCAGCAGTTCGGCCGCCCCATCGCGGACTTCCAGGGCCTGCGCTTCATGCTCGCCGACATGGCCACCCAGATCGAGGCGGGCCGGGCGCTCTACCTGGAGGCGGCCCGGCTGCGTGACGAGGGCAGGCCCTTCTCGCGCCAGGCGGCCATGGCCAAGCTGTTCTGCACGGACGCGGCCATGCGGGTGACGATCGACGCGGTCCAGGTGCTCGGCGGATACGGCTACACGCTCGACTTCCCCGTCGAGCGGCTGATGCGCGAGGCCAAGGTGCTGCAGATCGTCGAAGGCACCAATCAGATCCAGCGGATGGTCATCGCGCGCCACCTCGCAGGTCCTGAGACGCGCTGACCCGCAGCGGTCGCTCCGACCACACGGGCGTCGTCATGATCCGGTTCCACTCCTGGTCATGGCGGCCCGGCAGGGTCCGTCCCGTGCCCTCCCAATGACGCAACAGGGACCGGTAGATGGGCGGATCGGTGGAGTGCGGCGCCGGTCGCGGCGTGGACCGGGGAGGCACGGGCTGCGGCACCGGCTGTGAACCGGGCTGCGGAACCGATTCTTCGGCGGTCGGAGCGGCGAGACGGCGGCGACCGGGGCCGGCCGTTGAGTGCAGCAGGGTCATGCCTGGCCAACGGTGTGGGGCGGGCCCGGGTCACTGCGCGGCCGATTCGAGAGCCCGTTCGCCGGGTCCCCGGGCGGCGGAGTTTCATCGACAGCGGGCACCACGCCGGCCGGGCCGTCGTGGTGCAGCGCAGATGTGCCGGATGAGCCCGGATGCGTCCGGGTGGTCCCGCACGGGTGCGGGAAGGGCCCTCAGGCGGCGTCGCGCCGCATCTGCGGCACCCGCAGCGGGCGCGAGCCGGGGCCGCCGGCATGCGAGAACGGCTGCATGCGCCAGTCGAGTCCCTGGGGGAGCGTCAACAGCAGGGCCGTCTCCTGCTCCTGGACGTCGAGCGACTCGTCGGCGGGCCGCGCCCGGGACGCCGCGCGGCCGGTGCCGGCACAGACCGTCAGAACGAACGGATTCCACGGAGTCGGGCACAGCGCGTGCTCCGGCAGTACGTCCTCGTCCGCCAGCAGCGCGATCGGCTGCG
The DNA here is from genome assembly GCF_044741025.1 of Streptomyces sp. NPDC088246. Taxonomy (NCBI): domain Bacteria; kingdom Bacillati; phylum Actinomycetota; class Actinomycetes; order Kitasatosporales; family Streptomycetaceae; genus Streptomyces; species Streptomyces sp. NPDC088246. The sequence goes on from NZ_JBIURV010000045.1 coordinate 3,357, forward strand.
CGCAGTCCGGGCAGATCACCCGGTACATCTCGAACATGTCGTACGCGTCGGGAGCGGTGTCCTCGACCGGATCAACGGGCTCCGGGTCGGTGCGTCCGGTGAGCTTCAGGCTCTGCATGGGAAATTCCCCCCTCAGGTGGGCCGACAAGGCGCCACGGCCTCGACCACAGCAAGCACTTCCCGTCGGGCATCGGCCGTAACCACGAGGGGGTCGACTACCCACCCGTAAACCTGTGGCATTCGTCACATGACCGCCGCAGGTGCCCCTTTGGAGCCCTCACCGCTGTGCCTGGAGGGGCCTGGGGCAATAGGTTGATCCGTATGGAGGAGTTGGACCGACAGATCGTGGAGTTGCTCGTCAAGGACGGGCGGATGAGCTACACCGACCTGGGCAAGGCCACGGGCCTGTCCACCTCGGCGGTTCATCAGCGTGTCCGCAGGCTGGAGCAGCGCGGGGTGATCCGGGGCTATGCCGCGGTCGTCGACCCCGAGGCCGTCGGCCTGCCGCTCACCGCGTTCATCTCGGTGAAACCCTTCGACCCGAGCGCGCCGGACGACATCGCGGAGCGGCTCGCGGGCGTCCCGGAGCTGGAGGCGTGCCACAGCGTCGCGGGTGACGAGAACTACATCCTCAAGGTGCGTGTCGCGACCCCGCTGGAGCTGGAACACCTGCTCACCCGGATCCGCTCGCTGGCCGGTGTCTCCACCCGGACCACCGTCGTACTCTCCACGCCGTACGAGGCCCGGCCCCCGCAGATCTGAGGGGGCCGCGGAACGCGCGGGTCCGGGCAGGCGGGAGACTGGTCCCATGACCGAGAGCACCGCCCCCCAGAGCGAACACCGCACCGTGCTGCTGCGCGGTGGAGACGTCCACAGCCCCGCCGACCCCTTCGCCACCGCCATGGTGGTCGAACGCGGCCATGTCGCCTGGGTGGGCTCGGAAGGAGCCGCCGACGCCTTCGCGAGCGGCGTCGACGAAGTGATCGACCTCGAAGGGGCGCTGGTCACCCCCGCGTTCACCGACGCCCACGTCCACACCACATCGACCGGCCTGGCCCTCACCGGCCTCGACCTCTCCGGTGCCCGGACCCTCGACGAGGCGCTCGGTCTCCTGCGCGCGTACGTGGCGGCGCACCCCGCGGACCGGGTCGTCCTCGGCCACGGCTGGGACGCCACACGCTGGCCGGAGCAACGCCCGCCGTCGCGCGGCGAGCTCGACGCGGCCGCCGGCGGACGGCCGGTGTACCTGCCTCGTATCGATGTGCACTCCGCGGTCGTCACCACCGCCCTGCTCGATCTGGTCCCGGGCGTCACCCGACTGACCGGGTACCACCCCGGCGCCCCGCTGACCGGCGCCGCCCACCACGCGGTGCGCTCCGCGGCCCACGGCGCCGTCTCGCCGCAGCAGCGCGCCGACGCCCAGCGCGCCGCTCTGCGCCGCGCCGCGTCGCTCGGCATCGGCACCGTCCACGAGTGCGGCGGCCCGGACATCTCCGACGAGGAGGACTTCGTCGCGCTGCTCAAGCTCGCCGCGACGGAGAGCGGGCCACGGGTCTTCGGCTACTGGGCCGAGCAGGTCGGCGACGAGAAGGACGCCCGCCGCATCCGGGAACTCGGTGCGATCGGCGCCGCCGGGGACCTCTTCGTCGACGGTTCGCTCGGCTCGCACACCGCATGCCTGCACGAGCCGTACGCCGACGGTCCGGCCGGACACACGGGTACCGCCCACCTGGACGCGGCGCGGATCGCCGCCCATGTCACCGCCTGCACCGAGGCCGGGCTGCAGGCCGGTTTCCACGCCATCGGCGACGCGGCGGTCTCCGCCGTGGTGGAGGGCGTCCGGGCCGCCTCCGAGACGCTCGGCCTGGCCCGGATCCGGGCCGCCCGGCACCGTATCGAGCATGCCGAGATGCTCACCCCCGAGACCGTCGCCGCCTTCGCGGAGCTGGGTCTGACCGCTTCCGTGCAGCCTGCCTTCGACGCGGCCTGGGGCGGAGAGGAGGGCATGTACGTGCATCGGCTCGGCGCCGAGCGGGCCCGGACCCTCAACCCGTACGCGGCGCTCCTGCGGGCCGGTGTGCCCCTGGCCTTCGGCTCGGACAGCCCCGTGACCCCGCTGGATCCGTGGGGGACCGTACGGGCCGCCGCATTCCATCGCACGCCCGAGCACCGGATCTCCGTACGGGCCGGCTTCACCGCCCACACCAGGGGCGGCTGGCGGGCCGTCGGCCGCGACGACGCGGGGATCCTGGTGCCCGGCGCCCCGGCCGACTATGCGATCTGGCGCACCGCTGACCTGGTGGTCCAGGCCCCGGACGACCGGGTCGCCCGCTGGTCGACCGACCCGAGGTCGGGGACGCCCGGCCTGCCGGACCTCACCCCGGGTGCCGAGCTCCCGGTCTGCCTGAGCACCGCGGTCTTCGGACAAAATGTCTACGTACGGCCGAACGAGTGACGTCCGGACATTTCGTACCGCCGATCGAAGACGTCCCCGCTCCGCCGCGACCTGCGGATCTTCGCTACTGACCAGGCAAGTTTCGTAAACATTGCAGGTCAGGCGGCTATTGACAGAAAGCGCCCACCGGCCGGTAGGTTCGGCCGAGTCCACCACAGGACGTCCGACCGGTTAAACCTCCACGCAGTCGTCGAACGCCGCTGGGTCATGGGGTGGTGTGCCGCACCGGCGCACCACCACTGACAGCCAGGTTCAGCGCCCGCGCCTCGGGGGCGAGGGGAGGGTACAGCCGGACGGTAGGTGCGACCCGGGTGGGGCCCGGACGTTCAGTAGACAACGGCTCTAGGTCGACCCGCAGCCAGCGGGTCCCAGGTCGGCCCGAAGGGCGCTGGGCCCCCATCCGTAGTTCCCGTCGGTTCCCGGCAGGGGGTCTGTCCGTACTTCCCTCCTTCTGTCCGTGGCGGCGCCCGCTCCCGCCCGACCGCGTCGGTATCGGGCCCCCGCCCGCTGGATATGGTGTGCACCTGCGTACGGACTTAAGGGGCAGTAAGTGAACGACGGCGGTCAGAGGCGATACGGCCCGCTCGGCAGAACCTTGGTGATCATTCCGACCTACAACGAGGCCGAGAACATCAAGCCGATCGTGAGCCGGGTGCGCGCCGCTGTGCCGGAAGCCGACATCCTTGTCGCCGACGACAACAGCCCTGACGGCACCGGCAAGATCGCCGACGAGCTCGCCTCGGCCGATGGCCAGGTCCAGGTGCTGCACCGCAAGGGCAAGGAAGGGCTGGGCGCGGCCTATCTCGCGGGCTTCCGCTGGGGCACCGAGCACGGTTACGGCGTGCTCGTGGAGATGGACGCCGACGGCTCCCACCAGCCCGAGGAGCTGCCCCGTCTGCTCACCGCGCTCAAGGGTGCCGACCTGGTGCTCGGTTCCCGCTGGGTGCCGGGCGGGCGGGTGGTCAACTGGCCCAAGTCCCGGGAAATGATCTCCCGCGGCGGCAGTACGTACTCCCGGCTCCTCCTCGGGCTGCGGACCAGGGACGTCACGGGCGGCTACCGGGCTTTCCGCGCCGAGACCCTGGAGGGCATCGGCCTGGACCGGGTCGCCTCGCAGGGCTACTGCTTCCAGGTCGACCTGGCCCGTCGCGCCATCGACGCCGGGTATCACGTCGTCGAGGTCCCCATCACCTTCGTGGACCGCGAGATCGGCGACTCGAAGATGAGCCGCGACATCCTGGTCGAGGCGCTCTGGCGGGTCACCTCCTGGGGTGTCACCTCCCGTACGAACCGGGCCCTCGGCCGCAAGGCGACCTGAGCCACCGAAGGCGGCGGGCGCCGGTCCGCCGCTCGTGATCACCCCCATACGCCGATCGGACGCCTGTACGGGCACACTGGGGACCATGACGATCGGCACACCGCCCCAGACCGCCCCCAGGCGCTCACGCGCCCGTACCTTCGTCCCCCTCGCCATCGCCGCCTGGGCGGTGCTGGAGATCTGGCTGCTCACCGTCGTGGCCGACACGGCGGGCGGGTTCACCGTGCTGCTGCTCCTGGTGGCGGGGATCGTGCTCGGGGCCGTGGTGATGAAGCGGGCCGGCCGCCGGGCCTTCCGCAATCTCACCGAGACGCTCCAGCAGATGCCGGGGCAGCCCGGGGCCGCCGCTCCGCAGGCCGCACCCTCGGGCGGCAAGGGCAACGGCTTCCTGATGCTGGCCGGACTGCTGCTGATGATTCCGGGGATCATCTCGGACGCGGCGGGGCTTCTGCTGCTCGTGCCGCCGGTCCGTTCGATGATGGGCCGGTACGCGGAGCGGTCGCTGGAGCGCCGGATGCGCGCCGCGAACCCCGGCAGCCTCTCCGACGCCTTCCAGCAGGCCCGTATTCACCGGCCGGACGGAAAGATCGTGCAGGGTGAGGTCATCCGCCAGGAAGGCGCACAGGCGGGTTCGCGCCCCGACGAGGGCCCCCGGCCGCCGCTGACCCCCTGATACATACCGGACCGTGACGCGACAGAGCCGCGGGCTGTGACACACGCTCGGTGTGTCACAGCCCGCGGCTCTGTCGTATTGCGGTGTTACGCGGTCAGGCAGACTTCCTGCTGTCCCGCGGATGCACGGCGATGTTCATGGCTCCGGAGCGCAGAACCGCCAGCCTCTCGGCCAGCACCTCCTCCAGCTCCTCGCGTGTGCGCCGCTCCATGAGCATGTCCCAGTGCGTACGCGCAGGCTTGCCCTTCTTCTCCTCGGGGCCATCCCCGTCCACCAGGAGTGCCATGGCGCCGCACGCCTTGCACTCCCACTCCGGCGGAATTTCCGCCTCTACCGAGAACGGCATCTCAAATCGATGTCCGTTCTGGCATGCGTACTCCACCGCCTGGCGCGGGGCCAGATCGATGCCGCGGTCCGTCTCGTAGCTGGTAACCACGAGTCGCGTGCCGCGGAGAGCTCGCTCACTCATGAATCGTGCCTCCCGGGCTTGTCGCCCACAGGACAGGTGTCGCTGTCGTCGTCATCCGGTCAACGTCCGGTCGGCGGCAAAGATTCCCGTTTCCGGTCATGCGTCGCCCGTCGTGCCGCTGCTTTATCAGGTTTCCCAGGGTCCAAGTACCCGCCAATGCCCGGTTTGTCACATCTGGCAGAAGTTGTCACCCAACGGTTTGGCTTCTTCCGCTCGCAGTATCGGTCCTCCGGGCAGGCCAAAGACGTACACTACCGGCCTTTCACTTCAACGTCTAAATCCGTTCCGGAACGGGATTCCCCGCAGCCGCCACGGCCTGTCGGATCGGCACCCTCGCGAGCAGTACGGAACCGACCACGAAGAAGATCACCAACGAGATGATCGCATCCCGATAGCTTCCGGTCAGCTGATACGCGAGACCGAACACCAGTGGCCCAAGCCAGCTCAGTCCGCGGTCGCTCATCTCGTACGCGGAGAAGTACTCGGCCTCCTTGCCGTGCGGCACCAGATGGGAGAACAGCGAGCGCGACAGCGCCTGGCTGCCGCCGAGCACCAGACCGATCGCCGACGCCAGCACATAGAAGAAGACCGGCGCGCCGGCGGGCAGGAAATAGCCGGCGACGAGAATCAGGGTCCAGACGACGAGCGAGCCCAGGATCGTGCGCTTCGCGCCGTACACCCGCGCCAGCCGGCCCATCCCCAGCGCCCCGGCCACGGCGAGCACCTGCACCAGCAGCACGGCCGTGATCAGCGTCGTCTGGTCGAGGCCCAGCTCCTCCGAGCCGTACACCGAGGCCTGGGAGATCACCGTCTGCACGCCGTCGTTGTAGACGAGGTACGCCAGCAGGAAGGAGAGCGTCAGAGGATGGCGGCGCATGTCGCGCAGGGTGGCCATCAGCTGCCGCCACCCCGAGCCGACCGCCCCCTCGCCGCCCGGCGTCACCCGCCGGTCGCGCAGCCGTCGCAGTGGTACGACGGTGAAGGCGCCCCACCAGACGCCCGCCGACGCGAGACAGATCCGCACCGCGTCGGACTCGGAGAGGCCGAAGGAGTCGTGGCCCGTGTACAGGACCAGATTCAGGACGAGGACGAGCGCGCCCGAGGTGTATCCGAACGCCCAGCCGCGTGACGAGACCGCGTCCCGCTCGTCCGGTCCGGCGATCTGAGGCAGATAGGCGTTGTAGAGCACCATCGACACCGAGATCGAGGCGTTCGCCACGATCAGCAGGAACGCGCCCAGCAGATAGCGATGGCCGTCCAGGAAGAACATGCCGGTGGTCGCGGCGGCCCCCACGTAGGCGGCGGCCGCCAGCAGCGGCTTCTTCCGCCCTGTGCGGTCTGCGGCGGCGCCCACGACCGGCATGACGATCACCGCGACCACGACGGACACGGAGACCGCGTAGGCGAACAGCGAACCTGCGCGCACCGGTATGCCGAGCGGGTGCACGAAACCGTCGGCATCGGCGGCCGCCTTGGCGACCGACGTCAGATAGGGGCCGAGGAATACCGTCAGGACGCTCGTCGAGTAGACGGAGCAGGCGAAGTCGTAGAAATACCAGCCGCGTTGTTCACGTCTGCGGCTCGCGGCGTCGACGGAACCCGTCGTGAGTCCAGTCGGCTCAGCGGTGTCCGCGGTCTCGGCGCTCAACCCGCACCCCCTCGTCTCTCCCCGTGGAGACCTCGCACGGCCGACGTCAGGCCCAGGCCCCCCGCTCGCTCAGCACCGTACGCAGCGTCTCGATGTGATCGGTCATGATGCCATCCACACCGAGATCGAGGAGCGCTGCCATCCGCTCGGGTTCGTTCACCGTCCAGACATGCACCTGGAGTCCGCGCGCGTGTGCCTCACGTACGAAGCGCCGGTCGACCACCCGGACGCCGTTCTGGCTCTCCGGTACCTGCGCGCACACCGCGCCGGCTCGCAGCGCCGCCGGAATCCCGTACGAGCGCAGCCGCAGGCCCAGCACGCCGCGGACGCCGTAGGAGGTGGCGAGCCGGGGCCCGGCGAGACGGTGTGCCCTGGCGACCCGGGTCTCCGAGAACGAGCCGACGCACACCCGGTCCCAGGCATCCGTACGGCGGATCAGATCGACCAGCGGGACCAGGGCGGACTCGGCCTTGATGTCGACGTTCCAGCGGGCTTCGGGGAACGTCTCCAGCAGCTCCTCGAACAGCGGCAGCGGCTCCCGGCCCGCCACTCTGGCCTGCCGCACCTCGCTCCATGCCAGCTCGGCTATCCGGCCCCGGGCGTCCGTCACCCGGTCCAGAGTGGCGTCGTGGAAGGCCACCAGACGGCCGTCCGCCGTGGTGTGCACATCGGTCTCGAAGTAGCGGTACCCGGCATCGGCGGCCCGGCGGAACGCGGCCGTGGTGTTCTCGATCCCGTCCGCGGCACCGCCTCGATGAGCGAAGGGGATTGTCGCGGGATGGTCCAGATAGGGGTGGCGTACGGAGGTCACTGCGGCAGTATGGCCTGCTTCGTTGTCCGGGCGGTGACGGTGGTGTCGACGCTGTCCGGCCCGGATGCGACGGCCGCCTCGTCATCGGACCCGGCGGCGGCCGCTGCTGCCGGCTTCCCGCCGATTGCGAAGAAGCGCAGGAAGAACTGGGCGAGCGGGCCGATGGCCAGGGCGTAGAGCACCGTGCCCGCGCCGAGCGAGCCGCCGAGCACGAAGCCGGTCACCACGACCGCCACCTCGATCAGAGTGCGCAGGAGCCGGATGGAGCGGCCGGTACGCAGATGCAGACCGGTCATGAGCCCGTCGCGCGGGCCCGGGCCGAACTGCGCCGCGATGTACAGCCCCGTCGCGACACCGTTGACCACGACGCCGGCGACCATCGCGGCGATCTGCGCGGCGAGGCCGTGCACGTCGGGCACAAGGGTCAGCGTGCCGTCCATGGCGATGCCGATGGCGAAGACATTGGAGACGGTGCCGAGGCCGGGACGCTGCCTGATCGGTATCCACAGCAGCAGAACGGCGGCGCCGACGATGATCGAGACGACCCCGATGGACAGTCCGGTGCGCTCGGCGAGTCCCTGGTGCAGCACCCCCCAGGGTTCGAGGCCGAGACCGGCGCGGACCAGGAGCGCCGAGCTTGCCCCGTACAGCGCAAGGCCGACGTACAGCTGAATCAGCCTTCGAGTGAGGTGCGTCCCGCGAGGGACAGGCGTGATGGACAAGAAGTGCCCCCTGGAGTGGTGGAAGTGGACTGCCGCATGTCACTCTGTGGCAGGGGATTGGTCGCCAACTATGGCCAATCCGAGGAAGGTGGACTGATTTTCATGGCGCAGTGGACTTCGGCAGTCGGTGCGGCACAGCTCGCCCGGCAGCTCCAGGCCCAACAGCCCCGGCCCGCCGGACCGGGTGCCCGCAGGCCGCCCGCCTATCGTGCGCTCGCCGACGGAGTCCGTCTGCTCGTCCTCGAAGGCCGGGTGCCGGTGGCCGCCCGGCTTCCCGCCGAGCGTGAACTGGCGCTCGCCCTGTCCGTCAGCCGCACCACCGTCGCCGCCGCGTACGAGGCCCTGCGGACCGAGGGGTTCCTGGAGTCCCGCCGGGGCGCCGGCAGCTGGACCGCCGTGCCCGCGGGCAATCCGCTGCCCGCGCGCGGTCTGGAACCGCTTCCCCCGGAGTCGCTCGGTTCGATGATCGACCTGGGCTGCGCCTCGCTGCCCGCCCCCGAACCGTGGCTGACCCGGGCGGTCCAGGGCGCCCTGGAGGAGCTGGCACCGTACGCCCACACCCACGGCGACTACCCGGCCGGTCTGCCCGCGCTGCGGCAGATGATCGCCGACCGCTACACAGAGCGCTCCATCCCGACCATGCCCGAACAGATCATGGTCACCACCGGGGCGATGGGCGCGATCGACGCGATCTGCCACCTCTTCGCGGGCCGCGGCGAACGGATCGCGGTGGAGTCCCCGAGCTACGCCAACATCCTGCAGCTGATGCGGGAGGCGGGCGCCCGGCTGGTGCCGGTGGCGATGGAGGAGGGGCTCGGCGGCTGGGACATGAACCGGTGGCGGCAGGTGCTGCGGGACGCGGCGCCGCGGCTCGCCTACGTCGTCGCCGATTTCCACAACCCCACCGGTGCGCTGGCCGACGAGGACCGGCGACGTGACCTGGTGGAAGCCGCCCGATCCGCCGGTACGGTCCTGGTCGTCGACGAGACCATGAACGAGCTGTATCTCGACGCCGATGTGCAGATGCCGCGCCGGGTCTGCGCCTTCGATCCGGCGGGCTCCACCGTGCTCACCGTCGGATCGGCGAGCAAGGCCTTCTGGGCCGGCATGCGGATCGGCTGGGTGCGCGCCGCCCCGGACGTGATCCGCAGTCTGGTGGCCGCCCGCGCCTACGCCGACATGGGGACGCCCGTCCTTGAACAGCTCGCCGTCAACTGGCTGATGCGTACCGGCGGCTGGGAGCATGCCTTGGAGGTCCGGCGCGAACAGGCGCGGGAGAACCGGGACTCGCTCGTCGCCGCGGTCCGCCGGGAGCTGCCGGACTGGGAGTTCTCGGTTCCGCGCGGTGGTCTGACCCTCTGGGTGCGTACCGGCGGCCTCTCCGGCTCCCGGCTCGCTGTGGCGGGGGAGCGGGTCGGCGTACGCGTTCCCTCCGGGCCCCGGTTCGGTGTCGACGGTGCCTTCGAGGGGTACGTACGGCTGCCGTTCACGGTCGCCGGGCCGGTCGCGGACGAAGCGGCGGTACGGCTCGCGGCGGCGGCGCAGCTGGTGGGTTCGGGGGCGGGTGCGGGGGTGGAGGCGCCGCGGACGTTCGTCGCCTGATCGACAGGGCTGCTCAGGGGTGACGGATCGGCCCGTCCGTCACCCCTGAGCAGCCCTGTGCCGTCCGTTCAGTCGCCGACAGCCATGCCCTCGACGGCCACGGCCGCAATCACGGTGCGCGGCATCGCCGGGTCCGGGACGCTCGGCCCGACCGGTGCGGTCTCCTCGGCCGGCGCCTGCAGCCCGGGGAGCAGGCCGAGGACCGCCTGCCGCTGCGCCTCGCTGGTCGCCTCGTCGTACGGATCGGGTGTGGCCGGGACCTGAAGCCGCAGTACGGGACCGGTGCCGAGCCGCGCGTACCCCCGGCCGGGCGGGACGTCCGGTGTCGGCGTTGTGTGCGGCTCCGTGCCGAGCACCGACTCGACCTGGTCTCGGGAACAGTGGCCGAGCACGGCCCGGGCCCTGGTGTGGGTCCGTACGGTCTCGCCGAGGGTGTCCAGGCCGTCGAACTGATCGGCCATGACGACGGTGACGTTGGCCGCCCTGCCGTGCCGCAGCGGCACCTGGAGCAGCTCCTGGGGGTCGGGCTTGCCGTCGGCGGCCGCCAGGTGGCCGAGGACGCTGGGCCGGTCGAGCAGGATCCAGAGCGGGCGCTTGATGTCGTCGGGGGCGGGGTGGCCGGACTGCCGGGCCCGGTTCGCCGCGATCAGCCGTCGCTCCGTCTCGTGGGCCGCCCACTCCAGGATCGCCAGCGCGCCCGCCAGACCGCACTCCACGGCCAGTACGCCGTCGCGCCCGGTCATGCAGGCGTACTCGCCGGTTCCGCTGCCTTCGATGATCAGGATGTCGCCGTGCTGGAGTGCCTGCAGGGCGATGGAGCGCATCAGCGTGGTGGTGCCGCTGCCGGGCTGTCCGACGACCAGCAGATGCGGCTCGGTGGAGCGGGCGCCGGTCCGCCAGACGACCGGCGGTGCGTCGCGGGTCTCGTCGCCGTCGTTCACCGGAACGGTGCGCTGCACCGCGTCGCCGTCGGTGAAACCCAGCACGGTCTCGCCGGGGGCGGTGACGAAGCGCTGGGCCCCGATCGTGGTGGGCAGGGCGTCGAGCACGCTCATGACGAGCCGGTTGCCCTCCTCGTCCCAGGCGAAGTGGTATTCGCGGCCACGGCCCGACTTTGCGTGCAGCAGCTGTTCGATCCGGATGCGGGAGGCGGCTTCGCTGTCGGTGAAGTAAGCGGGATACGCCACCTGGAGACGTGTCAGGCGCCCGTTGCCGTCGAATGCGTAACCGCTGAAGACCTTGTCCCAGTCGCCGCCGTGGGCGAACAGCGGACTTGGGTCGTCGGCCACGGAGAAGTACGGCACGAGTGCCTCGTACAGGGACCGCAACCGCCCGGTCTGCGCCTCGTCGGGGCCGGTCTTCGCGGGAGTCCGCTCCCGGCCCTTCCATGCGGCTGCACCCATCACCGTGACCAGGGTGAGTACGGACCCGTACGGGATGAGCGCGACCACGAATACGCAGGCCGCGACGGAGAACAGCGTCGGACCACGCTTGTCCTTGGGCGTCGCGGCCCACTTCTGCCGTCCGGCTCCGGCCAGCAGTCGCAGACCACGAGTGATCATGATCAGCGGATGGAGGACGTCGGCGGCGTTGTCGGTGGCCGTGCGCGCGAACTCGCGACTGCGAGTGATCGAGGCGCTGCCGCTGCTCAGAATGCGGGGGAGTGGTCGCCGGGCCACGTCGGTCTCCTGACGGGGTGGGAGTGGTCGCGGGGGGTCAGAACTTGATCCCGCCCAAGAGGCCGGCGAGACTCGCGCCGCCCGCGGTGATGCTCGGTGCGATGGCGGTGCCTGCCAGATAGAAGCCGAACATGGCGGTGACGACGGCGTGCGATGCCTTGAGGCCGTCCTTCCTGAAGAACAGGAAGACGATGATGCCGAGGATGACTACGCCTGACATGGACAGGATCATGAGAGGTTCTCCTGGTTAGGGGGACGGTCACCATGAGTCCTTCCAGGTTCACCGGAAGTATCTATACGATAAAAGCTGCATTCAGGTGAAAAGTCTGCATTTTCACCTGAATAGCCCATGTGGGGATGTCGGCAGGACGGAAACCTCGATGTCGCGCGCTGTTCCGCTGTCACCGGACGTGATCTTTGGACATGGGCGGACCGGGTCATGTGCGCGGTTGAGCAGTACCCTGTCGATTCACTCGTACGGCCCCGACGCCGTACGTCCCGGCAGGTCGACAGTGTGAAAACGGTTGATGGAAGGCGGTCCGTCCGATGAGCGAAACCCCCGATCCCGAGGTGGTCGAGCTGGCGACGAAGGTCTTCGACCTGGCCCGCCGCGGTGAGACCGAAGCACTCGCCGCCTATGTCGACGCGGGTGTTCCCGCGAACCTCACCAACGACCGGGGCGATTCGCTGCTGATGCTTGCCGCCTATCACGGGCACGCCGCCGCGGTCACCGCCCTCGTCGGCCGTGGCGCCGACCCGGACCGGGCCAACGACCGTGGACAGACACCGCTCGCCGGAGCCGTCTTCAAGGGCGAGGGCGCGGTGATCGAGGCGCTGCTCGCCGCAGGGGCCGACCCGGCGGCCGGAACACCCTCCGCACTGGACACTGCACGCATGTTCGGCAAGGCCGACCTGCTGGAACTCTTCGGCTCCCGCTGACCGGGTACGCCGTAAATGTGGTCGCGGTGGCGAAATGGCTGGGTCATCATGACGTCGCGGGCCCGGTTCGGGCCACCGACGAGAGGCAGAGGAAGATGGTCTACACCAAGCAGAAGACGGCGGTCGGCCGATCATGTTGCTGCGCGGCGTAGTGCCCCACCCGGCACTTGGAACTGCACAGTCCCGGTTGCGTCGACAGCTTGATGTGAGGCTTTTTCCATGTTTGATCCGTTCATAGCGCCGAGCGGCACCTTGCTCGGCCTGCTGCAGAGGGGCCGTGGCGACGGCACGCTCCACGCGCTCGCCGCACCACGCCCCGAGGCCCTGGCGGCTCTCAACCACTGCGTCCTGAGCGATCCGCGTCACGACTGGCAGGTGGAGAACCGCTCGCTCTACTACGCGCGCCTGTATCTCGACCTCGACGGCGGTATCGAAGAGATCGAGCGCCATCTGTGCGATCCCGACGACCACCTCGACACCGACGACTCACGCACCGGGCTGGCCCTCGCCGTGCTCGGCCACCTCGCCTCGTACGGACGGGACGACGCCCTGGCTCTGCTGCGGCGGTACGCCGCGACCGGAGCCAACTGGGCCTGGGCCCTCGACGAGCTCGCCCTGCGTGACGACGACGCGGGGCTGCGAGCCCTCGCCGTACCCGTGCTCGGCCGGTTCCCGGCCACCGAGGAGGGGGCCGCCGAGCTGGCCGCCGCCGTACGGGACGCCTTCGAACCCCGCCCTTGGCGGCTCTGGGCGGACGACCCGCGCGAGGAGGTCGGCGCCAGGGTCAGGGCCGCCTCCGAACAGGGCTCCTTCGACCGCTGGCAGCGGCAGATGCGGCCCGGCGGCCCCCGCCCCGGCTGGAGCGTCCAGGCCGTCCTCGACTGGGCCCAGCAGGGACTCGAACGCGGCAGCGTCCTCCATGTCCCGGCCGCCCGCTGCCTCACCGCCGTCGCCGGACCCGAGGACCGGTCCACGATCACCGAGGCCGCCCGCAGCGGCCCGGAAGGCGCACGCTGTGCCGCCCTGCACTTTCTGGCCGAGGCCAGGGATCCTGCCGTGCTCGACCTGATCGAGATCGCCGCGGTCGGCGCCTCGCGCACCGTCGCCGACGCGGCCGTCGCCGCCTTCGAGCGGATGTGCGGCGACGCGGCGGTGGAGCGCGCCAGGCGCTGGGCCCGACGGCCCGACGCGCTCGGCGCCTCCGCGGCCGGTGTGCTCGCCTGCCGGGGCGGCGCCCAGGACGCCTCACTGGTCCTCGGAGCACTCCGCGAGGCCGTGCGGGGCGAAGGCCCGGACGCACCATGCCTGTGGACCCTCGTCGACGGCACGGGCAGGCTGGGCATCGCCTGTGCGGCCCCCGTACTGCGCCATGTCTACCGGGAGACGTCCTCCTCGCACCTGCGCGGCCGAGCGGCCCGCGCACTGGCCGCGACCGACCCCTCCTTCGCCACCGGATTCGCCGTCGAATGCCTGTGGGACTGCGAGGAGACCACCCGCGAGGTCGCCGCACTCCACGCCGAGACCGGCGACATCAGGGTCGCCGAGCGACTGCGCCGACTCGCCGCGGACCCGGCCGAGGAGGCCGAGGTGCAGACAGCGGTACGCAGCAGGATCGGGCCCGACACCCCAGCGGTCTGACCGGAGTACGCACAGCGGCGCGCGTCGGGGGCGCGCGGCGCGAACGGGCGAGCAGCGCGTCGGGGGCGCGCTCGGCTCAAACGCTCATGGGACGTTCCCCGGACGGAAAGATCCAAGTCGGCCCGGACACGTCCGGCGTGGCGACAACACGGGTACGCGTGTCGTCATCGTCACCGAATCCTTCCCGCCCGATATCAACGGCGTGGCCCACTGCACCCTGCAGACGGCCCGGCATCTCGCCGGCCGCGGCTACGACCCGCTCGTCGTCGCCCCGGCCACGGCCGGCCCGACGACCACATCCCGTTCGGACCACTCCGACGCCTTCGAAGCCGACGCACCGTGCCCCGTGGTGCGGGTCCCCTCACTTCCCCTGCCCGGCTATCCCCAGGTCCGGGTGGCACTTCCGAGCCGGCGGCTGACGGCCGCCCTCACCGCGCAGCGCCCACGCGTACACGCGGATCGTGTGCACCACGCGATGGGCGGAGCGCGAGTTCCTGCGCATCGGCGCCCGCAATGTGGTGCGCGCCCCGCTCGGCGTGGACCTGCGGCGCTGTCGCCCCCACCGGCGCAGCACGGTGCTGCGCGCCCGGCACCTGCACGGCCGGGACGTGCTGCTTCTGCTGTGCTCGCGGCTCTCGGTCGAGAAACGCCCCGGCCGGGCCCTGGAGACGATTGCCGAGCTGCGGCGCCGGGGGGTGCGCGCGGCGCTGGTCGTCGCGGGCGACGGGCCACTGCGTGCGGGCCTGGAGAGCAGAGCTCGGGCGCAGCGGCTGCGGTCGAATTCCTGGGCCATGTGCGGGACCGGGAGACCCTGGCGGATCTGCAGCGGCGGCCGACATCTGCCTGGCGCCCGGACTCGCCGAGACGTTCGGCCTGTCGGCCCTGGAGGCACTGGCCTGCGGCACCCCGGTGGTGGCGAGCGCGAGTTCCGCGCTGCCGGAGGTGATCGGCGGTGCCGGAGTGGCCGCCGCGGACACGGGTGAGGCGTTCGCCGCCGCGGTACGGGAGCTGCTCGGGCGCCCGCAGGCGTCGCGCCGAGGCGAGGCAACGGGCCGAACTCTTCGGCTGGGACCGCTCGGTGGCCGCGTTCCTGGCCGCGCACGAAGTGCCGGACCGGGGAGGGATTCCGGGGGTACGGACATGAACGGGGCGTCGGTGCCGTCAGGCACCCCGGGACCGCGCGCTTCCACTGCGCCGAGCTTCTCCACGGTGCGGTTCGCCGCGCTCGGGGACTCGTTCACCGAAGGCGCCGACGACCCCGTCCCCGGTGGCCGACGGGGCTGGGCCGCACTGCTCGCCGAAGGGCTCGCGGAACGGCCGGCGGGGCGTGGAATTCCGGAACTTCGCCGTCAGCGGTGCGCAGTCCGGTGACGTCCTGGACCTGCAGGCCGCGACGGCGGCCGCCTTCCGGCCCCACCTCGCGTCCGTTGTCGCCGGCGTCAACGACACCCTGCGCCGCACGTTCGGCATCCGGCTCCTCGCGCGGCGTCTCGACGAGGTCTGCGCGCTCCTGACGGAGAGCGGAGCCGTACTCCTGACCGCCTGTCCGCCCGACCCCGGCGCCGTGCTCGGGCTCCCCGCGCCCCTGGGCAGGCCGCTCGCCCGGCGCCAGGCCGCGGTGAACACCGTCGTGCACGCACTGTCCGAACGCCACGACGCCGTTCATCTGCACATGGCCGACCGGGCCTGGGTCTGCGACCGCTCCCTGTGGAGTGCCGACCGGCTCCACCCGGCCGAACACGGTCATCGGAAGGTCGCGGCCGGATTCCACGATCTGCTGGCCGCCCGAGGCCTGGCACACGGCACCAGGCCTGGCACACGGCACCAGGCCGGGGCTCGAACCCCAGCAGCCTTTCCCCGAGCCGTGCCGACACATGGCTCTGGCTGGCCACCGCCGGCACGGGCTGGCCGGCCCGCAGAAGCGCCGATCTGCTGCCTCAGCTGCTGTGCCTGGCCGGAGCGGAGATACGGCATGGGGTGTGCGGCACCGGCGGACGCCTGGACCGGCGGGCCGAGGCGGCGCTGCGGAGCGCGCTGGCCGCCGTACAGCCGGCCGGTGCGCCGGCTGCCGGGGAACAGGCCGTGCCGTCCGGGCCGTTGTCCGTGCCACGGGTCAGTATGGAGGGATGACCGGACGCTGGGATTTCTGGATCGACCGTGGCGGGACGTTCACCGATGTCGTGGGCCGGGATCCCGACGGACACCTGGTCACCCGCAAGCTCCTCTCCCACGACCCCGACCGCTACCGCGACGCCGCCGTGGCCGGAATCCGGGGGCTGCTGGGCCTCGGCCCCACCGACCCGGTCCCCGCCGACCGGGTCGGCACGGTGAAGATCGGCACGACGGTCGCCACCAACGCACTGCTGGAGCGGCGCGGTGAGCCGACCGTCCTCGTCATCACGGAAGGCTTTCGCGACGCGCTGCGCATCGCGTACCAGAACCGGCCGAGACTCTTCGACCGCCGCATCCTGCTGCCCGAGGCCGTGTACGAGCGGGTGATCGAGGTCCCCGAGCGGATCGATGCCCACGGCCGGGTCGTCACACCGCTCGACCGGGATGCGGTGGCCGAGCGGCTGATGGCGGCCCGGGCCGACGGACTGCGCAGCGCGGCGGTCGTCCTGATGCACGGCTACCGCCACCCCGGACACGAGAGCGTCGTGGCCGCCGCAGCCCGCGAGGCAGGCTTCACCCAGGTGAGCTGCTCGCACGAGGTGAGCCCGCTGATCAAGCTCGTACCACGCGGCGACACCACCGTCGTCGACGCCTATCTTTCGCCGATCCTGCGCCGGTACGTCGACGAGATCGCCCGCGAACTCGACGGCATCCGGCTGATGTTCATGCAGTCCAACGGCGGGCTGCGCGAAGCCTCCCACTTCCGGGGCAAGGACGCGGTGCTCTCCGGCCCCGCGGGTGGCGTGGTCGGTATGGCCCGTACGTCCGGACAGGCCGGATTCGACCGGGTCATCGGCTTCGACATGGGCGGCACCTCCACCGATGTGTCGCACTACGCAGGCGAGTTCGAGCGCGAACTGGGCACTCAGGTGGCCGGCGTGCGGATGCGCGCCCCCATGATGAACATCCACACCGTCGCCGCCGGCGGCGGCTCCGTCCTGCACTTCGACGGCCACCGCTACCGCGTCGGCCCCGACTCGGCGGGCGCGATTCCCGGCCCGGCCTGCTACCGCCGCGGCGGGCCGCTGACCGTCACCGACGCCAATGTGATGCTCGGCCGGGTCCAGTCCGCGCACTTCCCGGCCGTCTTCGGACCGGACGGCGACCTTCCACTCGACGCGGAGCTCGTCCGCGAACGCTTCGACACACTCGCCGAGGACGTGGCGCGCGCCACCGGAACGCGGCGCACGGCGGCCGAGGTCGCCGCCGGGTTCCTGGAGATCGCCGTGCTGAACATGGCGAACGCGGTCAAGAAGATCTCCGTGCAGCGCGGACACGACATCACCCGCTACGCCCTGACCGGCTTCGGCGGCGCCGGAGGCCAGCACGTCTGCGCTGTTGCCGACGCCCTGGGCATCGACACGGTCCTCGTGCCGCCCCTGGCCGGTGTGCTCTCCGCGTACGGCATCGGTCTCGCCGACGCCACCGCGATGCGCGAACAGTCCGTCGAGGCGGAACTGAACGAGGCGACCCGGACCGCGGTGGGCGAACTCTGTGACGATCTCGCCGCCCGCACCCGCGCCGAACTGCGCGCCGACGCCATCCCCGACAGCGCGATCAGCACGCGTGCGCGCGTGCTCCTGCGGTACGCCGGTACGGACTCGAGCCTGCCCGTCGGCCTGGACAGCGCACCCGCCATGGCCGAGGCGTTCACCGCACAGCACCGCGCACGCTACGCGTTCACCATGGACAAACCCCTGGTCCTCGAGGCCGTGTCGGTCGAGGCGATCGGAACGGCGGGACAGCACGAACCGCACCCGGCCGCCCGGACACCCCATGAGAGCGCGGAACCTCAACCGCACGACACCGTGAGGATGTTCGCCGACGGCCGATGGCAGGACACCCCGCTCCACCGTCGCGAGGAACTGCGTCCCGGGGACACCGTGGCAGGCCCCGCCGTGATCGCCGAGGCGGATGCCACCACTGTCGTCGACCCGGGCTGGCAGGCCGCTCTCGCCGGCACCGGCCATCTGCTGCTCACCCGGGTCCGCCCGCGCCCGGACCGCACGGCCGTCGGTACCCGGGTCGACCCCGTCATGCTGGAGGTCTTCAACAACCTCTTCATGTCGATCGCCGAGCAGATGGGGGTGCGCCTGGAGAACACGGCGCACTCCGTCAACATCAAGGAGCGGCTCGACTTCTCCTGCGCCCTGTTCGACGCGGACGGCAATCTGATCGCCAATGCTCCGCACATTCCCGTGCACCTCGGTTCGATGGGGGAGTCGATCAAGGAGGTGCTGAGGCGCAACAGTGGCGTGATGCGGCCGGGCGATGTATACGCCATCAACGATCCGTACCACGGGGGCACGCATCTGCCCGATGTGACCGTTGTGACACCCGTGTTCGACGAGACCGGTGGTGAGAAGCCGGAGCTGCGCTTCCTTGTGGCCTCACGTGGACACCACGCCGAGATCGGCGGCATCACCCCCGGCTCCATGCCCGCCTTCAGCCGCACCATCCACGAGGAAGGAGTGCTGTTCGACAACTGGCTGCTGGTACGGGACGGCAGACTCCGCGAGGCCGAGACGCGCGAGCTGCTCACCACCGCCGCGTACCCCTCCCGCGACCCGGACACCAACCTCGCCGATCTGCGCGCCCAGATCGCCGCCAATGAGAAGGGGATCGCCGAACTCCGGCGCATGGTCGAACAGTTCGGGCCCGAGGCCGTAGCCGCGTACATGGGGCACGTACAGGACAATGCCGAGGAGTCCGTCCGCCGGATCATTGCCGAACTGCACGACGGCGCCTACCGCTACGAGACCGACAACGGCGCGGTCATCGAGGTCGCCCTCACCGTGGACAAGGCCACCCGCAGCGCAGTCGTCGACTTCACCGGCACCTCACCGCAGCAGCCGGGTAACTTCAACGCGCCGAAATCCGTGGTGATGGCGGCTGTCCTGTACGTCTTCCGGACCCTGGTCGCGGACGACATCCCGCTCAACAGTGGCTGCCTCAAGCCCCTGGAGGTCAGAATTCCGGAGGGCTCCATGCTGTCCCCCGTCCATCCGGCGGCCACCGTCGCGGGAAACGTGGAGACGTCCCAGGCCGTCACCGGTGCTCTGTACGCGGCGCTCGGCATCCAGGCCGAGGGTTCGGGCACCATGAACAACCTCACCTTCGGCAACGAACGGGTCCAGTACTACGAGACCGTGGCGAGCGGCTCGGGCGCGGGCGACGGCTTCGACGGCGCCGACGCCGTGCAGACCCATATGACCAACTCCCGCCTCACCGACCCCGAAGTCCTCGAATGGCGCTACCCCGTGCTGCTGGAGAGCTTCCGGGTACGGGACGGCAGCGGGGGTACGGGGCGTTGGCACGGTGGCTGCGGTGTGGAGCGGAGAATCCGCTTCCTCGAACCCGTGACCCTGGCGCTGCTCTCCGGCCACCGCCGGGTCCGGCCGTACGGCATGGCGGGCGGTGAACCCGGCGCGCTGGGTGAGCAGCACATCGAGCGCTCCGACGGCGGGGCGGTCACACCACTGCGCGGCTGCGACACGGCCGAGCTGGAGCGGGGGGACGTACTCGTGCTCCGCACACCGGGCGGCGGGGGCTACGGAGCCCCGGAGCAGGGCCGGAACGACCGCCCGGAACGCGCCGGGGAACAGCTGTGAAGCCGGCTCCGGGCAAGGGGTCGCTTCTGCGCCGTTTCGACCGTTGTCAGTGTGAGGACCTAATCTGTGCAGCGTGACTTCGCCTGCCTACACGGACAACGCTGCGCCCCAGCTCAGCGCGGGGCCGCGGCCTGCCCCGGGCCCGGCCGCCGACGAGGGGCTCTCGCGACGGCTGCGCGCGCTCGCCTGCACGGCGCCGCTGCACGACCTCGATGTGCGCAAGGCGAATCTGGCCGGCGAGTACACCGTCTATGCGATGGCCGAGGTCGCGCTCGCCGCGATCGACCTCGTCACCCTCAACATGGACTTCGACACGGGTGCCGACCACGATCAGATAGTGACCAGGCTGCTTCCCCGCGTCGCCGCCCAGGCCCCGCGCCGCCCGGCCGCCGAGCACGAGCGGGTCGCCCGCTGGGTGCTGGAGAACCTGATCAATGTCGGCAGCGTCGACCGCGGATTCCGTGCGGTGTACGGCACTTTCGGCCCCGATGGGGTGTATGTCCGCCGAGATTACGACTTCAAGCTGATCGAAGAGGTCCCGGGATATGGCGGCACCGTCTATCTCCGGGCCACCGACGAGGCGGTCAACGTTCTGGTCGGCGCCCTCGACACGGACGTCACCAGCGCCCAGATCGCCGCCGAGGTGAAGCTGGAGGTCCTCATCAGCCGGGGCCGCCTGGCGGACGCGCAACTCGCCGCCGAGCAGGCCCGCTACCGCACCGTGCAGTACGCGGAGACCCTCCGCAAGACGCTGGAGGCCACCCGGCGCAACGTCCGGGCCGTCGACTGGCTCAACGCGGTACCCGACATGATCGCCGAAGCGCTTGATCACGTCGCCGACCGCTACCGCCACGAGAACGCGATCCTCACCAATATCCGCAAGGCGCGTGACGAGGCCGAGGAGCCCGAGCACAAGCGGCGCGCCGCCGAGCTCGTCGACATCGTCAAGGACTGCATCCGCCGCCACACCCAGTTGCAGTCCCGCCTGCTGGAAGCCGGACCGCTCTTCCGCGCCGAACAGGACCGGCAGGCGTTCGCCACCCCCACGACCCGCACAGGCCTCGATCTCTACGGTCAGCTGGTCGCCCCGCTGCTGCCGCTCCCCGTCGAACAGGCCATCCGCGTCACGGACGCGTTCTTCGCCCACGGCACCGGGCTGCGCACCCCGACCTCGGTACGGGTGGGCGACCTCGTCGACATGCTGCTCACCCCGCCCCTGGAGCGGGAACACCTGGGCGCCGAAATGCCCGAACCCGATCTGATCGCCACCCCGGACGACAGCAGGTTCAGCGAGGAGCAGCTCGTGAGCGCCATGGAACTCCTCGACCTGGAGCACGATGCCCCGCGCCGGCTCTCCGGACTCCTCGCGGAGGCCCGGCGCCGCGATCCCGAACTGCCCTATCTGGTCGCTCTGCTCGCGGTGCACGCCGCGAGTCCGCCGGTCGGCACCGCCTACCGGCAGGGCGAGCAGCACCTGTTGTTCTCCGTCGACGACGGGACACAGCTCGACGACCCGGAGTTCGGCGGTGCGGACCTGATAGTGGGTACGGCCCTGCTGGACGCGGCGGGAATGGCCGCGGACCGCTCCGAGGCGTCATGAGCGGCGCGCCCCGTGAGGCACATGCCTCGCCGACCCGGCGGGCGCACGTCGGCCAGGCACGTCGTCGGCCTGCCCCCGCCCACGCGGTGTGCGCGGGCAGGACCGCGCCGCCCAGGACGGATGCCGCGAGAACCGGCGCACTCCACCCCGTACCGAAGAGATTCCGCATCGAGGAGCGACAGTCGTGAGCGACCACCGCGCACAGCACGCCGACGCGTGGAGCGAGCCGACCGCCGCGTACGCGACCGAGAGCCAGACGCCCGCCGACCCGGCAGGGCCCACAGCCGCCACCGCACCCGTCACCCCGGCTGACGCGGCCGACGCCGCCCGGCTCGTCGCCTTCGGGCTGCAGCCCAAACTGCTGCCCGCACGCGACGCCGAATACGCCGGACTGCTCCGCCGCTACCGGGAGGAGCCCGCTTTCGCCCGGCTCGCCGACGCAGTGGCGACCGGACTCGGCCTGGTCGTCCTGGAAGTGTCCACCCGCGCCGGCATGGCCGTGACCGCCGGTGAGGACTCGGTCTTCGCCGTCCGCATGGGCGACTACGCCCGCCGCGCCTCGTCCGACTCCGCCGACCGCTTCCTGCACGGGCTTGCGCACCTCGCCGTCGCCGCGATGGCCTTCCCCCGCCCCGAGGACCTCGCCGACGACGCGTACATCGGCCGGATCACCGTCAACGGCGTCGACTCGTTCGTACGCCAGGCGTGCCACCGCCTGGAGGAGCGCGCCGAGGAGCACGGCGACAACACCGACCCGGCCACCGACGCCCCCGGACTGGAGGCGGCCTGGCGGATCTATGCCCGGCGCAGCTCCACCGGAGCCACGAAGGACGCCCGAAGGCTGGCCGGCTCCACCACCGGCATCGTCGGCAAGGCCGTCGCCTTCCTCACCGACTCCGGCTTCCTCCAGCGCACCGGCGACGACGCCGGAGGCGCCTTCCGTACCACCGCCCGCTACCAACTCCAGGTCCGCGACATGGCCGGTAACGCCGCCATGGCCGAACTGCTGGAACTCGGAGTCGTACCGGTGACCGACGGAACGGCAACACTGCTGCCGCCGCCCGACCCCGACGACCTGGAGCTGGTCGCCGACGCCGGTCTGCCCTTCCACGCCTGACCGGCCCGCCCCACCACCGCCGTCTCCCCCCGCTGTCTGAACGACGAGAGTCCGCCGCCATGTACGAGCTGTCCCGGGTCCGCCTCTACTCCATCGGGCCTGCCGGTGCGCGCTATGCCGACACCGTGCTTGACCTGCGTGGAGTGGGCGATCCCGTGCCCAACCCCGCCCCGGCACAGGCGGAGTTCTTCGAGGAGGAGCCGGTCGGCCCGCCGCGCCGCCCCGCCCCTGCCGGTGTGCTCTTCCTGGAGAACGGCGGCGGCAAGTCGGTGCTGCTGAAGCTGATCTTCTCGGTGATGCTGCCCGGCCACCGCAACACCCTCGGCGGCGCCAGCTCCGGCGTACTGCGCAAGTTCCTGCTCGCCGACGACTGCGGGCACGTCGCGCTGGAGTGGCAGCACACCCTCACCGGCGAGTGCGTCGTCGTCGGCAAGGTCAGCGAGTGGCGTGGACGTCAGGTCTCCAACGACCCGCGGAAGTTCGCCGAGGCCTGGTACTCCTTCCGCCCCGGACCCGGTCTCAGCCTGGACTCCCTGCCGGTCGCCGAGGCCACTTCCGTGCACCGCCCCGTCGAAGGTGTCTCCGGCGCGCAGGGCCGGCGGCGCACGATGAAGGGCTTCCGCGACGCCCTGACCGAGGCGGGCAAGTTCTACCAGCACCTCGATGTGCACTGGGAAGAGATCCACGACCGCTGGAACGAGCACCTCGGTGACCTCGGTCTCGATCCCGAACTCTTCCGCTACCAGCGCGAGATGAACGCCGACGAGGGCGAGGCGGCCGGCCTCTTCGCAGTCAAGAAGGACTCCGACTTCACTGACCTCCTCCTCCGCGCCGTCACGGACACCCGTGACACGGACGGGCTCGCCGACCTGGTGAGCGGCTTCGGCAACAAGCTTGGCCGCCGAGCCGAGCTGACCGCGGAGCGCGACTTCACCGCGGGCTCGGTCGATCTGCTCGGCCGGATCGTCGAGGCCGCTGGCACCCGGTCCCGCACCCGGGACATCCACGCGGGCGCCGAGCGCCGCACCCGTATGCTCGCCCGCAGGCTCTCCTCCCGCGCCGACC
Source organism: Streptomyces sp. NPDC088246 (assembly GCF_044741025.1). Lineage (NCBI taxonomy): Bacteria > Bacillati > Actinomycetota > Actinomycetes > Kitasatosporales > Streptomycetaceae > Streptomyces > Streptomyces sp. NPDC088246. Next base: position 26,876 of record NZ_JBIURV010000045.1, read on the forward strand.
AGGAGCGCGGCCGGACCGCCGAGCTCGCCCAACAGGTGACGGGCGCCGCGCACACCGTCACCACCGCCGAGGAGGCCCGCAGCCGCAGCGCCCTGATCGCGGCCGAACTGGCCTACCGGCACGCCTCCCTGGCCCTGACCGCGGCGGAGAAGGGCGCTGCCGCCCAGCGCCGCGAACTGATCGACGCCCGCACCCTGCACTCCGCCTGGCAGGCGGCCGAGGCCGTACTGCGACACCGCGCCGCCGCCGACCGCTCCGCACGCGTAGCCGTGGCCATCCGCGAGGCGGAGCGCGACGCCGCGCCTGCGCTCGCCGCCCGCGCCGAGGCCGCCGCCGATCTCGTACGGGCCCTGCACACCGCGGCGGAGGCCGGCGAGACCCTGGCCAACGAGGAGGAGGAGCGCTCCGACACCCTCCAGACGGCGGGCGAGACCGCCCACCGCGATGCCACCACGGCAGCCACCGAGGCCCAGCGCGCCCGCAGCGAGTCCGGACATCTGCGCCAGCGCCTTGCCGAGGTCGAGCAGGAGACAGCAGAGGCGGTAAGGGCCGGCTGGCTCGACAACACCGCGCCGGACGCCGACCCGGCGCGCGCCGCGCTCGCCGCGAGCGACGCCGAGCAGTCCGCGGTCGCCGCATGGGACACCGCCAGGGAGGCCGCCCGCTCGGCGGCCGACCTGGCCAGGGAAGCCGCAGCCGCCGAGAGCCGTGCCGAACTCGCCGCGGCGCGCGCCGCAGATGCCGCACTGGCCGCGGATCAGTCGTACGAGGCCGAGCTCAGGGCCGCCGAGTCGATCGCCGCCGACCACCGTCTGGCCGACCTGCTGGGCCTGCCCGCCACGCACGGCACAGGCGTGCCCCGGCCCCGCCGCGGAGCGGCCGGGGCGGAGACGGGCCCGGACGCCCCGCACAGTCAGGACCCCCAGGACCGGCACCAGGCACAGGCGGGTCAGGAAGGCCGGACGGGCCGGCCGGACCTGGCCGCCCACGCCGCGTACACCGTCACTGCCGAACAGCCCGCCGCACACGAACAGCCGCTCACCGCCCAGGAGCTGGACCGCAGCGCCGACGAACTGCGCGAGCTGCTCGACCAGGGCATCGCCTCCGCCGAGCGCCGCCTCTTCGAGCTGCGCACCGCGGCCGCCGACGACTCCCGCATCCTCGGCGCACTCGGCGACGGCGGACTGCTGCCGCCCGGCCCAGATGTCCTGGCCACCGTCGAATACCTCGGCGAGCACGGTATCCCCGCCCTTCCCGGCTGGCGATACCTCGCCCAGGCCGTCGACCCCGCCGACCACGCGGCCGTACTCGCCGCCCGTCCCGAACTTGTCGACGGCGTGGTCATCACCGACCCCGACTCGCATGCCCGCGCACGCGAGGTCCTGAGCGGCGCCGCCCTTCTGCCGCGCTCCGCCGTCGCTGTAGGCACCGCCGCCGCACTGCTCGCCCCCGTCCCGGCCACCGGCACGGGCTCGGCCGCGAGCACGGAAGGGGTGTTCCTCGTTCCGCCGAACCCGGCGATGCACGACGAACACGCGGCCGACGAGGAGCGGCAGGCTCTCAGGAGCAGGGCCGCCGCCCGCGACGAGGACATCCGCACCCTCGCGGCCCGCCTCACCGCCGACCGCTCTCTGGCTGCCCGCATCGGCTCCTGGCGCGCCGACTGCCCGCCCGGCATGCTCTCCGAGCTCGCCGAAGCAGCCCGCACCGCCCGTTCGGCCGCCGAGGCGGCGGAGGCCGCACTCGCCGAAGCCCGTACCGTGCGCGCCGAGGGCGACGAGGCCGCCGCGGACACCGCCCGCGTCCGCGACGAACGCCAGGAGGCCGCCCAGCGCGCCCGCCGCGCCGCCGACGCCCTCGCGGGCCTTGCTCACCGACTCCGCGAACGCGCGGGCTGGCGGACGAAACTGCGCGAACTGATCGACGAAGCAGCCGAATCCGAGGCCCGAGCCACCGTCTGCCTGGAGCGGGCCCGCGCAGCCGACGAAGACCGCAGGGCCGCTCAGCGCGCCGCCGACGACGCCCGCCGCACCGCCCGCGCCCTGCGCGCCGAACGTGCCGAGATCGCAGGTGCCCCCGAGCACCTCCCGGAGCCCGGGGGCGACACCCCACGCCCCGCGCTTCCCGCGCTGCGGGAGGCCTACCGAGCCGCATCCCAGCTGTACGAGAAGGTGGGCGTCGGCGCCGACCTGCGCGCCGAACAGGCCCGCGCGGAGAGCGACGAGAGTGCCGCCCTTGCCGAGCTGGACCGGCTCACCAACAAGGTCCGCACCCGGGCCGCCCAGCTTCTCGAAGGCACCGACGGCGCCGACGGCCCCTCCAGGCAGGCGGCCGCCGCCCGCGCCGAATCCCTGGTGCAGCTCCTGGAAACCAGGGCCTCCGCCGCGAGCGAGCAGCTGGGCCGGCTGCGGGGAGAGGCCGAGCGCCTGGCCCCGGTCGACGGCGAGACCCATCACACCGAACTCCCCGACGAGCTGGTCCCCGCCGACGCCGAGCAGGCCCAGGCCCTCCTGCGGACCGCCACGGCCGAACTGGCCTCCGCCACCGCAACCCTGGACACCGCCCGCGCCGCCCACGCCGAGCTGCTGCACGCCCACCGCACCGCCGAGGACTCCGCAGGCGGCTTCGACGAGACCGCGGCACTTCTGCGCGACCTCCTCAGGGACCACGGCGCGGACGACGACACCGAGGCCCCCGAGCCGTACCCGGGCAGCCTCGACGAGGCCCGGCAGTCCGCCGCAGAGGCCCGCCGTTCACTGCGCGGCTGCGCCGCCGACCTGTCCGCCGCGGAGGGCGCCGTACGGGAAGCGAGCGACGTCCTCGTACGGCACGCCAACTCCACCCGCTACGAACAGGTCCGCACCCCCGCCCGCCAGCAGATCCGCGAACTGCCGGCCGCGGCACTGCCCGAGCACGCCGAGAAGTGGGCCGCCGCCTTCGCACCCCGGCTCCGTGTCCTCACCGACGAGCTGGCCCAGTTGGAGCGTAACCGCGACTCCATCGTCGATCGGCTTCGCGGCCTCGTGGAGTCCGCGCTCACCACCCTGCGCTCCGCCCAGCGGCTCTCCCAGCTCCCCGAAGGACTGGGGGAGTGGTCAGGCCAGGAGTTCCTCCGGATCCGCTTCGAGGAACCCGATCAGGCGACGCTCACCGAGCGTCTCGGCGAGGTCGTCGACGAGGCCACCCGCGCCGCCCTGAAGAAGAACTCCGATCTGCGAAGGGACGGCATGTCCCTTCTGCTGCGCGGTGTGCAGGCGGCGCTGGAGCCCAAGGGCATCGCCGTGGAGATCCTCAAGCCGGACGCGGTACTCCGTGCCGAACGCGTCCCGGTCGGACAGATGGGGGACGTCTTCTCCGGCGGTCAGCTGCTCACTGCCGCCATCGCCCTCTACTGCACGATGGCCGCACTGCGCAGCAACGACCGGGGCCGCGACCGGCATGAGCACCGGCACGCGGGCACGCTGTTCCTGGACAACCCCATCGGCCGGGCCAACGCCACCTATCTGCTGGAGCTCCAGCGAGCGGTGTCGGACGCCCTCGGCGTACAACTGCTCTACACGACCGGACTCTTCGACACCACGGCGCTCGCCGAATTCCCGCTGGTCATCCGACTGCGCAATGACGCGGACCTGCGGGCCGGGCTGAAGTACATCAGCGTGGAGGAGCACCTTCGCCCCGGGCTGCCGCAGCAGGACCCGAACGGCGAGACGGTGCACGGCGAGATCACCGCCACCCGCATGTTCAAGCGCGCCACGACGCCGCCCGACACCGCCCGGGTTCCCGCTCAGGGCCCGTCCGACAAGTAAGACCGACCGGCACATGGGGGGCGGCGTCGCGGGGCTGGGCACGCACACCTGCGGCGTTGTCGTCGGTCGACAACTCCCCCATAGCCCTGGAGGGCCCTAAGGCATGGGGGAAACCCCCTTCGCGTTGCTTCCCTCCTCCGCCTTGCAGCTGCACGCACCCAGCCCCGCTCCTTCTCCCACCCCCCATGTGCCGGTCGGTCCAAGGACGGCGAGCAGGAACGACGAGTAAGGAACCGGCGCGGCCGCAAGCCGCGAGAGAGCCCGGCTCGACCCATGGGACAGGTCGGGCGGCGCTCAGGCCTGCGAGAGGCTGCCCGCGCCCCTGCGGCGTATCCGCGCGTCGTCCCGCTGCGCGGTCCGCGCCGCCCGCCGGGCTCTGCGCCGCTCACGGCGCAACTGCCGCGCCGAACTGCTCGGTACGGACACCACGCCGTTGCGCTGATTCCAGACCTGCCGGGTGACCCAGACATCCAGCACCGACCAGGTCGTAACCACCGTGCTGCCCACACTGCTCAGCACCATCGGAAAGGCAAGCCAGGACCCCGCCAGCGTGCACAGGAACGCCACCATGGCCTGGATGATCGTCAGCGACATGATGAGCACGGCACGCACGGCAGCCCTGCGGACCGGGTCCGGCATCCGCCGCCGCGTCGCAGGCTCTTCCACCCAGAGCTGCCGGTGCTGCTGGCACGGGATCTTCGCCCCGCCGGTCGCCGCCGAGACCGCCGTCGCCGCCGGTGCCGACGACACCGGACTCCGACGCTCTTTTGTATCCAAGGACTCTCAACTCCCCACCAGTGTCCAACCTCAGGGTTGCTGCCCGGCATGTGCTGTTTCTACGCGAGCGGACCGGACCGTCCTGCCCTGAGCGCTTCCCGTGTTCCCCCTGACCCGTACAGAGAGACGAGTGACCAGCTGTGAAGATTCCCTCGACCCGTCACCGAACGAAGAATTCCAGCCAACTGCCCTGCCGAACAGTGTGATGCTCTGACAGGTCTCTTCTGCCGCTTTCGCGAATTTCATTGCCCGGAATACCTGGAAAACTCATGATCAACGCCATGGAGTGCGGCTGAAAATCGTCCGGACATCCCTTCGGGTTGTCTCTCTGTCGGTAGTAGGCTCGCGCCGTTTATTGACGGAACACGACCACCGCCCCGTGGGGCCGGGCTGGAGGAGGCCATGCGCTTTCGCGGGAAGTCCATCCGCAGGAAGATCGTGGCGTTGCTGCTGGTGCCGCTCGTCTCCCTCACCGGACTCTGGGGTTTCGCCACTTTCCTGACGGGGCGCGAGGCCGGCCATCTGATGAGTGCGAGCACCATCGTGGAGAAGGTCGGTCATCCTCTGGAGGGCACAGTCCGTGCCATTCAGGACGAGCGCCGTCAGACCCTTGTCTTCCTTGCCGACCCCAGGGCCTCCAACGCTCTGCCCCTGCTGGAGCGCCAACGAGCAGCCACCGACCGTGTCGTGGCGGACGTCAGGGACAGCGCACGGCAGAAGGGCATCCGCGATGCACTGCGGCCCGAGGACGAATCACAGCTGAACGCGGTCCTCGGCACGGTCGAGGGCCTTGGCGCACTCCGCGATGCGGTCGGCAAACGCACCATCGACCGCCTCAAGGCGATGGAGTTCTACGACCGTCTCATAGACCCCTGCTACCGCTTTCTGACCGGCCTCCGCACGATGGAGAACGTGTCGATGGACAAGCAGGTCCGCGCACTCGTGGGCATCTCGCGAGCCCGCGAAATGCTCTCCCGCGAAGACGCTCTGGTCGCCTCGTCACTCATCGCCGGACGGCTGACCGCTTCCGAACTGCGCCAGATCTCCGACCTCGTCGCCAATCGCAAGCTGCTCTACGAGATAAATGGCGAGATGCTGCCCTCGTCGGAGCGCCGACGCGTGGAGCAGTACTGGGCGAGCCCGGACAGCGAAGCGCTGAGGACCGCGGAGAACACCCTCATCAGCAGCGGCCCCACCCAGGACCCGCGAGCGGTCGACGCCGAGCGCTGGCAGGAGGTGGCCCCGCCGGTCCTGGACCGGCTGGCCAACGACTCCACCGAGATGAACAACCGTTTCCAGGACCGCGGCAAGCCCGCCGGCTACAGCGTCCTGATCAAGGCCGGGGTCGCGGGTGTCCTCGGATTCCTCGCCCTGCTCGCCTCGGTGTTCGTCTCCGTACGCATCGGCCGCGAGCTCATCCGTGACCTCTCCCGGCTCCGCAAGGACGCCCATGAGGTCTCCGGCGTACGGCTGCCGAGCGTGATGCGCCGGCTTGCCGCGGGTGAACAGGTCGATGTCGAGACCGAGGCACCGCACCTCCAGTACGAACGGGACGAGATCGGCCAGGTCGGCCAGGCACTCAACACCCTGCAACGGGCCGCCGTCGAAGCCGCGGTCAAGCAGGCGGACATGCGCCGCGGGGTCTCCGAGGTCTTCGTCAATCTCGCCCGCCGCAACCAGGTCCTGTTGCACCGGCAGTTGACGCTCCTTGACACCATGGAGCGCCGCACCGAGAACACCGATGAACTCGCGGACCTCTTCCGCCTCGACCACCTGACCACCCGTATGCGGCGCCATGCCGAGGGCCTGGTGATCCTCTCCGGTGCCGCACCGTCCCGTCAGTGGCGCAAGCCGATCCAGCTGATGGACGTGGTACGGGCAGCGGTCGCCGAGGTCGAGGACTACGAGCGGATCGAGGTCCGCCGACTGCCCCGCATCGGTGTCGGCGGCCCCGCCGTCGCCGACCTCACCCATCTGATCGCCGAACTCCTGGAGAACGCCACCGTGTTCTCGCCGCCGCACACCGGGGTCCAGGTGCACGGCGAACGCGTCTCCAACGGCTTCACGCTCGAAATCCACGACCGCGGTCTCGGCATGGCTCCCGACGTCCTCCTCGACGCCAACCTGAGACTCGCCGAGACCCCTGAGTTCGAACTCTCCGACACCGACCGGCTCGGTCTCTTCGTGGTCAGCCGCCTCGCGCAGCGGCAGAACGTCCGTGTCTCGCTGCAGACTTCTCCGTACGGTGGCACGACCGCCGTCGTCTTCATCCCGGCGGCGCTGCTCACCGACGCCCCGGAGACGCACGGCACCGGCTTCCGCCTCGACCGCCGGTCCGAGAAGGCGATCGGCAGTGGCGGAAGGGCAGCCGGCCAAGGACCGCGCAGCGACAAGGGCCGCAGGGACGGCGTGCCGGACCGCCGCGCCGCCGGCAGGCCCTCCGGCCTCGCCCCCGTCCCCACCGGCCTCGTGGACCCGGCCCTCCTGGACGGGCCCGTCGAGCTGGAGGGACCCGTCGGACCGCTGGGCTTCGAGAACGACCCCGTACTCGATCCGCTGATCGACCCTCTGCTGGGCGGTGCTTGCGACATCGACGACACCGAGAGTGAACGCGGCGGCATCTTCCGTGCCCGCGACCCCCGGCGCGAGGGCGACCGCGAACAGCACGAGCAGGCTTCCGACCAGGCAGGGGAGTCCGCGGCCGATGTACGGGCGATGCGCCCCGGCGGCCCGGTGCCGCTGCCCCGCCGCAAACCGCCGACCCTGGTCGCCGACAACGGACGCCGGGTCGACGAGGCGGGCCGCACCCACCCCACAACCGCCGAGCCCGACTCCTCACCCGGGCCGGCCGAAACCGGCAGTGCCTCCACCGACGCCGGGATCAGGCCGTCGGGCGTCGTCCCGTGGCCCTCCGCCGTCGACACCGGCAGACCCACCGAGCCGCGGCACCCCACCGGACCCCGGCAGCCCACCGGCTTCCGGAAACCCGCCGGGCCGGCCACACCTCCTGAGCCCGCGCCTGTGACAGCGCCGAGCGCGGCCCGGGAGACCGTGGGTGGTCTGCCCCGGCGCATCCGGCAGGCCAGCCTCGCCCCGCAGCTTCGCGACGTCTCCGGCGGCCGCGATGCGGAGCCGGCCGTAACGGAACCGTCTCAGGACTTCGAGCGCGATGCGGACGAGGTACGCAGCCGCATGGCTTCGCTCCAACGCGGCTGGCAGCGCGGCCGTGGGCAGAACGCCGAGGACGTGACCGGTCCCGGTGAAACAGCACAAGGAACCACTCCGGGAGGGGACGGTCGATGACCGCACCGAACGCCGCAGCACCCAACGCCGCACGCCAGGGCTCAGGCCAGCTCAACTGGCTGCTCGACGAACTCGTCGACCGCGTCGCCAGCATCCACAAGGCGCTGGTGCTCTCCAGCGACGGCCTCGCCACCGGCACATCCAAGGACCTGACCCGCGAGGACAGCGAACATCTGGCGGCCGTCGCCTCCGGGTTCCACAGCCTCGCCAAGGGCGTGGGACGCCACTTCGACGCGGGCCGGGTCCGCCAGACCGTCGTCGAACTCGACGAGGCGTTCCTCTTCGTCACAGCGGCCGGTGACGGCAGCGCTCTCGCCGTGCTGGCCGACGCCGACTCCGACGTCGGCCAGGTGGCGTACGAGATGACGCTGATGGTCAAGCGCGTCGGCGCCCACCTGGCCAACGCCCCCCGGACGACCGGTCTGACCGCCGGGGGGTGACTGGACGGCATGAGTGCTGACTCCTCCAGATCTCCGGCAACGCCCACGGACCCGCAGGCATCGCGCTGGTACGACGCCGAAGCGGGCCCTGTGGTCCGTCCGTACGCGATGACCCGGGGCCGTACCAGCAGCGCCTCCCGTCATCGGCTCGACCTGATCGCGATCGTCGTCCCGGAACCTGCGGCCGACGATCCCGGCCGGGACCAGACGCTCTCCCCGGAACATGTGGAGATCGTCGAACTCTGCAGTGGCATGCCCCAGTCGATCGCCGAGCTCGCGGCCGGCCTGGATCTCCCCGTCGGGGTGGTCCGGGTGCTGGTCGGTGATCTCGTCGAGGACGAGCTGGTGCACGTAACCCGTCCCGTTCCGCCGGCCGAGCTGCCGGACGTGAACATTCTTCGCGAGGTGATCAATGGCCTTCGGGCGCTCTAGCCGCAACAGGCGGCCCGTTGAGCCCGTTACCCTGAAAATCCTGGTGGCGGGTGGCTTCGGAGTGGGCAAGACGACTCTGGTCGGCGCGGTCAGCGAGATCAGGCCGCTGCGTACGGAGGAGAGACTCAGCGAGGCGGGCCGCCCGGTGGACGACCTGGCGGGCGTGGAGGCGAAGACCACCACGACCGTGGCCATGGACTTCGGCCGGATCACACTCCGCGAGGACCTGGTGCTGTACCTCTTCGGCACCCCGGGGCAGGACCGTTTCTGGTTCCTGTGGGACGAACTCGCCCAGGGCGCGCTGGGAGCGGTCGTGCTCGCGGACACCCGGCGGCTGGAGGACTGCTTCGCGGCGGTCGACTACTTCGAGCGCCGAGCGATTCCGTTCGCCGTCGCCGTCAACTGTTTCGAGGGAGCCGGCAAGTTCCCCACCGAGACGGTGCAGGCGGCGCTGGACCTCGACCCGGAGGTGCCGGTGCTCATGTGCGACGCACGTGACCGCTCCTCCGCACGGGACGTACTGGTGGCGGTCGTCGAGCACGCAGTGGCCCGCGCTGAGCGTCCCCGCGAGCCCGCAACGACGTAGGCCCATCGGCCGGCACAGGGCCGGGAACGCGGCCCGCACCCCCGCCGACCGGGGTACGGGCCGCGCGTTGTTGCCTGACTGGGCAAGGATTTTTCTCCTTGTGTGATGGGCCGTCAAGGCTGTTGACACCAAGTGCTGTTCACCACAGGTGCGGTACGGACCGTCGCGCACTGCAAAGTGGCCGGGAAGCGCTCAGCGGACCGCGATGACTGCGGAACCATGGCCGAACAGCCCTTGATTCGCAGTGATCCCTACCCGCGCGCCCGGAACCTGCCGTCGGCCCGCAGCGCCGCGCAGCTGCCAGGTCAGCTCGCAGACCTGGGCGATGGCCTGCGCGGGCACGGCCTCCCCGAAGGAGGCGAGCCCGCCGCTCGGATTGACCGGGATACGGCCACCGAGCGCCGTCGCCCCCTCACGTACGAGCTTGGCGCCCTCACCCGCACTGCACAGTCCGATGTCCTCGTACCACTCCAGCTCAAGAGCGGTCGACAGGTCGTACACCTCGGCCAGGGACAGATCCTCGGGTCCGACGCCCGCCTCCTCGTACGCCGCCCGGGCGATCGAGGCGCGGAAGCTCTCCGCGGCCGGCTCCATGGCGACTGCCGAATCGGTCGCGATGTCCGGAAGGTCGAGTACGGCCTTCGGGTAGGTCGGCGTCACGGTGGAGACGGCGCGGATACGGACCGGATCCGCGGCCCCGTGACGCCGGGCGAACTCCATGCCGGACAGCACGAGTGCCGCCGCGCCGTCGGACGTCGCGCAGATGTCCAGCAGCCGCAGCGGATCGGCGACCACGGCGGAGGCGGCGACCTGCTCGGCGGTCACGGGCGCGCGGTAGCGGGCGTTGGGGTTCAGCGCGCCGGCCGCCGCGTTCTTCACCTTGACCAGTGCGAAGTCTTTTGGGGTGTCTCCGTGTACGGCCATGCGTCGGCGGGCGTACAGCGCGAAGTACGCGGGGTTCGTCGCGCCGAGCACCCGGAAGCGCAGCCAGTCGGGGTCGTCCGGCCGCTCGCCGCCCGCCGGGGCGAAGAACCCCTTGGGCGCGGCGTCCGCACCCACCACGAGCACCACCTCCGCCAGGCCGGCGAGGATCTGCGCCCTGGCGGTGTTGATCGCCTGGGCACCCGACGCACACGCCGCGTACACGCTGGCGACCCTCGCCCCCTGCCAGCCGAGTGCCTGCGCGAATGTCGCACCGGCCACATAGCCCGGGTAGCCGCCGCGCACGGTGTCCGCGCCGACCACCGACTGCACGTCCCGCCAGTCGATCCCCGCGTCACCGAGCGCCGTCCGGGCCGCCACCGTGCCGTACTCGACGAAGCTGCGCCCCCACTTGCCCCACGGATGCATCCCGGCGCCGAGGACGGCCACCTCTTCGGTCATGCCGCACCGCCCCGGGCCCCGCCGGTGCCCTCGGACGGTACCGGCCGCCAGTGCCAGGTCGTCCACACCGGGGCCGAATCGGTCCCGGCGGCGGCGCCCCCGCTCAGCACGCCCGGCACCACCTCGACGGTCATCCCGACCGCCAGATCCGCGACGCCCACCCCCGGCGCAGCCTGGCCAAGGATCACCATGCGCTCGGCCGCCAGCTCGACGGCCACCAGCGTGTACGGCTCCCAGGGCACGTCGGGGTCGGAGAGGTAGGGGGCAGGCGGCCGGTAGCGGCCGTCCGTGTACGACCAGACCGTGCCGCGCCGGGAGAGCGGCACTTCGGCCAGCTCACCGCCCGCGCACCGCGGATTGCGGCAGAAGACGTCCTGACGCGGGAAGAAGACCGACGAGCAGGCGGAGCAGCGGGTGCCCAGCAGCCGGAATTCGCGGTCGGTGCTGTCCCCGGTGAACCATCCGGCCACCACTGGTGTGCGCGTCTGTGGCAAAACCCCTCCCCAGCACGAGATCTGACGAGACGTCAGAAGTGTGCCACGGTCAGCGGTTGTCGGCGAGCCACTTGGCGGCGGTCTCTGCCAGCTCCCCGTCGCGGCCCGCCAGCATCATCCGGATCATCTGTACATCGCCGCGCAGTGACCAGGCGGGATGCCCAAAGGTGGCCGGATTGTTCTTCTCGATCAGGAAATGCGCGGGCCAGGCGGTCCCGTACCCGATCAGCGGCAGGGCGGCCACGTACCTCTTGCGCCCCCGTGCCAGGCCGTACGCGGTGACCGCGAGACCGGTGAGGGTGCCCGTCAGATGGACCCAGCGGGTGGCGGCCCTGGAGTGCATCGCGACGTAGTAGGGCCAGAACTCTTCGTATGAATCGAACGTCTGTTGTGACATACGGGCACCGTAATGGCTTGAGCGGCAACCGGAAACGGCCGATCCACGTCCGAGAAGAAGAACGGGCGGCCGGAACCCACGGGGGTGGTCCCGGCCGCCCTTTCTCCGCTCTCCCGTCAGTGTCCCGCGACGGACCTCCTGGCCACCGGGAAGTCGAAGTAGGTGTCCGGGAACAGCTCGGGCTTGAAGGTGTAGTGCCACCATTCCTCGGCCAGATTCACAAACCCGGCGTCGTTGAGTGTCTTCTTGAGGAACTGCCGATTGGCACGCTGAGTTCCCTGGACGCGCGGGTCATCGGTGTGCGAGAGCGTGTCGAAGCAGTCGAATCCCGTGCCCATGTCCACGGAATTGTCCGGGAAGCGGTCGGCCTCGGGCGCATAACAGGGCACCGGCTTCTGGCCCGGCAGGTACGGTCCGGTCGGTGCGGCGGGCAGTTTCACCAGCGTCAGGTCCACCGTGCTGCCGCGGCTGTGCCCGGACTTCTCCGCGATGTAACCGTCGGCGAACAGTCGCGTCTTGTCGACCCGGGGGTAGAACTCGCCCTTCATGGTCTCGTCGTCGAGGTCCTTCGCCCACCGTACGAAGTGGTCGACCGCCCGCTGCGGCCGGTAGCAGTCGTACACCTTCAGCGAGTAGCCCTGCTTCAGCAGCCGGGTCTGTGCGTGGTGCAGGGCACGGGCCGCCGGCCGGGTCAGGATGCAGAGCGGCTGGCGGTAGCCGTCCACCGGAACGCCCATGAAGTTGTGTGCGGTGGGGTAGCGCATCTCCTGGATGATCGTCGGATCCACCGAACGCAGCGCGACGAACTCCTCGGGGGCCTTCGGCTCGGGCTTCGCCTGCGCCACGGGGGCGGCGGCGGTGACGGCGAGCAGGGTGGCGGCAGCGGCTGCCAGGATACGGAAAGCGGAAGCGAGAACTGTCATGAGCACATAATTCAACAGTGTGGGGGAGGCCGGCAGGCGATCGGATACAGTCCGCGCGTGTCTGCGCCCATGAGCAACCCCGACAAGCCGGTCAAGGACTCCCACTGCGGTGCCTGCGGAGCGCCGTACGTCGTTTCGGTGTCCCCCAAGGCCTGGCCCCGCACCTGCACCGTCTGCGGGGACACCGCCTACCGCAACCCGCTGCCGGTCGCCGTGGCCCTGCTCCCCGTCACCGACCGGGACGGCACCGGACTCGTCGTCATCACCCGCACCATCCCGCCCCACCGCGGCGGTCTCGCCCTTCCCGGCGGCTTCATCGACCACGACGAGGACTGGAAGCACGCAGTCGTACGTGAACTCCGCGAGGAGACCGGCATCGAGGCCGACGAACAGGACGTCCGCCTCGCCGATGCCCTCAGCGCCCCGGACGGCCACCTGCTCCTCTTCGGCCTGCTTCCGGAACGCCCCGCGACCGGCCTCCCGCCCTCCGGCCCGACCGACGAGACCTCCGGCTTCCAGCTGCTCCGCACACCCACAGAGCTCGCCTTCCCCCTGCACACCCGGGCCGCCCGCACGTGGTTCGAAGGCGGCTACCACTCACCTGCCCGACGGCCCCTCCGCACACCGTGACCCGGCCTACAACCCCCGCACACGCACCGGGTGGTTCAACGGCCCCTCCCCGCCCTCCCGCTCCACCCGAACCTCCCCGTCCACCAGCCGCGACGTATACCGCTCGACCTCCGCCCGCTCCCAGCCGTCACCCACATCCCGGACCACCAGACCGCCCCCACTGCGCCCCGCGGCCGGAGCCCACACCTCCAGTTCCACAGCCCCGTCCGCACCTCGCACCGGCAGCACCGAACCCGCCCGCGCCAACACCGGCACCCGCGACAACGGCGCATCGAGCAACACCTGCCCCGGCCCCTCGTACACCTCACCCGTTGCCGTGTCGTACCAACGCCCCCGCGGCAACCGCACGGCCCGGCGATCGGCGCCACGCTCCAGCACCGGCGCCACCAGCAAGGCGTCACCCAGCAAGAACGCGTCCTCGCACTCCCGCAATGCCCGCTCCCCGGGTGCACCCCACCAGACCGGTCGCACATACGGCGCGCCGGTCAGCCGGGCCAGCTGCGCCAGCGTCACGAAGTACGGGTGAAGCCGCTCCCGCTCCTCCAGCGCGGCCCGCGCATGCTCGAGCACCTGCGGTCCGAACTCCCACGGCTCCCGCCGTCCCGCGCCGATCGCCGCATGGGTACGGAACAACGGCATATACGCACCCAGCTGGAACCACCGCAGATACAACTCCGGCGACGGCGAGCCGTCGAACCCGCCCACATCCGGCCCCGAATACGGAACCCCGCACAGCCCCAGCCCCAGCACCAGCGCCAGCGAGGCCCGCAGTCCCGGCCAGCCGGTCTCCACATCACCGGACCAGGTGCCCCCGTAACGCTGCATCCCCGCCCAACCGGAACGCGAGAACAGAAAAGGGCGCGTCTCCGGCCGCAGCCGGCGAAGCCCTTCGTACCCGGCACGCGCCATTGCGAGCCCGTACACATTGTGGGCCTCGCGGTGATCACCCCCGCGACCCTCCAGAGAGTGCCGCGCCGACCGCGGCAGCGTCGGATCCCCGAACGCCGCGAACGACACCGGCTCGTTCATGTCGTGCCACACACCGGAGAACCCCTGCGCGAGCCGCTCCTCGTACAGACCGCCCCACCACTCCCGCACCTGTGGATCGGTGAAGTCCGGATACACGCACTCACCCGGCCACACATCCCCGCGCACCGCCCGCCCCCGCGCATCCCGGACGAACGCCCCGCTGCTCCCGACCGCCCTACCCGAGTCGAACACCGCATCCCCCGGCTCCGCCTTCACCGCGGGATCGACGATCGACACCAGCCGCACCCCGTCCTCCCGCAACTCCTTCGCCAGCCCCGGCAGATCGGGGAAACGCTCACGGTCGACGGTGAACACCCGATGCCCGTCGTAGTGGTCGATATCCAGATGCAGTACCGAGAGGGGAAGCCCCCGCTCCCGGTACCCGGCAACGATCCGCCGCACCTCCCGCTCGCTCCCGAACCCCCAACGGGCATGCTGCGGACCCAACGCCCAGGACGGCGGCAGCGCCGGCGCACCCGTGAGCGCCGTCCAGCCCTGCAGCACCCGGGCCGGCGTACCGGCCGTCACCCAGCAGCGCAGCGGCCCCCCGTCCATCCGCACCTCACACATCCCCGGACGGTCATGGCCGGACCCCGCACCCTCCTCGCCCTCGCGCAACGCCACCCGCCCCGACCAGGTGTTGTCGTGGAACACCAGATGCGTCCCCGCATCGGAGACCACCATCTGCACCGGCATCGTCAGATACAGCGGATCGTCATCCGGCCCGAAGTGCCCGCCCGGATCGGTGTTCCACAGCTCGTACACACCGTCCCGCAGTCGCGGCCCCGACGCCCGTCCGCCGAGCCCGAAGAACCGGGCGTCCGCAGGCACCTCGGAACGCTGCACCCACCGAGCCGCACCACCCGCCACCGGCTCCCACCAGCGCGGCGGCAACTCGCGCCGGAGCACCACCCCGCCAGGAGTACGCAGTTCCACGGCCCCGTGCCGTGACACCGCAACGGTCAGCCGCTCCGAGACCACCTGCCAGCCGCCGTCCTTGTCCGGTTCCAGCCCGGCCCGTGGATCCGCCTCGGGCGCTGTACCGGCCAGTGCGTACGACGGCAACGGCTCCGCGCCGTCCCAGCCCCAGAACACCGCACCGCCCACCGCCACCCGGACCCGCAACTCCGAACGCGCGAACCGCACCACACCCCCGCCCGGACCCGGATCCGCCCCCACCACAAGTCCCGGCACTCTCGCCCGCTCCGCACCGCGCCGCGGCAGCGCCCGCGCATCCGCATTCCGACGCCGCAAGGAGGAGCGCACCGCGCGCAGCCCCTGCACCGAACCGACCATCTTCACCGAGCGCACCAGGTCACGACCGTTCATGCAATTCACCCTGCCACCCGACAGGGCAGGAGCGGGCTCCGTTCAACTTCCGTTCACCCGTGGCCGGACCACATAGCCGGACAGGCGACCATGGGTGGCGAACCCTGGTGCGAAAGACGATCACATGGCATCGTCCGTAAAAGCCGCCTCACGCGCACACCCCAGCACGTGTGCGCGCGACCCACGCCCATCCCGCGTACCCGTAAAGCCAGGGAGCCGCCCCATGACCGCAGCAGCCAACGAAGCCCCCCTCTGGCAGCCCGGCCCCGACCGCATCGCGGCCGCGGCCGTCACCCGCTTCCAGAGCTGGGCGGCCGAGCGGTACGGAGCACCGGCCGACGGCGGCTATCCGGCCCTGCACCGCTGGTCGGTCGATGAACTCGACACGTTCTGGCAGGCCGTCGCCGACTGGTTCGACGTACGGTTCTCCGCCCCGTACGAGTCCGTCATCGGCGACCGCACCATGCCCGGCGCGCAGTGGTTCCCCGGCGCCACCCTCAACTACGCCGAACACGCCCTGCGCGCTGCGGAGGACCCCCTGCGCGCAGACGCCCCCGCCCTGCTCCACGTCGACGAGACCCACACCCAGGTCCCCATCTCGTGGTCCGAACTCCGCGGCCGGGTCGGATCGCTCGCCGCCGAGCTCCGTGCCCTCGGCGTCGAACCGGGCGACCGTGTCAGCGCCTACCTCCCCAACGTCCCCCAGGCCGTCGTCGCCTTCCTCGCCACCGCGGCCGTCGGCGGCGTATGGACCTCCTGCGCCCCCGACTTCGGCGCCCGCAGCGTCCTCGACCGCTTCCAGCAGGTCGAACCCGTCGTGCTCTTCGCCGTCGACGGCTACCGCTACGGCGGCAAGGAACACGACCGCGCCGACACGGTCGCGGAGCTTCGCCGCGAACTTCCCACTCTGCGCGCCGTCGTCCACATCCCGCTGCTGGGTACCGAGGCCCCGGAAGGCGCTCTCGAATGGTCCGCCCTCACATCCGCGGACACCGAGCCCGTCTTCGAGCAGGTCCCCTTCGACCATCCGCTGTGGGTGCTCTACTCCTCCGGTACGACCGGACTCCCCAAGGCGATCGTCCAGTCCCAGGGGGGCATCCTGCTGGAACACTTCAAGCAGATCGGCCTGCACTGCGACCTCGGCCCCGACGACCGGTTCTTCTGGTACACCTCCACCGGCTGGATGATGTGGAACTTCCTCGTCTCCGGCCTGCTCACCGGGACCACGCTCGTGCTGTACGACGGAAGCCCGGGCTATCCGGACGTCAGCGCCCAGTGGCGCGTCGCCGAACAGACCGGAGCGACCCTCTTCGGTACCTCCGCCGCCTATGTCATGGCCTGCCGCAAGGCCGGCATCCACCCGGGCCGCGACTTCGACCTCTCCCGTATCCAGTGCGTCGCCACCACCGGCTCCCCGCTCCCGCCCGACGGTTTCCGCTGGCTCCACGACGAAGTCGCCGACGATCTCTGGACCGCCTCCGTCAGCGGCGGCACGGACGTCTGCAGCTGCTTCGCCGGCGCGGTCCCCACCCTCCCCGTACACATCGGCGAACTCCAGGCCCCGTGCCTCGGCACAGACCTCCAGTCCTGGGACCCCGCAGGCAAGCCGCACATCGGCGAAGTCGGCGAACTCGTCGTCACCGCACCCCTGCCCTCCATGCCGATCCGCTTCTGGAACGACCCCGACGGCAGCCGCTACCACGACAGCTACTTCGACATGTACCCCGGTGTGTGGCGCCACGGCGACTGGATCACGATCACCGAACGCGGCTCGGTCATCATCCACGGCCGCTCCGATTCCACCCTCAACCGCCAGGGTGTACGCATGGGCTCCGCCGACATCTACGAAGCCGTCGAACGGCTCCCCGAGATCCGCGAATCCCTCGTCATCGGCATCGAGGAGCCCGACGGCGGCTACTGGATGCCGCTCTTCGTCCACCTCGCCGACGGGGCCGCGCTCGACGACGACCTGCGCAACAGCATCAAGCAGACCATCCGCGAGAACCTGTCCCCGCGCCATGTCCCGGACGAGGTCATCGAGGTCCCAGGCATTCCGCACACCCTCACCGGCAAGCGCATCGAGGTTCCGGTCAAACGCCTTCTGCAAGGCACGGCCCTGGCCAAGGCGGTCAATCCCGGCTCGGTCGACAACCTCGAACTCCTCCGCTTCTACGAGGACCTCGCCCGCAAGCGTGCCTGACCGTCCGCATTGTCAGTGCCCCTGATTACTCTGAGTGAGCAATGATCGACAGCGCACTGGGGGAGTCATGGCGCACACCAGGAACACCAAGCACGCCAAGCACAGCGCGACCGCCGGGTACAGCCGCTCCGGCACATCCATGCGACGTACGCTGCGCCGCGAAGCACCCAGCACCATCGGCCTCCTGGCCGACGAGCAGGACTTCGCGGCGATGCAGCGCTACCGCACCTTCACGTTCGACGACCACACCGTCTATCTGCAGCAGGTCGAGGGCCTGCTCAAAGCCCTCGCCGCACAGGGCATGCACGCCACGGTCGCTCTCTTCGACCCGGAGGAGTACGCGGAGTTCTGCACCGAGTCGGGAATCGCTCCCGACGCTCCCGCCAGCCGCAGCCGCTTCACCGCCGAGATCGCCTCAGTCGGGGCCACCGTCGCGTACGCCGGGCAGCCCATCGACACCCTGATCCCGCTCCTGGTCAGCCGAGCCGTCCGCCAGGCCACCTGGGAGTACGGCACGATGACTCTGGCCGGCCTCGGAGACTGCGCGGACTGCGGCCAGGACATCGGGCGCGCCGCCTTCGATCGTGCCTCCCACCTGCTGCTGCGCATGCTGGAGGCGGCAGGCCCGGGCACCCACCACCTCGTCTGCAGCGCCCCCACCGAGAACGAGCATCTGCTCGCCGTCCTGCACACCGAGCGAGACACCGCGGGACCCGCCCGCCTCGAAACAGCGGAAGGAGCCGAGTTCGTCACGGTGCTCGCCGTCGGAATCGCCCTCGAAAAGCCCGGGGGAGTCGTACTCCGCACGAGCAACCCCGGCACCCAGGACCGGGTCCACGGCTGGCGGCTGGCCCGCGGCAGCCTGGTCCCGCTCACCGCCGGTGAGGTCTTCAGCGCCTACTGCACCGACGCGGACACCGGCGAACCGGTCGCCCCGGAGTCACATGTGGAGTACTGCGCGGGCTTCGACCTGGGCGCGGACGAACCGGAATCACACCACTGACAAGCCGAAGGGGCTCCCCGCCACCATCAGCAGGGAGCCCCTTCACCACGGACGCCGCAGGGCTACTCGCCCGACAACACCGCCTGAGCCGCCACCCGTGCTTCTTCGGCGGAGTCCGCCGCGCGCGCGGCGGAAGCGGCACGCTCGCACTGCGCAAGCGTGTACTTCGCCAGCGTGGCACGGACATAAGGAATGGACGCGGCCCCCATCGACAACGACGTCACACCCAGCCCCGTCAGGACACAGGCGAGCAGCGGATCGGAGGCGGCTTCACCACAGACACCACAGCTCTTGCCCTCCGCCCCGGCCGCCTCCGCCGAAAGGGCCACGAGGTCGAGCAGCGCCGGCTGCCACGGATCCTGCAGCCGGGACACCGCACCCACCTGACGGTCGGCGGCAAAGGTGTACTGCGCGAGGTCATTGGTGCCCAGCGAGAGGAACTCCACCTCCTGCAGGATCGAGCGCGCCCGCAGCGCCGCGGACGGAATCTCCACCATCGCGCCGAACTTCGCCCGCAGCCCGGCCTCACGGCAGGCATCGGCGAAGGCCTTCGCATCCTTACGGTCCGCCACCATCGGAGCCATGACCTCAAGGTGGACAGGCAGACCCTCGGCCGCCTTCGCCAGCGCGGTCAGCTGGGTTCGCAGTACCTCGGGGTGGTCCAGCAGAGTCCGCAGCCCGCGCACACCCAGCGCCGGGTTCGGCTCGTCCGCCGGCGTCAGGAAGTCCAGCGGTTTGTCGGCGCCGGCATCCAGTACCCGCACCACGACACGCCCCTCGGGGAACGCCTCGAGCACTGCCCGGTACGCCGCAATCTGCTTCTCCTCGGACGGTGCCTGCTTGCTGTCGTCCAGGAACAGGAACTCGGTACGGAACAGACCCACGCCCTCGGCACCGGCCTCGACCGCCGCCGGCACATCGCCCGGCCCACCGACATTGGCGAGCAGCGGGACCTTGTGGCCGTCGGAGGTGGCGCCAGGACCGGTCGAAGCGGAC
Source organism: Streptomyces sp. NPDC088246 (assembly GCF_044741025.1). Lineage (NCBI taxonomy): Bacteria > Bacillati > Actinomycetota > Actinomycetes > Kitasatosporales > Streptomycetaceae > Streptomyces > Streptomyces sp. NPDC088246. Next base: position 46,604 of record NZ_JBIURV010000045.1, read on the forward strand.
AGTGCGGCCTTGCGCGCCGCAGCGGCGCTCTCCATCTCCGCACGCTTCTCGGCGCTGGGTTGGACGAAGATCTCACCGGTGCTGCCGTCCACCGCGACGACCGTGCCCTCGGCCAGCTCACCGGCACCGGGGAGCGCCACCACGGCAGGCACACCGAGCGCCCGCGCCAGAATCGCGCTGTGACTGGTCGGCCCGCCCTCCTCGGTCACAAAGCCGAGCACCAGAGCCGGGTCGAGCAGCGCCGTGTCGGCGGGCGCGAGATCCCGTGCGATCAGCACGTAGGGTTCGTCGCTGTCCGGCACGCCTGGCATCGGCACACCGAGCAGGCGAGCCACGATCCGGTTGCGCACGTCGTCGAGGTCGGCAACCCGACCCGCAAGGTACTCCCCGGCGTTGGCGAGCAGAGCCCGGTAGGCGGCGAACGCGTCGTAGACGGCGCGCTCGGCAGTGCTGCCGACGGCAATGCGCCGATCCACATCAGCCATCAGCTCGGGGTCCTGAGCCATCATGGCCTGGGCCTCGAGCACATGCTGAGCCTCGCCACCGGCCAGATTGCCGCGCGCAATCAGGTCGGCCGCCACAGCCTCCACAGCCTGGCGAGCGCGCCCCTGTTCGCGCTCCGCCTCCTCGGCCGGGATCTGCTTGGCCGGCGGTTCGAGTACCGTCGTGCCCATATGGCGCACCTCGCCGATCGCCACTCCGTGGCTCACACCGACGCCTCGCAGCGTTGTCTCCATTTCACCCGTCCCCGGTTGTGCGGCGGCCCGTGCCTCCGCGGTGGATATCCAGTCGGCTATCACTGCGCCGAGTCCGTTACTGCCAACCGAACAACGTGTCGCCGATCTTCACGTCCCCGTCCTCGCGGACGTCGGAGAGGGAATCAGCGGTGGCCTCCAGCGCGACGATCGGGCACACGGGGGACTTGCCGGCCGCCTCGACGCCCGCAGGATCCCAACGCACGATCCCCTGACCGCGCGTGACCGTGTCCCCCTTGTTCACGAGCAGCTCGAAACCCTCACCATTGAGCTGAACGGTGTCGATACCGAGGTGTACGAGAACGCCGCGCCCGTGCTCGTCCACGACGACGAACGCGTGCGGGTGCAGGGAGACAACGATGCCGTCGACCGGCGATACGGCCTCGGACGGCTCGCGCACGGGATCAATGGCGGTTCCAGGACCCACCATCGCGCCGGAGAAGACCGGGTCCGGTACCGCAGCGAGCCCGATGGCACGTCCGGCAAGAGGGGACGTCACAGTGGTCATGGGGAACCTCCCAGGGGTGGAGCTTGAATGGCGCCGGCACAGCTTGTGGGCGACGGCGTACTGTTCAGCAGAGTAAGTCATAGGAAGTTCCGGTTCCGCCTGAGTCCTGACGGTTCGCGGCCCTAGAGGGGCACCGGAAACGATTTGCCTCAACTCCCGGCGCCCTGTACTGTCGTGCTCCTGCCTGGCCCCAGCGCGACTTCAAGTCGGGGGTTGGCGGCGACTTTTAAGCCCTGACTCTAACCCGGATCGGCACCTGCATGTCTGCAGGAGGTTGGTTAAGGGAAATGAAAAGGCCTGATAGAGTCGGACTCGCCGGAAAGGGAAACGCGAAAGCGAAGAACTGGAAAGCGCAGTAAAAATTCTCCTGCTCTGCAGGGGGCCGCTTCGACCGGGAATCGGACACGAAAGAGTCTGATAGAGTCGGAAACGCAAGACCGAAGGGAAAGCCCGGAGGAAAGCCCGAGAGGGTGAGTACAAAGGAAGCGTCCGTTCCTTGAGAACTCAACAGCGTGCCAAAAGTCAACGCCAGATATGTTGATACCCCGGCCTGCTTCGGCAGGTTGGTGGTTCCTTTGAAAGTCCTGCCGGGCCTCACGGTTCCGGTAGGCAATTTACACAGCGAGGACGCTGTGAACGATCGGTCTTATTCCGGCTGATCGTTCCGCTCTCGTGATGTGTGTCCCGATTACGGGAAAACATTCACGGAGAGTTTGATCCTGGCTCAGGACGAACGCTGGCGGCGTGCTTAACACATGCAAGTCGAACGATGAAGCCCTTCGGGGTGGATTAGTGGCGAACGGGTGAGTAACACGTGGGCAATCTGCCCTTCACTCTGGGACAAGCCCTGGAAACGGGGTCTAATACCGG
>NZ_JBIURV010000046.1:0-47418 GCF_044741025.1 Streptomyces sp. NPDC088246
TCGCGCTTCCCGGGTCGCTGCCCCTTGTCTTCGAGCGCGTCTTCGACTCCTCCTACCGAGCCGGCCGCTGGTTCGGATCCGGCTGGTCAAGCACGATCGACCAGCGCCTCGAGATTGACGCGGAAGGCGTGGTGTTCAGCTGCGACGAAGGCAGCCTGCTCGCCTATCCGCATCCCGCGCCCGGCGTTCCCGTCATGCCGACGCATGGTCGGCGCTGGCCCCTGGACCGGGTGGACGACGGCTACACCGTCACCGACCCGGAAACCGGCCGGGTCCGGCACTTCGTCGACCACCCCAAGGGGGAGCTGGCGCTCCTGGCTCAGATCGACGACCGCAACGGCCGCTGGATCACCTTCGAGTACGACGAGACCGGTGCCCCGACGTCGATCGTGCACCACGGCGGCTACCACCTGAAGCTCACCACGAACGGCGGAAGGGTTACCGCCCTGCACCTGGCGGGCGCCGCACCGGACGGCACCGACCAGGAGATCCTCCGCTACGGCTACACCGGCGGCCACCTCACCGAAGTCACCAACTCCTCCGGGCGCCCGCTCCGGTTCGGCTGCGACGCACACGGCCGAATCACTTCCTGGACCGACACCAACGGCAGCCATTTCGACTACGTCTATGACAATGATGACCGCTGCATCTCCCAGTCCGGGACCAACGGTCATCTGAACTCGACGTTCACCTACAACGGCATCGACCCGCGCGCAGGCCTGTGCATCACTACGCTCACCAACCCACTCGGCCACACCAGTCGGTTCCTGATCAACGACATTTGCCAGGTCGTCGCCGAGACCGATGCTCTTGGTCAGACCACCCACTTCGAGTACGACCGCTACAACCGACTACTGTCACAAACGGATCCGCTGGGGCACACCAGCCGGTACACGTACGACGAAGCCGGCCGGTTGATCGTTGCTGTCCGCCCGGACGGCAGGCGGTCCACCGCCGAATACAACGATCTCGGCCTGCCTGTGAAGGTTACGGGTACGGACGGAACGGTCGTACGCCAGACCTACGACGAGCACGGCAATCGCACCTCGGTCATCGATGGATCACACGCGACCACCCGGTTCCTGTACGACGAGGACGGCCATCTCACCTCGGTGATCGATGCTCTTGGTCACACCACACACCTGCGCAACGACAGGGCAGGACTGCCTGTCGAGATCACCAACCCGCTTGGGGCGACTGCTGGTTGCAGGCGTGATGCGTTCGGTCGCCCTGCCGTGGTCACCGATGCGCTAGGAGCGATCACCCGTTACCAATGGACCATCGAGGGCCTGACGGCCCGGCGTACCGATCCGGATGGCAGCACGGAGAACTGGACCTACGACGGCGAAGGAAACTGCCTCTCACATACCAACGCCTTGGGGCTCGTCAGTCATTTCGAGTACACGGATTTCGACTTGCTTGTGGCGCGCACCGGCCCGGACGGAGCGCGTTACGAGTTCAGTCATGACACCAACTTGCGCCTAACTCGGGTAACAAACCCCAAGGGCTTGACCTGGGACTACACGTATGATCACAACGGTCGCCTGACTACGGAGACCGACTTTGATGGGCGCACACTCGTCTACGACCATGACGCGGCGGGGCGACTGACAGCACGTACCAATGGCCTCGGTCAAACAGTCCATTACGAGCACAATGAACTCGGGCAGCTGCTACGAAAAAGCGCGGATGGCGCAGTAACCACTTTCGAATACGACATTTTCGACCAGCTCGCACAAGCGGTCGGCCCTGATGTCGCGCTTACCCGCATGCGCGACCGGCGGGGTCTTCTGCGATCCGAGAGCGTGAACGGACGCACACTCACTTACGACCATGACGTTCTGGGCCGACGCATCTCCCGCACAACCCCCACGGGCACAAGAAGTACCTGGACCTATGACGCCGCCGGGCGCCGCAGCACACTCACCAGCTCGGGCCGGACCCTGGCCTTCACCCATGACTCAGCCGGGCAGGAGACCGCCCGGCACATCAATGAGGCAATCAGCGTCCGGCACGAGTACAACATCGTGGGCCGCCTCGTGGATGAACACGTATCCGTACGAGGCCAAGGCCTCCAGCACCGTGCTTACACCTACCGGGCGGATGGCAGCCTCGTCGGGATCCAGGACGCCCTATCCGGCAACCGCCGGTTCAGCCTGGACTCCGCAGGGCGGGTCACCCGGGTCAGCGGTGCGGGCTGGACCGAAACCTACGCCTACGACGAAGCGGGCAACCAGACCCAAGCGGACTGGCCCACCAGTCACCCCGGCCACGAAGCCACAGGGCAACGCACCTACACCGGCACCCGCATCACTCGTGCCGGTCGCGTGCGCTACGAACACGACGCTCAGGGCCGCGTCGCCCTGCGTCAGAAGACCCGCCTGTCACAGGCACCGGAAACCTGGCGATACACCTGGAACTCCGAAGACCGGCTCACGTCAGTCATCACTCCTGACGGCACCTGCTGGCGCTACGTGTACGACCCACTCGGCCGCCGCGTCGCCAAACAGCGGGTGTCGGCCGAGGGTGGGGAAGTGGTGGAGGAAACCTCGTTCACCTGGGACGGGACCACCCTGTGCGAACAGATCACCAGCGCTGAGTCGCTGCCCCACAAAGTCGCCCTCACCTGGGATCACGACGGCTTCCGGCCTCTGACACAGACGGAACGGATTCTTTCGACCGATAGTGAAGCGTTCGACGAACGCTTCTTTGCCGTCATCACTGATCTCATCGGTACTCCTACCCAACTCGTCGACGAATCGGGAACCCTGGCCTGGCACACCCGCAGCACCCTGTGGGGCACCACCACCTGGGCCACTTCCAGCACCACCTATACACCGCTCCGCTTCCCCGGTCAGTATTTCGACCCCGAAACAGGCCTGCACTACAACTACTTCCGGCATTACGACCCCACAACAGCGCGGTTCCTCACCGCCGACCCACTGGGGCTCGCACCCGCTCCCAATCCGACCACGTATGTCTCTGATCCGCGTACTTCGACGGACCCCCTAGGACTGTCGCCTTGCCCGCCGAAGGGAGAGCGGAGCAACCCGTTCAAGAAGAGGGAGGACGCAGAAAAAGCTGCATTCGAAGCCGCGGGCGTGCCCTACGGCGAGACGCCGATTGCCGAGTGGACAGTGACCGGGGACAAGAACCTGAAACACGCTCCCGGGTACACGTACTCGAAGGACGAGAGCCACTGGGGACATTTTCGGCAATTTGAAACACCTCAGGGATCTCGCGTCGTCGTGGAACATCTTTTTGATCCGGCGGGTACGCATCTTCATGCTGGGAAGCCTAAGATCGACGACACTCGCAGCTTGGTGAACTTCGGCTGGGACAACAGCAGGGTCCAGCGTTCCGATGGAAGTTTCGGGTATCCTGAAGATATGGAGCGGTACGGAAAAATAAATAAGCCCGGAGGGGATCACCACTTCTTTTACGAAGGAAACTGAGCACATCTATCATTTCAGGAAGAAGGCTCGGGGATGCCCAAAGATACGGCCCCGGATTGGCTACACATCCTGCACGCTTGCAGTTTGACAGTAATCGAGGGAGAAGTGCCCGCTTCGGCACCCTCTCCCGTAACAGCCATTCGTTTCGTGGCAGGAGTAGATGTAGAGCCGACAAATACCATTGCACAGGCGCGACCCTCCGTCCTCGGTGAGGTCGACCACCAATGGCAAATTCAGACTTCCGATCGACTCGATCCTTCAGGATCCGGTGAATTCATTATCCTGCCACCTGGAGGCGGGGGCGCCTCTATCGGCTGGGTTCGGGTGAGAGACACCAACGGAGTAAACCTCCCCTCCCGCATCGCCGCAGCAACTGGTTCACCGGAGTTCCTGAGCTTGTCAGCAGACGGAAAATACCTGTTTGCGGTTTCCGAGGAGGACGACGAGTACTGGATCGTCGTCCGCCGGCTTGCGACATGATTACACTGAGCCTCATCAACCGTTTCCGAAATTGGCATCTGAAGTAAATCGAGGAGACCCAAGAGGAGTTGTGAAGGGCGCATCCCATCCTCCGAATACGAGACCAACTACTATCTCGCCACCGCGAAACCCCAGGTCCAAACACGACCTGTAAGGTCTCTGCCGAACCCGGGGCGCTTCACATCCGGCACGGGGCTGCCAGACCAGGAAACCCTGTCAGTCCGTCTTCTCCCACGTCCCCGACTTCAGCTCCTTCAGAAACAACCCGTCAAGCACCACCCGCTGGGCCTCCCGGTCCACCACGTCCACCGTCCGGCCGTCCAGGGCGGGCGAGGCCTCGGGGTCCCCCATGGGGACGAGGAGCCACAGGCCGTGCGGGGGAGCGGCTGGGCGCCCTGCGGCGTTCTGCAACGCGACCAGCAACTCCCGTCCCCCCACCTCCCAGTAGCGGGCGACCAGCCCGGCCCGGTGAGCGAGCAGCACGGTGCGCGGGCCCGAAGCCGCCGCCAGCTCCGCGACACGGGCCACGACCCGCTTCAACGCCAGCCGCGTGTAGGAGGCGAGGCCCGCGCCGATGGTTCCCGAGGCGGCGAGCGCGGCATCCGCCTTCAGTAGCGCCTGCCAGGGCGCCCGCTGCTCCTGAGTCAGCTCCCGCAGCATCGTGAGGAGGAGCTCGTCCAGGGCGAGCGGCGTCACATCTAAGCGCTCCGCCAAGCGTTCTGCCACACCGGGGAGTTCGGGCCCCTTGACCGTGAGAGCGACGAATCCGCCCCGTCGGCGTGCCGCCTGGAGGCGGGCAGCCCGGACCCGTTGAGGATCGCGGCCGAGCGCCAGTTCGCTCTGCGCGTCCTCGATCAGCGTCCGAGTACTGGCCAGCGCGGAGACCGTCTGCTCGGTGTGCCAGGTGACGGTCTCCCGGGCGCGCGGCAGGAAACGCTTGCGCTGCTGGTCGTAGGCGAGCGGGAAGCCGGCCCGGTCCAGGGCCTCTTCCAACTCCACGTACGTGGTGTCGGCGAGCACCGCCAGCGCGGGGAAACGGGCACGGACCCGGGCCGGCAGGTCGTCGGTGCCGATCCCGGTGTCGGGCCGCACCCCTGCGGCGGCCTGCGAGATGCGCAGCGCCTGGACCAGATCCAGGCCCAGCGGGTAGAGCTCCAGTCGCGGAGAGACACCGACGCCCCGTGCCATGGCAGCAGCCAGGTCGACGAGCCGGGTGTCGGCCAGCGGGATCACGCCCTCGGGTGGATCGACCGCGCGGAGTTCCCGCAGCACCGTCACCCGGGGCCCGCAAGCGGGACGAAGAAGCCGGCTCCACGAGCATCGCCCCAGTGAGTGGGTGAGCAGACTTGCGTACCAACCACGCCTGAAACGACAAGATCCCGGTCCGACGAAATCGTCGAACCGGGATCTTGTGTGTGCGGTGGACCTGTGGGGATTTGAACCCCAGACCCCCTCGATGCGAACGAGGTGCGCTACCAGACTGCGCCACAGGCCCTTGCAACGAGTGAAACTTTAGCACCCCCACGGGGGTGCTCGGAAATCCGGTCCGTGCTGGTCAGCCGAGTCGGTGTCGCAGCGGGGCCCGAAGGGGCTCACTCGTTGGCGGCACGGGGGCGTTCCCCGTCCTCGTACTGGTCGAAGAGCGGGGTCCGGCCGCGGTCGCGGGTGCGGCGGGACTGGTTGGTGCGCTGGCGCGGCGCCGGGTCGACGGAGGGTGCCACGGGGTGCGAGGTACCCGTCTGGGTGGGCTCGGCGGTGCTGGAGCGGGCCGCGCTCCAGGTCTCCGGGTTGCCGACCTCGACGCCGCCCGTGGCGCGCGGGGCGACCGGCGCGGTGACGTACGTCGGCAGGGGGACCGGGACCGGCTCCCAGCTATCGCCCTGGACCCGGCCGCGTTCGCGCTGCTGGTCGACCCATTCCGCATGGTCCGTCTGCTCGACCAGGGCGCGGCGGCCGGCCTCCTGCGGGGAGACCGCCGGTGCGGGCTCGGGCTCGGGGCGGCGCGCTTCGGGCTCCTCGTCGGCCTCGGCGGGGGCCGCCGCGGCCGGCTGGTGCCTGCGGGGACGGCTCTCGCGCAGATGCTGCGCCGCCACTTCGGCCCGGCGCCGGTCCATGGTGAAGGCGAACCGGCGTCGCTCCTGGGCGCGCAGATGCACGATGTACGTGCTCAGCAGCACCGCCGGAACCGCGGGTGCCCAGAGGAAGCCGAGGCCACCGACCGCCGCGACGACCGCGCCGAGGGTGAAGGCGAGGAAGAGGACGACGGTGGTACGCCGACGGCGCGCGAGGACCTGGAGTCGCTGGGCACGCCGGACACGCTCGGCGTCCGTCCCGCCGGTGCGCGGGCGCGCGCGCCGCGCGGGTCCAGGTTCGGGGCGTTCCCGGTCCGGGCGCTCGGGCGTGCGCGCCGGGTCGTACACCCGGGCTTCGGTATGCGCCGGAGGCGCGGCGAAGGCCCGGACGTCCACGGAATCCATTCGGTCCGTGACGACGTCCGGGTCGGCGTCGGGCCCCGCCTCCTCGATGGTGCGCTCCCGCAGCTCCTTGGCATACCGGCGCTCCATGGCCGCCCGTCCGGACAGTAGCCGGATGGCCGTGCTGAAGCGTTCCGTCGGACGGGCTTCATTGAGCTCGTCCTGCCTGCGGAGCCACATCGGCACCAAGTAGGCGGCCCAGGCCCCGACGATGACTGCGTAGATGAGGCCGCTGCTGCTCACATCTCACACCGTAGAGGGGTTTGCGCGGGGGCATCCGCCAATTGGCCCGGTGTGTCGCACGATCCGGCTGATATCAAGGACTTTTTTTGTGATTGTTCAGATCGGCAGTGGGTGTTTGCACGTCCGTTTGCGGCCCCACGCCGATCAATATCGAACACTTATTTTATTTCCCGTGGCGTTCCGGGTCGTGCCTGGTGCCAGCGCCGGAGCAGACCGTCGGGTACTTCCTCCGCGGTGAGCGCGTAGATCAGATGGTCCCGCCAGGCCCCGTCGATGTGGAGATAGCGCGGACGCAGACCTTCCTCACGGAATCCCAGTTTCTCGACGACCCTTCTGCTGGGCCCGTTCTCCGGCCGAATGCACACCTCGATGCGGTGCAGTCCGACCCTGCCGAAGCAGTGGTCGACAGCGAGGGCGACCGCGGTCGGCATCACGCCGCGGCCCGCCACGTCCTGGTCGACCCAGTAGCCGATGTGACCCGAGCACATCGAGCCCCAGGTGATCCCGGCGACCGTCAGCTGACCGACCAGACGGCCCTCGTACTCGATGGCGAAGGGCAGCATCCGGCCCGCGGCGGCCTCGGAGCGCAGATGACGGACCATCTGGCGGTAGGTGGGGCGCTGGGCCACCGGGCCGCCCGGAGCGGGCGGCGGCACGGTCGCCTCCCAGGGGCGCAGCCATTCACGGTTGCGCCGGTTGACCTCGCGCCAGATGCGCTGGTCGCGCATCTTTACCGGACGGAGGGTGATCTCGCCGTCGTTGAGGACCACCGGCCAGGTCGGGACGTTCAGCTCGGGCTCCCGGGTCGGGGGTGATCGCCGCCGCGAAGCTGGTCGACGGCGTGCACCAGAAGACGTGCGAGGACGGCCAGGCCGTCGCGCACCCCGCCGGTGGAGCCCGGCAGGTTCACGATGAGTGTGCGGCCGGCGACGCCCGCGAGGCCGCGGGAGAGCGCGGCGGTGGGCACCTTGTCGCGGCCCTCGGCGCGGATCGCCTCGGGGATGCCGGGGATCTCGTGGTCGAGGACGCGGCGGGTGGCCTCGGGGGTGCGGTCGGTGGGCGAGATGCCCGTACCGCCGGTCGTGACGACGACGTCGTACCCGGCGGCCACCCCGTCGCGCAGCGCCTGTTCCACCGGGTCGCCGTCAGGCACGACCCGGGGGCCGTCGACGGCAAAGCCGAGCTGCGTGAGCGCCTCGGAGATCAGGGGGCCGCCCTTGTCCGAGTAGACCCCGGCGGAGGCCCGGTTCGATGCGGTGACGACGAGAGCGGCGTACGGGGCGGTCAGTGCGCCGCCGAGCGGAGGCTCGGCCTGCCGGGCGTCACCGGACTGCCCGGTTCCGGACGCCGCGTTCTCGTCCGGCCCGCCGGGGGCCACCGCGCCGGGCGCGGTCACGTGTCCGCCCCGTCCGATGCGGTGCGCCGGTACTCGCCGGACTTGCCGCCCGACTTCGACTCGACCCGTACGTCCGTGATGACTGCCGCCTTGTCGACCGCCTTGATCATGTCGATCACGGTGAGCGCGGCGACCGAGACGGCGGTCAGGGCCTCCATCTCGACGCCGGTGCGGTCGGTGGTCTTCACCGTGGCGGTGATCTCCACCGCGTCGTCGGCAACGCTCAGGCCGACCTCGACGCCGGAGACGGCGAGCGGGTGGCAGAGCGGGATCAGGTCGGGGGTGCGTTTGGCGCCCATGATCCCGGCGATACGGGCGGTGGCCAGGGCGTCGCCCTTGGGGACTCCTTCGCCGCGGAGCAGCTCGACGACGCGCGGCGAGACGAGGACCCGGCCGCTCGCGCGGGCCACCCGCGCGGTGACGTCCTTCTCCGAGACGTCGACCATACGGGCCGCGCCCGCCTCGTCGATGTGCGTCAGCCTGTTCTGCGTACTCAACTAACTCCGCCTCGCGGTAGGGCGCCGGTTGCCCGCTCGGCCCGCACCGGGGTGCGGGCCGGGGGCCCGGGGGTGTCCCCGGGAAGGCACAGCGGCAGATACCGTACCGCCACCGCCCGGGGATCAGCCGAGCAGGATCACCTCGGTGTCCGCGCCGGGCTCGGCGGAGATGACGTCCTCGGGCAGCACGATCAGCGCATCCGCCTGGGCGAGAGCAGCGATCAGATGAGATCCGGAGCCGCCGACGGGGGTGACGGTGCCGGCTTCCGCGTCGTACGTACCGCGCAGGAACTGGCGCCTGCCCGACGGCGAGGTGAGTGCCTTGTCGGTGTTCAGCTTGGCCCGGACGGTGGGGCGGTTCACGTCCTGAAGTCCCATCAGGGCACGGATCGCGGGGCGTACGAACAGCTCGAAGGAGACGTACGACGAGACGGGGTTGCCCGGGAGCGCCAGCAGCGGCGTGTGTTCGGGGCCGATCGAACCGAAGCCCTGCGGCTTGCCGGGCTGCATGGCGAGCTTGCGGAAGTCGATGCCGCTGCCGGGCTCGTCCTCGTCGCCCACCGGCGACAGGGCTTCCTTGACGACGTCGTACGCGCCGACGCTGACGCCTCCGGTGGTGACGACGATGTCGGCGCGGATCAGCTGGTCCTCGATCGTGGCGCGGAGCGTGTCGGCGTCGTCGGTGACGGCGCCGACCCGGTAGGCGATCGCGCCGGCGTCCCGGGCGGCGGCCGTGAGCGCGAAGCTGTTCGAGTCGTAGATCCGGCCGCCGGTCAGCTCCTCGCCGGGCTGCACCAGTTCGCTGCCGGTCGAGATGACGACAACGCGCGGCCGGGGCCGTACCTTCACCGTCGGGCGGCCGATCGCGGCGAGCAGCCCGATCTGCGGCGGGCCGATCACCGATCCGGCGCGCAGGGCCAGATCGCCCGGCTTGACGTCGCTGCCGCGGGCCCTGACATGGGCGCGGGCCTCGACGGGGCAGTGGACGCGGACCTCGCCGCCCGCGCCCTCGGGGGCGTCGCGGTGGGCGCGCATGGCGTCGGCGGGGCCGCCGCCCGTACCGCCGTCGGTCCACTCGACCGGAATCACGGCCTCGGCACCGGCCGGCAGCGGTGCGCCGGTCATGATGCGGGCGGCCTCGCCCGGGCCCACGCTCCGGCCGTCGGGCAGCCCGTCACTGCCCGCCGCGACATCACCGATGACGGTGAGCACCGCGGGGAACTCCTCGTCGGCGCCCTCGACATCGGCCACACGGACCGCGTATCCGTCCATCGAGCTGTTGTCGAAGGGCGGCAGGGCGATCTCCACGATGACGTCCTCGACGAGGACGCAGCCCTGGGCGTCGTGCAGTTGCAGCTCGATGGGTTCGAGCGGCCGCACCGCGCCGAGAATGTCTTCCAGGTGCTCGTCCACCGACCAGATCGTGCTGCTCAAAGTGCTACATCTCCTCGGTGACGTAACTGCGGAGCCAGGTCCGGAAGTCCGGGCCCAGGTCTTCACGTTCGCACGCGAGTCTGACAATGGCACGGAGGTAATCGCCCCGGTCACCGGTGTCATAGCGGCGCCCCTTGAAGACGACGCCGTGCACGGGTCCGCCGATCTTCTCGTCCTCGGCGAGGAGTTGAAGGGCGTCGGTGAGCTGGATCTCGCCGCCGCGGCCCGGCTCGGTCTTACGCAGTATGTCGAAGACGGCCGGGTCCAGGACATAGCGGCCGATGACGGCGAGGTTGCTGGGCGCCTCGGCCGTGTCGGGCTTCTCGACCAGGCCGGTGACGCGCACCACATCGCCCTGGGCGGTGGGCTCGACGGCCGCGCAGCCATACATGTGGATCTGCTCCGGCGCGACCTCCATCAGCGCGACGACACTGCCGCCCTCGCGCTCCTGGATCTCGACCATGCGGGCCAGCAGCGGGTCGCGCGGGTCGATCAGGTCGTCGCCGAGGAGGACCGCGAACGGCTGGTCGCCGACGTGCGGTGCGGCGCACAGCACGGCGTGGCCGAGGCCGCGCGGGTCGCCCTGCCGGACGTAGTGCATGGTGGCCAGGTCGCTCGACTCCTGGACCTTCTGGAGCCGTTCGGCATCTCCCTTGCGGGTGAGCGCGGACTCCAGTTCGTAATTGCGGTCGAAGTGGTCCTCAAGGGGGCGCTTGTTGCGGCCGGTGATCATCAGGACGTCGGAGAGGCCGGCGGCCACCGCTTCCTCGACGACGTACTGAATCGCAGGCTTGTCGACGACAGGCAGCATCTCCTTGGGAGTGGCCTTGGTAGCCGGCAGGAAGCGGGTACCGAGGCCTGCGGCCGGGATGACAGCCTTGCTGATCCTGGTGTGCGACTGAGTCATGCGCAGAACCATAACCGGTGCGTATGGGCGGAAGATGAGGCTCCGGTTAACTTTGTACGCCTATATGTGCATACAAGAGATTCAAGGTACCCAATGAACGACAATATGCCCCAAAAGGCGCTTCTCAGACGTGAACTACTGGCCGCGCGACGCCTTCTGCCTCGAGAAGACGTGGAAAACGCCGCGTTGGTTCTGTCCCGGGGCGCATTGAATCTTCCGGAGTTGTCCGGGGCCCGAACCGTCGCCGCGTACGTCTCGGTGGGGAGCGAGCCGGGCACCCGCGCCCTGCTGGACGCGCTGCGCGAGCGGGGCGTACGGGTGCTGCTGCCGGTGCTCCTCGCGGACAACGATCTGGACTGGGCGCCTTACGAAGGAGCCGGTCATCTGGTCCGGGCCGGCCGCGGGCTGCTGGAGCCGGACGGGGAGCGCCTCGGCCCCGACGCGGTCCTGGACGCCGACGCGGTCCTGCTGCCGGGCCTCGCGGTGGACGCGCGCGGCATGCGGCTCGGTCGTGGCGGCGGCAGTTACGACCGGGTGCTGGCCCGGCTCGCCGCGGCGGGCGCGCATCCGGCGCTGGTCGTCCTGCTGTACGACAACGAGGTGGTCGCGCAGGTCCCTGAGGAACCGCACGACCACCCCGTCGACGTGGTGGTGACACCGGCCGTGACCCGCCGGATGGGCCCTACGGTTTGAGGGTCAGGGTGTCGGTCGTCGACTTGGCGACGGCGTTCGTCCCGAAGGACCAGTCGAGCAGTTCACCGTTGACCCATTTGTCGGTCTGATCGGTGTAGTGCGCGCTGAACGCGTGCCCGGAAGCGCCGGTGAGGTTGATCCAGCGGGACTTGTCCCAGTCCCCCACGTTGAGGACCATCCGCATCGACGGAACCCAGACGACCTCGTAGCCGCCCGCCGCGTTCCAGCCGGAGGCGTTCACCGCGGCCTCGCCGCCGCCGATGTTCCACGGGCCGCGGTTGAGGACCCGCTGGAGCAGACCGGGGCCCTCGGTGCCGAGGGTCTGGTTCTTCAGGGTCAGCTGGTGCAGCCGGCCCCAGCTCCAGGTGGTGATGTCCTTGCCGAGCTTGGCGGTCAGCTCCCAGCGGGCGTCCTCCATGGCACGGGCGAAGAGTTCGTCCCGGTTCCCGGTCGCCTCGTCCCGGCCGCTCTTCGGCGACTTCCACCAGTCGCTGTTCTGGTCGTCCATCAGGTTGGCGACCACCTGGTACCAGCGGTCACCGCCGTCCGGCTGCGCCGTGTCCGCGTCGCGCCGTCCGCACTCGCGCACCAGCTTGCCCTGCTCGTCGACCGGGCCCGAGCTGTCGGCCCGGGGCACATTGAGGCACTCGCCCTTGACCCGCAGCTCCTTGGGCAGCTTGTCGCCGAAGGCCAGCTTCAAAATGTTGCGCCAGACCGCGTTGAAGTACGCGGCCGCGGCCGAGTCGGGCTCCTGGGTGTAGCCCCAGCCCTCCAGGAGCTTCTGTGCCTCTCGGACGCTCTTGTCCGAGATATTGATCTTCATCAGCTCGGGCACCAGCAGCTTGGCGATCTCGCTGGTGTTGTCCATCTGCATCTTCTGCATGTCTTCGGTCGAGATCTTCCCGCCGCCCTTGATCTTCGACTGGATGAGGTCGTTGATCCGCTGGCTGCGAGTGCCGTAGCCCCAGTCCTTGGTGAGCAGGTGGGGGTATTTCTCCTCGTCGATGACGGGCTGGTTGGCGGTGACGATGTAGCCCTGCTGGGGATCCTCCTCATACGGCAGCTCACGGAATGGGATGTACCCCTTCCACTGGGACCTCGGGTCCCAACCAGGTGCCGGAACCGACCCGTCGTATCCATTGGCGCGAACCGGGATCTTTCCGGGCGCCTGGTAGCCGATGTGGCCCTTGGTGTCGGCGTAGATCAGGTTCTGCGAGGGAACCTCGAAGTGCTCGGCCGCCTTACGGAAGGACGGGAAGTCCTTGGCGCGGTTGAGCTCGAAGACCGCGTCCATGGACTTGCCGGGTTCCAGCGCGGTCCACTTCAGGGCGACCGCGTAGCCGTCGGCCCGGTCCGGAGCCTCGCCGGCGACGGGGGCCTTCTGGCCGACCTTTTCCAGCTCGCTGCTGCGATCGGACACCAGCGGACCGTTGTTGGTCTCGCGGATGGTGATCTCCCGGCTCTTGCCGCCCGCGACCTTGATGGTCTCCTTGCGGACGGTGAACGGCTTGACCTTGCCGTCGTAGAGATAGCCGTCGGCGGAGACCTTCTCCAGGAAGAGGTCGGTGACGTCCGCACCGAGGTTGGTGAAGCCCCAGGCGATGTCCTGGTTGTGACCGATTATCACGCCGGGCATTCCGGCGAAGGTGTAGCCGGCGGTGTCGTACTGGCAGGTCTTCGTGATCTCGCGGCAGTGCAGCCCCATCTGGTACCAGAGCGAGGGCAGCTGGGGCGCCAGGTGCGGGTCGTTGGCGAGCAGCGGCTTGCCGGTCGTCGTGTATTTGCCGGAGACCACCCAGGAGTTGGACCCGATGCCGTTGCCGTTCGGGCCGAGCAGCGCCGGGATCTGGTCGAGGGTGTCGGAGAGCGAGGAGAGCTGGGTGTTCAGGCCCTCGGTGGCGCCCGTCATGGTGCTCGAGCCGATGCTCGTCGACGGTGTCGCGTCCGGGTCGAACTTTCCGGTGACCGAGGAGATCGCGCCCCCGCCGACGATCGGCTTGTGCTTGTCGTACGGATAGGGCGGGTAGAGGTCCTCGATCTGCTTCGCGTCGAGCCTGCTGGTCATCAGCGAGCGGTCGATCTCATCCTGCATGTTGCCGCGCAGATCCCAGGCCATCGCCTTGAGCCAGGCGACCGAGTCGACCGGGGTCCACTCGGCCGGCTTGTAGTCGTTGGTGAAGCCGAGGGCGGCGTACTCGACGGAGATGTCCTTGCCGTCGCGCCCCTTGAGGTAGGCGTTCACGCCGTCCGCGTACGCCTGGAGGTTCTTCTTGGTGTCTGCGGACAGGACGTTGTCGTACTCCTCCTGTGCGACCTTGCGCCAGCCGAGCGTGCGCAGGAAGGAGTCCGTCTCTACCTGTCCGGAGCCGAACATCTCGGAGAGCCTGCCCGCCGTCATGTGGCGGCGGACGTCCATCTCCCAGAAGCGGTCCTGCGCCTGGACGAAGCCCTGGGCGCGGAAGAGATCGGCATCGGAGTCCGCGTACAGCTGCGGGATTCCGTAGCTGTCGCGCTTGACGTCGACGTTGCCGTCGAGGCCGTCGAGCTTGATGGAACCGGTCGTCTGCGGGTACGAGGCCCGCACGGTCGATACGGACCAGAACGCGCCGTAACCGATACCCGCGACAAGCGCCAGCACCAGAACGATCACGATCAGGCGGGCACGTCGCCCCTTCTTCCTGCCGGTCTTCCCACCGGCGGAACCGGTGGTGCCGGAAGAGGCGGTTGTGTTGGCGGGCATCGCTGTCCTTCGAGGGGCAGGTGGTCCTGGGAGTGCAGGAGCAACCATAGGCGCAGCGCCCGGGCGGCTCTGACGCGGCATCGGCATGGTTCGAATTGCGCAGCGATCGTACGAACGCTCGACCGCGTCAAGAAAGCGTTAAAGATTAGGTAAGGTAATGAAGTACCGGCCGCCAACGGCCGATGCCGAGGGTCGAATTCGGCAGGCGTACGCAGGGAAGGAACGGCCACTGACTGTCCACACGCTCAACGAACTCCTGCTCGTCTGCTCACTCGTCCTGCTCGTCGCCGTGGCGGCGGTGCGCGTCTCGTCCCGCAGCGGGCTCCCCAGCCTGCTCCTGTACCTCGGCATCGGGGTCGTCATGGGGCAGGACGGCATCTTCGACGTCAAGTTCAACAATGCGGAACTGACCCAGGTGATCGGCTATGCCGCACTGGTCGTGATCCTCGCCGAGGGTGGCCTGGGCACGAAGTGGAAAGAGATCAAGCCCGCGCTGCCGGCCGCCGCGATGCTCTCGACCGTCGGCGTCGCGGTGAGCGTCGGCGTCACCGCGGCCGGGGCGCACTACCTGGTCGGCCTGGACTGGCGGCAGTCGCTGATCATCGGCGCGGTCGTCTCGTCGACGGACGCCGCCGCGGTCTTCTCCGTGCTGCGCAAGGTGCCGCTGCCCGCCCGGGTCACCGGTGTGCTGGAGGCCGAGTCCGGCTTCAACGACGCCCCCGTCGTGATCCTGGTGGTGGCCTTCTCGACCAGGGGACCGGTGGACAGCTGGTACGTACTGGTCGGCGAGATAGCACTGGAGCTCGCGATCGGTGCGGCCGTCGGTCTCGCCGTCGGCTGGCTCGGCTCCTTCGGACTGCGTCATGTGGCGCTGCCCGCGTCCGGTCTGTATCCGATCGCCGTGATGGCGATCGCGGTGTCCGCGTACGCGGCGGGCGCCCTGGCCCACGGCAGTGGCTTCCTCGCCGTCTATCTGGCCGCGATGATCCTCGGCAACGCCAAACTGCCGCACTGGCCCGCCACCCGCGGCTTCGCCGACGGACTCGGCTGGCTGGCCCAGATCGGCATGTTCGTGCTGCTCGGACTCCTGGTCACGCCGCACGATCTGTACGACGACTTCTGGCCCGCGGTCATCGTGGGACTGGTACTGACCGTGGTGGCACGTCCGCTGGAGGTCTTCATCTCGCTGGTGCCGTACCGGCTGCCCTGGCAGGAGAAGACCTTCATGTCCTGGGCGGGGCTGCGCGGCGCCGTACCCATCATCCTGGCGACGATTCCGATGGTGTCCGGAATCGAGGGATCCACCCGGGTCTTCAACATCGTCTTCGTGCTCGTCGTCGTCTACACCCTCATCCAGGGGCCGACGCTGCCCTGGATGGCGAAGGCCCTGAAGATCGCCGACGACCCGGCCGAGGCCGCCGACCTGGGCATCGAGTCGGCGCCGCTGGAGCGGCTGCGCGGCCATCTGCTGTCGGTGGCGATCCCCGGGAAGTCGAAGATGCACGGCGTGGAGGTCGGGGAGCTGCGGCTGCCCGCCGGGGCCGCGGTCACCCTGGTCGTACGGGACGAGAAGAGCTTCGTACCGGCGCCGTCGACCGTGCTGCGCCGCGGCGACGAACTGCTGGTGGTCACCACCGACCCGGTGCGCGACGCGGCGGAGGAACGGCTGCGTGCGGTCGGCGAGGGCGGCAAGCTCGCGGGCTGGCTGGGGACGAGCGGCAGCGGTGGCAAGAGCCTCGCCGGACCTCATGTGGCACATGAGGTGGCGCACGCTCTGAAGGCCGTGAAGAAGCCGGGGAAGGCCGACGGGCCGAAAGCGCACCGCTGAGAGGGCCACGGAGGCTGCACACTGCCGATCCGAGGCGGGGGCGGGGGCCTTGCGCACAATCAGAGGTGCGCAAGGACGCCCGCCTGTATCATGAAGGAAACCTGATCGGCCTCCGCAGTGGGGTCGGCCAACCCGATCGACCAACCCGAACGACCAACTCTGCCTGATGCAGAGCTGGCGCGACCGTATGGCGGTCGTGGCGTCCTCCGCCTCTGCTGAGCGCCCGGCATCTACCGCAGTTCCGCGCGAAGAGGACAGCTCTCGGCAGCACCCGCACGAGCCCGCACCACCTGTGCCGGCCCGGACCTGCGGGAGCTCGGCCACCAGGCGGCAGAAAGGCATGGACCGTGGCGTCCACGGTCTCCGACCGCTCCGGTTACGGGCAGTTGCTGCGCACCCCCGGTGCGTGGACGTTTCTCCTGCCGGGCTTCGCCGCACGGCAGCCCTTCGCGATGCTGACGATCGGCATCGTGCTACTGGTTCAGCACACCACCGGCTCTTACGGCAACGCGGGCTCCGTCGCCGCGGTGACGGGTGTCTCCATGGCCCTGTTCGCACCGCAGACCGGCAAACTCGCCGACCGTTTCGGCCAGCGCGCCGTGCTGCTGCCCGGTGTCCTGGTGCACACGGCGTCCGTATCGGCGCTGACGGCGCTGGCGTTGGCGGACGCGCCCCTGTGGGCCCTGTTCGCGGCGGCCGTGCCGACCGGTGCGTCCGTTCCGCAGATCGGGCCGATGGTACGGGCCCGCTGGGCGGCCGTACTGGGCGCGGCACCGGGCCGCAAGGCCTCACCGCTGATGTCCACCGCGGCCGCCTTCGAATCGGTGACGGACGAGTTCACCTTCGTCATCGGACCGGTACTCGCCACCGCACTGTGCACGGGAGTACACCCGGCGGCCGGTCTGATCACGGAGGCCGGACTGACCCTGGTCGGCGGACTGCTCTTCGCCGCGCAGCGCCGCACGCAGCCCGCGGTGCGCAGCACCGAGTCCGGCACCTCCCAGCGGCACGCGTCCGCCCTGTCCGTACCGGGCGTACGGGTGCTCGCAGTGGCCTTCCTGGGCATCGGCGCGGTATTCGGCGGCATGCAGGTCTCCCTGACCGCCTTCGCTGAGGAGATCGGCCGGCCCGGGGCGAACGGTCTGCTGTACGGGGTCTTCGCGGCCGGCAACATGCTGGCCGGGATCGCCTGCGGCGCCATCGCCTGGAGGAGCGGGCCGCGGCGGCGTCTGATCGTCGGATACGCGGCCCTGACCCTGACCGCGTCCGGACTGTGGGCCGTGCACTCCGTGCCCCTGCTGGCCGGACTCGGACTGCTGGTCGGACTCTCCATCGCCCCGGCCCTGATCAGCGGCTACACGCTGGTCGAGGCTCTGGTTCCGGGGTCCGCCCGGACCGAGGCGTTCACCTGGCTGACGGGCTCGGTCGCCCTCGGCCAGGCGGCCGCGGTGACGGTCGCCGGTCGGCTCGCCGACGCCCACGGCGCGAGCACCGGTTTTGTGGTGCCGCTGGTGGGGACCGTACTGGCGCTGGTCACCTTGGTGTCACTGCGTTCGAGACTGGCACCGGCCCGCGCGACCATCACGGCCGCACGCGGCGCGGTTCACCGCGATCCTGTCGCGGTCAGAGAGTGACGATTCATGCGCTCGCATCAGCGGAACACGTCAGTCTGACTCCTCCGCCACATGATGTGGCAGCTTTTCACTCAGGCCGGCGGCCCTCATGACGGCCAAGCCCTGACCGCTGCTCTCCGGGCAGGTGACAGACAGCAGGTGACAGACATTACTGCAAACAGCGGCCCGTAGCAGATACCATTGACGACTGTTAGCACTCATCGAGTGAGAGTGCCAGGAGGAAGACAAGTGCCGACCTATCAGTACCAGTGCACCGAATGTGGCGAGGGCCTTGAGGCGGTGCAGAAGTTCACCGATGACGCCCTGACCGTGTGCCCGAGCTGCGAAGGACGCCTGAAGAAGGTGTTCTCGGCGGTCGGCATTGTCTTCAAGGGTTCCGGTTTCTACCGGAACGACAGCCGTGGCTCCTCGTCGAGCAGCACGCCGGCGTCGGCCTCGGCGAAGGCGTCCGGTTCCGGTTCGTCCGATTCGTCGACGGGGTCGGGTTCGGGTTCGGGTTCGGACACGAAGTCGTCCGCTTCCTCCTCGTCCGCCGCGTCTTCTTCGTCCGCCGCGTCTTCTTCGTCGTCCTCGACGAGCGGCACGTCGGCCGCCTGAGCCGAACCGCACTTCCCCGAGGACCCCACCGATCAGTTCGGCGGGGTCCTCGGCGTTTTCCCGCGCCGCTAGTGTGACCGCATGGCGAACGCAGAGATCGGTGTCATCGGCGGCTCGGGCTTGTACTCCTTCCTGGAGGATGTCACGGAGGTGCGTGTGGACACCCCGTACGGACAGCCGAGCGACTCCCTGTTCCTCGGCGAGGTCGGCGGCCGCCGGGTCGCCTTCCTGCCCCGCCACGGACGCGGCCACCATCTACCGCCGCACCGCATCAACTACCGGGCCAACCTCTGGGCGCTGCGCTCCGTCGGTGTACGTCAGGTGCTCGGCCCGTGCGCGGTGGGCGGCCTGCGTCCGGAGTACGGGCCGGGCACCCTGCTGGTGCCCGACCAGCTGGTGGACCGCACCAAGGCCCGGACGCAGACGTACTACGACGGGGAGATCCGGGCCGATGGCGCGGAGCCGAACGTCCTGCATCTGGGCTTCGCCGATCCGTACTGCCCCGATGGGCGCAGGGCCGCGCTGGCGGCGGCTCGCGCGAAGAGCTGGGAGCCGGTGGACGGCGGGACGCTGGTGGTGGTCGAGGGGCCGCGCTTCTCGACCCGGGCCGAATCGCGCTGGCATGCGGCGATGGGCTGGTCGGTGGTCGGGATGACCGGGCACCCTGAGGCGGTCCTCGCCCGTGAACTGGGCCTCTGCTACACGACGATGACGCTGGTGACGGACCTCGACGCGGGCGCGGAGGCCGGGGAGGGCGTCTCGCACGGGGAGGTGCTGAAGGTGTTCGCGGCCAACGTGGACCGGCTGCGCGCGGTGCTCTTCGATCTGGTGGCCGCGCTGCCCGCGGAGGCGGACCGCGACTGCCCGTGCTCGCATGCGCTGGACGGGCTCGAGACGGGGATCGAGCTTCCTTAGCGGGGTGGGTGGGTGACGGTCGCGGCGTGGGTGGGTGACGGGGTTGTCCACAACGCCGGGGCCGTCCACAGGCGTCGGCGGGAAACTTGTGGACGGTGCATCGTGAGGGGTGTTCGTCCGAAACTCCTCACGGCAGGTGGTGTTGGCCATGTTCCCGTCGTACCCGTCCCCGTCGTACCCGTCCCCGTGTGTGCCCTCTGAACGATCCGCTCCGGCCATGGCTCCGGGGCCTCCGGCGTCGGCTCCCCCGCCCTGTGGTGTGCCCGCGTTCGAGCCGTTGCGGGTGCGCGGAGGTGGTGAGCACCGGCTGCGGCGGGCTCTGTGGCGGCAGCGCCGCGCGCTGGCCGCCGGGCTGGCCCTGACTGCTGCCGCGCTGGCCGCGACGGGGCTGGGCGGGAGCGGCGCGGGCGGCGATGCGGCGCATGGGGCAGGGGCGGGGGGTACGGCCGGGTCGGCACCGGAGCGGGCGCGGCAGCCGGTCCCCTTGGTGTCCGCGCCGGTCCGGATCGCGGATGCGGGGGCGGTGCGGCTGTTACGGCCGGGGGACCGCGTCGACGTGATCGCCGCCGAGGGTGCCGGAGCCGATGCCCGGGTGCTGGCGAAGGGCGCGCGGGTGGCAGATGTGCCGCAGACCTCGGCCGAGGGTCCCGCGGAGGACGGTGCGCTGATCGTGCTGTCGGTCCCCCGGGACACCGCCGCATCGCTGGCCGGTGCGGGTATCTCGGCCAGGCTGGCGGTGACCCTGTGCTGACGGGTACTGATGAGCTGTCAAGTCACCGGCCCAAGTGCTTGAGCTGTCAAGTTACCGGCCCAAGTGCTGAAGGAGATCCGCGACGCACTCGTCTCGCAGCGCGGCGGCCCGGGAGGCGGGACCCTCGGGCAGGACCCGGGCCGAGGTCACGACCCGTAGCGGGACGCGCCGCAGGAAGACCGGCAGCAGCGTCGTCGGACCACCACGGAGCGGGGGCTCAGATGTGGTGGGGCGGCTTCTCGTCGAGAAAGCGCGCCAGATCGGCGGCGCTGCCTCCGGCCGGGGCCCGCTCGCCCCACCCTCGGTCCGTATCGTCCGCGGACTGCTGGTCCAGCGGATCGTCGAAGATCAGAGCCGGTTTGGGTTTCGTCTGTTCCGGCTGGGTCGGCTTCGAATCGCGCGGGCCGGGGGCGGGGGCGGTGCTCATATCTCAAGGGTACGGCCGTGGTCAGCGATCCTTCGGGTCGAGCGCCCACAGCCCGAGGACGACGAGGAACGACAGACAGAGGAAGCCGGCACCCCACCAGGCCGTGCCGGTGTTGCCTTCCATCCACGCGTCGACGATGACGGTCAGGCCCCAGAGCTGTCCGATGACGACGGTCATCGCCAGAGCCAGCCGGGCCGTCAGTTTCGAGGAGCGTTCGGGTTCGTGGTCGGTGCCGGCACCCGGGCCGGGACCGGTGTGGCGGACCCGGGGGTCGCCGTAGCCGCTGGTGGCACGGATCTGCGGATAGCGTTCGTGGACGGGGCGGTTCAGTTCGGGGCGGGCGCTGCCCGGGCGGTACTCCGGATAGTCGGGGGACTCCTGGTCACGGGGCTGCCGGGCGTCGGTCACGGCCGCCTGCCGAGGGTCTCGGCCTCGGCGGCCCGGGGCGCCTCCGCGCCTGTGCCTCTGACCGCGGGGCAGCCGATGCGGGACGCGAGGTCCGGGCGGTCGGTGCTGAGCTGGCGGCACAGGCCGTGTTCGATGCGCCCGAGCGGGTCGCGCCGACCCCCCAGACGCTGCCGTCGGTCTGCTCGGTGAGCACCACCTTGGGCAGTGCGCGGGGCGGTGGCCCGGCGGTGACCTCGCCGGTGCGGGCGTCGAAGACGCCCTCGTGGCAGGGGCAGTACAGCTCACCCTCGGAGCCTTTGTCCTTGCGCCAGAGCACGGCACAGGCGAGATGGGTACAGATCGCGGAGTAGCCGACGAGGGTGCCGTCGTCGAGCCGGACGGCGACCGCCCGGTCCTCTTCGTCCGGGTAGCGGAAGGCGATGGACTCACCGGGAAGAAGCTGAGCGGTGATCTTCTTCGGCGCGGGTGCCTTGGCGTCGTCGGGGTCGCCGTGACGCGGCAGGATTCCGCCGGCCACGCCGAGGCTGCCGACGGCGAGTCCGCCCGAGACGGTCGCGACGATCCGCAGGTAGTCGCGCCGGGTGGTGAGGGAGTCGGCGGCGATCCGGTCGTGCAGGGCTTCACACGGATCCCCGGAGGGCGGCTGGTCGGTGGCGCTCATCGGCGGACGTCCTTCCCGTTGATCTCGACGACAGGAAGGCCGCCGGGCACCGGCCACTGGACCTTGTCGGCGGGTACGACCATGGCGACGCCGGTGCGGACCTCGCTCCGGCCGAAGACGAAGGTGTCGGCGACCTGGACGCCGGGGCGCTCGGCCTGGAGCTCCTCGACGGTCCCGTAGAACAGCGCTCCCGTCGGGCAGACGGTCGCGCACATGGGGGCGAGGCCATAGGCGGTGCGGTCGTAGCAGAGGTTGCATTTCATCTGCAGCTTCGCCTGCAGATCGATCTTCGGAACGCCGAAGGGGCAGGCGTTGACGCAGTTGGCGCAGCCGATGCAGCGGGTGGTGTCGGCCTGCTGCACCACACCGTCGGCGGTCACCAGGATCGCGTCGGCGGGGCAGACCTCGGCGCACGGAGCGACCGGGTCCTCACAGTGCATGCAGACTGTGGGAAGGGAGGCCACGGACTGGCCCTCGTCGGTGTAGTCGAGGTGGATCATCGACTTGCCGCGGTGCGAGTCGCATTCCCGGCAGGCGGAGACACAGGCCTGGCAGCCGATGCAGCGCCCCGGGTCGATGAAGATCGTTCTGCCCATCATGGGGCGATCAGCCCCTCTCCGAGGTGCCACGGCCCTGGGGGGACGTGGGCGGCAGCGGGTCGGTACGGGAGACCTGGGCCTCCGGGTAGGCGACATGGCCCGGCGCGACAGGATGTGCGGGGACCTCGTCGATCGTTTCGGCGTGCTCGATACGGCAGGCGCACACCTTGTACTCGGGGATCTTGGAGCGGGGGTCGAGGGCGTCGATGGTCAGGGCGTTGGCCGCGGTGGGGTCGGGCCAGTGGTACGGGATGAAGACGGTGTCGGGGCGGATCGCCTCGGTGACCAGGGCAGGGAAGACCTCGCTGCCGCGCCGGGTGACGACGCGGACCGGTTCGCCGTTGCGGAAGCCGTGGGAGGGGTGCAGCTCGGCCCAGGGGCGCGGGGTCTGTTCGACAAGGCCGCCCAGCCGACGGGTCTGGTTGCCGGAGAGGAAGTGGGCGACGGTGCGTCCGGTGGTCAGCGACATGGGGTGCTCGTCGTCGTACGGGTCCATCGGCGGGTGCCACTCGACGACCTGCAGATGGATCTTGCCGTCGGGGTGGTAGGTCTTCCCGTCCTCGAAGAGCCGGGGGGTGCCGGGGTGGTCGGAGGAGGGGCAGGGCCAGACGATCCCGCCGGTCTCCTCCAGCCGTTCGTAGGTGATGCCGTAGTAGTCGTTGCCGGTGCCGGCGGAGGCGGTCCGCAGTTCATCGAAGACCTCGCGGGACTCGGCGAAGGCGAATTTGTCGCCCGCACCCAGGCGCTTGGCGAGTTCGCACATCACCCAGGTGTCGGTCCGTACGCCGGGGGGCGGGTCCTGGGCCTTGTTGTGCTTGACCACCCGGGCCTCGGC
Organism: Streptomyces sp. NPDC088246; assembly: GCF_044741025.1. Taxonomy (NCBI): domain Bacteria; kingdom Bacillati; phylum Actinomycetota; class Actinomycetes; order Kitasatosporales; family Streptomycetaceae; genus Streptomyces; species Streptomyces sp. NPDC088246. The sequence continues at coordinate 22,975 of NZ_JBIURV010000046.1, forward strand.
ATTGGCCATCACCCCTTCGTCCTCGGCCCAGGTGGTGACGGGGAAGACGACATGTGCGTCGGCAGCGGTCTCGGAAAGGAAGAAGTACGCAGCCCCAGAAGATCAGTTGGTGGGCGGCCCAGCGGGCGTAGGAGCGGGCGCCGAGGAATTTCTGGAAGCCCAGATAGGTGGCGATCATCCTGGGCAGGGCAGTGGGGGCCTGGCGGAAGTTGGCCACGGAGAAGAAGCTCCGCCACCCCTGCTTGAACAGGCGCCGGGCACCGGGCGCGGAGACCCAGACCGTGTAGCGGTAGGCGACGCCGAAGGCGAGGAAGACGGTGGCGACGGCGTACGGAAGAAGGGCGGAGTCGAAGTTCTCCAGAAGCCGGCTGCCGAACACGATCGCGAGGATCAGAAGGGCGGAGACGATGGCGCCGACCGCAGTCGCGCGGGCGGTGACGGACCGGGGCGCGGCAGCCCGGGGCCCGGTGGCCCCGGAGGGCGTCGGGGCGGCGAGCACTCCGGCGGAGACAGTGTGTGCACCGGGGCGGGCTGCGCGGCAAAGGCATCTGGAGGCTCGGTCACTCCGTCACCGTAGGGCTGTATGAGGTGGTTGGTCCCGTTTTACGGCTCGGCGGGGTGAGCCCGTTCGTCCGACCGGCTCGAAACCCGTCGGACGGCTCGCAGTGCGTCAGACGGCCCACAGTCCGTGGGACGTGAAGATCTCGCGGGCCGAGGCGGCCTGCTCGGGGGTGGGTGACGGGGTGTCGTGCAGGGTGAAGGGCTTGCCCAGCGCCTGCCACTTCGCCTCGCCGAGCTTGTGGAAGGGGAGGACATCGACACGGGAGACATTGCCGAGGGAGGCGGCGAAGGAGGCGACACCGTCGACGTTGGCCGGGTCGTCGGTCAGTCCCGGCACCAGTACGAAGCGGACGTGCACCTCTTTACCGAGGTCGGCGAGGCGGCGGGCGAAGTCCAGGGTCGGCTCCAGCGGTCGGCCGGTGACCTTGCGGTACGTGGCTCGGTCCCAGGACTTGATGTCGAGCAGGACCAGATCGACGTCGCGCAGCAGGGCGTCGGTGGCGCGGGCGCCCAGGAAGCCGGAGGTGTCCAGGGCGGTGTGCAGCCCCAGCCCGTGCTTGAAGCGGTGGAAGAGCTCACCGGCGAAGACCGGCTGCAGCAGTGGTTCGCCGCCGCTGATGGTGGCACCGCCGCCCGCAGCCCGGATGAACGTCGTGTACTTGCCCGCTTCGGCGACGAGGTCGTCCGCCGACATCCGGGTGCCGCTGCGCATCCGCAGGGTGTCGACGTTGTGGCAGTAGAGGCAAGTCAGTGGACAGCCGGCCAGGAAGGTGACGAAGCGGGTGCCGGGGCCGTCGACGCCCGTCGACAGGTCCCAGGAGTGGACCGCTCCGGAGACCGGCCGACGGGTGGCCGCACCCGCAGGAGTGACGGAGGTGCCGATGTTGTCGATGTTGTCGATGTTGTCGAGGAGTGTGGCCATGGCAGGGCCTCCTGTGCGGCCGGGGCGTTCGGTGGCCGGGTGCGACGGGTGCGGAGCGCGCGGCGCCGGGGTCCTGCGGGGGACGGGCTCCCGACGCCGCGCGGTTCAGGGGGCTCGGAACGATCGGGGAGGATCAGAGCGAGCCGTGGAAGGTGCGGTTGATGACGTCGAGCTGCTGCTCGCGGGTCAGCCGCACGAAGTTGACCGCGTATCCGGAGACCCGGATGGTCAGCTGCGGGTAGTGCTCCGGGTGCTCCATGGCGTCCTCGAGAGTCGCCTTGTCGAGCACGTTGACATTCATATGGAAGCCGCCGCTCGCCATGAATCCGTCGAGCACGCCGGCGAGGTTCCGGATCCGCTCCTCGGGGGTGCGGCCGAGTGCGTCCGGCGTGATGGTGTTGGTCAGCGAGATGCCGTCCTCGGCGTCGTCGTACGGCAGCTTGGCGACCGACAGTGCGGAGGCGATGTAGCCGTGCTCGTCGCGTCCGTTCATCGGGTTGGCACCCGGGGCGAACGGGGCGCCGGAGCGGCGGCCGTCCGGGGTATTGCCGGTCTTCCTGCCGTAGACGACGTTGGAGGTGATGGTCAGCACCGACTGGGTGTGCACCGCGCCCCGGTACGTCGGGTGCTTGCGGACCTTCTCCATGAAGTCGTGGACGATGCCGCGGGCGATGGCGTCGGCACGGTCGTCGTTGTTGCCGTACGCAGGGTAGTCGCCCTCGATCTCGTAGTCCGTCGCGAGACCCGTCTCGTCCCGGATCACCCTGACCCGGGCGTGCTTGATGGCGGAGAGCGAGTCGGCGGCGACCGACAGACCTGCGATGCCGCAGGCCATGGTGCGCAGGATCTCCTGGTCGTGGAGGGCCATCTCCAGGCGCTCGTACGCGTACTTGTCATGCATGTAGTGGATGACATTGAGCGCGTGCACATACGTCCTGGCCAGCCAGTCGAGCATCGCGTCGTACCGCTCGGCGACGGTCGCGTGGTCGAGGTACTCGTCGGTGACCGGCTCGAAGCCGCTCACCACGAGCTTGCCCGTCCTCTCGTCACGGCCGCCGTTGATCGCGTACAGCAGCGCCTTGGCGACGTTCACACGGGCGCCGAAGAACTGCATCTGCTTGCCCACCGCCATCGCGGAGACGCAACAGGCGATCGCCGTGTCGTCGCCGTACTTCGGGCGCATCAGCTCGTCCGACTCGAACTGGAGCGCCGAGGTGTCGATGGCGACCTTCGAGGCGAACTCCTTGAATCCGGCGGGCAGTCGCTGCGACCAGAAGACCGTGAGGTTCGGCTCGGGGGCCGGGCCCAGGTTGTAGAGGGTCTGCAGGGCCCGGAAGGTCGTACGGGAGACGAGCGGGCGGCCGTCCTCACCGATGCCGGCCATCGACCAGGTGACCCAGGTCGGGTCGCCGGAGTACAGCTCGTTGTACTCCGGGGTGCGCAGGAAGCGGACGATACGGAGCTTGATGACGAAGTCGTCGATGAACTCCTGTGCCCGCTCCTCCGTGATGAGTCCGCGCTCGATGTCGCGCTGGAGGTAGATGTCGAGGAAGTTGTCGATGCGGCCGATCGACATGGCCGCGCCGTTCTGCTCCTTCACGGCACCGAGGTAGCCGAAGTACAGCCACTGCACGGCCTCACGACCGGTGCGGGCGGGCCCGGAGATGTCGTGGCCGTACGACATCGCCATCGTCTTGAGCTCGTTCAGGGCCTTGATCTGCTCGGCGGTCTCCTCACGGTCCCTGATGACGTGCTCGGTCGGCCACTGCTCACCGAGGGCGGCCCTGTCGGCCTCCTTGGCGGCGATCAGCCGGTCGACGCCGTAGAGGGCGACGCGGCGGTAGTCGCCGATGATGCGGCCGCGGCCGTAGGCGTCCGGCAGTCCGGTGATGATGCCGCAGGAGCGGCAGGCCCGGATCTCGGGTGTGTACGCGTCGAAGACGCCCTCGTTGTGGGTCTTGCGGAGACGGGTGTAGATCTCCCTGACCTCGGGGTCGGCCTCGTAGCCGTACGCGCTCAGAGCACCCTCGACCATCCGCCAGCCCCCGTTCGGCATGATGGCGCGCTTGAGCGGGGCATCGGTCTGGAGCCCGACGATCAGCTCGCGGTCGGCGTCGATGCAACCCGGCTCGAAGGCATCGATCCGGGACGGAGTCTTCGCGTCCACGTCGTGGATGCCGCGGGCGATCTCGTCCGGGAACATCGAAAGGAGCTTCTCCCAGACCGCGGTGGTCCGGGCAGTGGGGCCGGCGAGGAAGGAGCTGTCGCCCTCGTACGGGGTGTAGTTCTGCTGGACGAAGTCACGGACGTCGATCGCGTCGCGCCACAGCCCGCCCCTGAAGCCGTCCCAGGCCCCATTGTCCGTCGTCGCCTCTGCCGCAGTCGCCGTCATGGCCCGCACCTTCCGAGATCGTCCGTGCGCCTCATTGCCGCTGCGTCCATTGCACTCCCGATTTCCGCAGTCCCGGGCCCGCAATGGTCCCCGTCGAAGGGCCCAAGGTCCCGTCAGATATCGGACCCGGTCCGACACAGCCGTGCTGACCTGTGGTTTCTCCCAGGACTTTGGACCCTCGTTCGCTTGTGAATGCTTTCACAAGTTTTTCCCGACCCGCGTCCGGGGCGCGTCCCCCCGGACGCCGCCGGTCCTCGTCTGGTGTGCTGGTCCCCATGCCCGGAATGACTGCCCGCAGCCGCGCCGAGAGACATCGCGCTTCGACCCCGCTGGAACTCTTCTTCGACCTCTGCTTCGTCGTCGCCGTGGCGCAGGCCGGCGGGCGGCTGCTGCATGCCGTCACCGAGGGCCACGCCGCCACCGGAATCGTCAGCTACGCGGCTGTCTTCTTCGCGATCTGGTGGGCCTGGGTCAACTTCACCTGGTTCGCCTCGGCCTACGACACCGACGACCCGCTGTACCGCGTGGTCACGTTCGTCCAGATCACCGGTGTACTCATCTTCGCCTCCGGGGTGCCGCGCGCCTTCGACGCGGGCGACTGGACAGTCGGCGTCGTCGGCTACGTCGTGATGCGGCTCGCCCTCACCAGCCAGTGGCTGCGCGCCGCGTACTGCACCCGGGGCGCCGAGCGGCGCGTCGCACTGCGGTACGCCGTCGGGATCACCGTGGTGCAGCTGGGCTGGATCGGCATGCTGCTGCTGACCGACAACACGGGCGCAGCGCGTGCCGCGGTCTTCGTCGTGCTCGCGCTCGCCGAGATGTCCGTTCCGGCGATCGCCGAGCGCGACCGCCCGACGAGCTGGCATCCGCGCCATATCGGCGAACGGTACGGCCTGTTCACGATCATCGTGCTGGGCGAGACGATCGCGGCGGCCACGGTCGCGGTCCAGAAGGCGGTGGACGAGCACCAGGCGTTCGGCGAGCTGCTGCCGATCGCCGCGGGCGGGCTGCTGATCGTCTTCTCCGCCTGGTGGATCTATTTCACCGTGCCGATCCATGACTACCTCCGCGGCAGCAGGGAAGCGTTCGTCTGGGGATACGGGCACTACCTGATCTTCGGCTCCGCGGCCGCAATCGGCTCGGGCCTCGAGGTCGCGGTGGAGGGGGCCGTGGGCAAGGCCCATGTCTCGGACACGGTGGCGGCCGCCGCGGTGACCGTGCCCTCCGCACTTTTCCTGCTGACGGTGTGGGCGCTGCACGCCCGCCACTTCACACGCGATCTCGCGGAGCAACTGCCGCTCCCCGTGGCCGCGCTGGCCATCCTGGCCTGTACGTTCGCCGGGGAGTGGGCGGTGCTCGCGGCCGGCCTGGTGGCGGCGGTGACGGTGGCCGTGGGGGTGGCACTGTCCCGGCGGCCCGCTGTGACGGGATGAGCACATGGGCGGTACGCGATGAGTGGCGAGTGGCACGTCGTAAGTGGTGAATCCAGTGAGGAGCACGCAATGACGGAAGAACCACGGGAGCCGGCAGAGTACTCAGCACCACAGCGCACATCGCCCTTATCGTCAGGGCCGCTCGACGCGCTGACCGATGTCGCCGGGCTGCGCGTCGGCCATGCGCAGGTGGCGGGCGCGGGCGCACTGAGCGGCACCACCGTGGTCCTCGCCCCCGAGGGCGGTGCGATCGCGGCCGTCGACGTACGCGGCGGCGGCCCCGGCACCCGGGAGACGGACGCGCTCGATCCGCGCAATCTGGTGCAGCGCGTGGATGCCGTCGTCCTGACGGGCGGCAGCGCGTACGGCCTGGACGCGGCGTCCGGCGTGATGGCCTGGCTGGAGGAACAGGGGCGCGGGGTGCGGGTCGGCCCCGATCCGGCGCAAGTGGTGCCGGTGGTCCCCGCCGCATGCATCTTCGACCTGGGGCGGGGCGGTGACTGGCGGGCCCGCCCGGACGCCTCGACCGGCCGCGCGGCAGTGGAGGACGCGGCCGGTACGGAGCCGGGGGCGCCGGTCGTCGAGGGAGGTGTCGGCGCCGGTACGGGCGCGGTCGCCGGGCAGTTCAAGGGCGGGGTGGGCACGGCGAGCGTGCGGCTGGCGTCCGGAATCACGGTGGGCGCACTCGTCGTGGTGAACGCGGCAGGCTCGGTCGTCGATCCGCGTACCGGAGTGCTGTACGGGGAGTACGGCGCCGCAAAACCGCCGGTGTACCCCGCGCCCGAGGTCCACCGGGCGGCGCAGCAGCGCCTGGCCCAGGCACGGGAGGCGAACGCGCGCCCCCCGCTCAACACCACGCTCGCCGTCGTCGCCACGGACGCCGGTCTCACCCGGGCCCAGGCGCAGAAGCTCGCGGGTACGGCGCACGACGGACTGGCGCGCGCCGTCCGCCCCGTGCATCTGCTGACCGACGGCGACACGGTTTTCACGCTGGCCACCGGCGCCCGGCCGCTGGATCCGCAGAACCCGATCGCGCTCAACGACCTGCTGGCGGCCGGTGCGGACGCCCTGACCCGTGCCATCGTGAAGGCCGTCCGCGCCGCTCGGAGCGTCAACGGCCGCCCCGGCGGCGGCAGCTTTCCCGCGTACAGCGATCTCTACGGCGCACACGGGCGCCCCTCACGACCGTCGCCGCACAGCCACCCGGACCCCGACTCGCCTCCCGGGTAAGGAAGTTCGGACGAACCGCCAGGAACCATCTGCGTGTGTCATACGTTTTCCTGAACCCCGGTCACGATGTCGGACCCAGGGACTACGTTAAGCACGCACCAAGTAACACGCGGCGACGGCCTGGAGACAGCACCTTGAGCGATCCGTACGAGACAACCGAGCAGCACCTCGAGCGACTCCTGCGACGGGCACTCAACTCTTTCGACCTGCCCGACAGCACGGTCGAGAGACTCGGTACCGCACTCGCCCACAGCAGTTCCCTGCACTCCTCGCACCACAGTTCCGTACTTCACCGCGAGACCTACCGGCATACGTATCTGCTGTCCGACGGCACCCCCTTCACCCTGTGGGAGCTGGTGCACGGAGGTCCGCGGAGCACGAGGGGCCCGGGGACGGAGCCCGACCTCCGGCACCACGAGCTCTACGACGACGAGGCCGATATCCATATCGCCGCTGCCCGGCTGACCGGCGGCTTCGGTGAGGTCCCGTCGTTCGGGGACGACGGGCCGCATGCCGACCTGGAGATACTCACGGTTCTGATGGCGGCTCCCCCGGTCCCGCTGCCCCGGATGTACGCCCCGGACAATTCCGCCGACCACGCCCGCCGCGTCCTGCGCCGCGCGGAGAACAGCGACGGCCCCGGCGAGGAGACCGCCCGGCTGCTGCGCGCCGCCTTCGCCCACCACATCACCCAGGTCTTCGGCCGGCAGTGCCAGGTGGACGGGCGGGACGCCGGATTCACGCTCTACGAGCACGCCTTCCTGCTCCTCGACGGCAGCGAGACGAGCCTGTGGGAGGTCGAGCACACGGCCACGCCGGACGGCCGCCACATGTGCGAGGTGTACGGCGACGAGGACGCCGCGCGCGGAGCCATGGAGAGCCGCACACGCATCTGCTGACCATGGGGAGGGCGTGGGCCCATGTCCTTCCCCGCACACGCAGGTGCCCGCACCCCCGAGGGGTGCGGGCACCGTCGCGCTTCAGGTCATCACGGCGTCAGCGCGGGCTCCTTGCCGAGCTCGACCTCGGGCTCGGCAACGGTGTCCATACCCTCGTCGCCTCCCTCCACGTGCTGCCGCTGCCGCGCGGGCAGCGCGAACATCACCAGGAAGATCACCGCGAGCACCCCGGCGACACACCACAGCGAGTGCTGGAACGCCTCCGCGAACGCCGGGCCCACCTCCTGCGGCGCCAGCCGGTCACCGATCGCGCCGAGGAAGACGACCGAGACCAGTCCGAGCCCGAGCGCATTGCCCATCTGCTGCACGGTGTTGATCAGCCCGGAGGCCGAACCGGAGTGCTCCTTGGGCACCTCGGAGAGCACCGCGTCCGTCAGCGGCGCCACGATCAGGCCCATCCCGATGCCCATGACCACCAGCGGCAGCGCCATCTGCCAGGACGTGATGCCCATGCCGTACCGGTCGGACTCCCAGATGTAGAGGAGCAGGCCGACGATCATCAGCAGCGCGCCCGTCTGGAGGACCTTGCGGCCGAAGCGGGGCACCAGCTTCTGTACGGAGATCCCGGCGGCGAACGACACGGCGATCGAGAACGGGATACCGGTCGTGCCGGCCCGCAGCGCGCTCCAGCCGAGGCCCATCTGCATGTAGAGCGTCCAGACCAGGAAGAAGATGCCGAGCCCGATGCCGAAGGTCAGCTGCACGGCGATGCCCGCCGCGAAGCTCTTGACCCGGAACAGCGACAGTTCGACGAGCGGCGAACCGTCCTTGCGCGCCTTCGCCCGCTCGAACAACACCAGAACCAGGAACACCAGCAGGCTGCCGACCATCGATACGTGGCCCCACAGCGGCCAGCCCAGCTCATGCCCACGGGTCAGCGGGTAGATCAGCATCAGCATCCCCAGGGTCACCAGGGCGACGCCGACCAGGTCGAGCCGGAGCGCCTTCGGGGCCTTGGACTCGGTGATGAACTTCCGGCCGAGGATCAGGCCCGCGATGCCGACGGGCAGGTTGATCAGGAAGATCGGCCGCCATTCGAGACCGGCGATGTTCCACTCGGTGAGCAGCGCGCCCAGCAGCGGCCCCAGCACGGCACCGAGACCGACGATCGCGCCGAAGAGGCCGAAGACCTTGCCGCGCTCGTGCGCCGGGAAGGTGGCGTGCACGATCGACAGCACCTGCGGGACCATCAGCGCGGCGGTGCCGCCCTGGAGGATGCGGGAGGCGACCAGCATTTCCGGGTTGGCGGCGAAGCCGCAGAGCGCGGAGGCCACGGTGAAGCCGGCGATACCTATGAGGAACAGCCGCTTGCGGCCGTAGATGTCGCCCAGCCGGCCGCCGGTGATCAGACCGGCCGCGAAGGCCAGGGAGTAGCCGGCGGTGATCCACTGGATCGAGCTGAACGAGGCGCCGGTGTCCTCGCGGATGCTCGGAATGGCGATATTGACGATCGTGACGTCGACCAGGTCCATGAATGCCGCGGTCATCACGATGGCGAGCGCGAACCAGCGTCGCCGGTCCGACGGGTCCGAGGACACCGTGGGCCCGGATGCCGTGGACGACAGAGATGAGGAAGAAGTCATATGAGGAAGCTAAACAGCCACTAGGTCAGATCATGACCCAATGGCCGGGCATCCTGATGAGATGACCGACACCCCGGCACGAGGCTGAGCCCATGACCGACACCCCGGCACGACTGCTGAATCTGTTGTCGCTCCTCCAGACGCCCCGCGAGTGGCCGGGCAGCGAGCTCGCCGAGCGGCTCGACGTCAGCCCGCGCACCATCCGTCGCGACATCGACCGACTCCGCGAGCTCGGCTACCCGGTCGAGGCCTCGCGCGGATCGGTGGGCGGCTACCGGCTCGTCGCGGGCACCGCGATGCCGCCGCTGCTCCTCGACGACGAGGAGGCGGTGGCCATCGCGGTGGGCCTGCGGGCGGGGGCCGGGCATGCCATCGAGGGGGTGGACGAGGCGTCCGTACGGGCGCTGGCGAAGCTGGAGCAGGTGCTGCCGTCGCGGCTGCGGCACCGGGTGTCGACCCTGCAGAACGCGACGATGCCGCTGACCCGGGGCGACGGCTCGACCATCGATCCGCACACACTGACGGTGATGGCGGCGGCGGTCACCGGGCGGGAGCGACTGCGGTTCGCCTACCGGGCGGGCGACGGCGCCGAGACGAAGCGGCAGGCCGAGCCGTACCGGCTGGTGAGCACGGGGTGGCGCTGGTATCTCGTCGCGTACGACCTGGGGCGCGAGGACTGGCGTACGTTCCGGGTCGACCGGGTCAGCGAGCCGTTCGCGACCGGGGCCCGGTTCACACCGCGCGAGCTGCCTACGGGTGATGCGGCGGAGTTCCTCAGCAGCTCCATCGCCCGGCGGCAGCCGGAGCTGGCGGTCGATGTGAGCTTCGCGGCCCCGGCGGACTTCGTGTCCGCGCGGCTGCCGGCCTCGATCGGCCCGTTGGAGCGGACCAGCGAGAACAGCTGCCGGCTGCGGGCGGTCCTTTCGGACTCGCTGGAGTGGGTGGCGCTCCGACTGGCGCTGGTGGACTGCGAGTTCACCGCACACGAGCCACCACAGCTGGTGGAGTACCTGAGTCGTCTGGGCGCCCGGCTGACCCGCGCGACAGCACACTGACACGTCGCCGCCCGAACGACGGCCGACCCGGCCGCCACCGAACGCGCAGAAGGTCTGCCTCCACCGAGCGCGCAAAAAGAATGAGCCCCGGCGCCAGGGGGGGGTGGGCGCCGGGACTCGGTTCAGGGGGTCACACGAAGCGACCTATTTCGGAGGTTACTGGACGAAGGCTCACGCCGCAGCGTCAAAACCCGTGTCGTGGGCCATTCGCTTCAGTTCGAGCAGCGCGTGCTTCTCGATCTGGCGGATCCGCTCACGGGTCAGCCCGTGCTGCTTGCCCACCTCGGTGAGGGTCCGCTCACGGCCGTCCTCGATGCCGTACCGCATACGGATGATCGATGCGGTGCGGTTGTCGAGCTTGCCGATCAGGTCCTCCAGCTCCTCGCTGCGCAGCAGCGTCATCACCGACTGCTCGGGCGACACCGCGGAGGTGTCCTCCAGCAGGTCACCGAACTGCGTCTCGCCCTCGTCGTCCACGGACATGTTGAGGCTGACCGGGTCACGGGCCCAGTCCAGGACGTCGCCCACGCGCTCCGGCGTGGAGTCCAGCTCGGCAGCTATCTCCGTGTGCTCCGGCTCCCGCCCGTGCTCACGGTTGAACTCACGCTGCACCCGCCGGATCCGGCCGAGCTCCTCCACCAGGTGGACGGGGAGCCGGATCGTACGGGACTGGTCGGCTATGGACCGGGTGATGGCCTGACGGATCCACCACGTCGCATACGTGGAGAACTTGAAGCCCTTGGCGTAGTCGAACTTCTCGACCGCGCGCACCAGACCCGCATTGCCCTCCTGGATCAGGTCGAGCAGGGGCAGCCCGGCCCGCGGATAGCGGCGGGCGACGGCAACGACGAGCCGGAGGTTGGAACGGATGAATATGTCCTTGGCGCGCTCGCCCTCGGCGACCAGCGCCTCCAGCTCCTCGCGCGTGGCTCCACCGGCTTCGCTCTCCACCGCGCCGTCGAGAATCTGCCGTGAGTAAACACCCGCCTCGACGGTTTGCGACAGCTCGACCTCCTTTGCGGCATCGAGCAACGGCGTACGCGCGATCTCGTCCAGGTACATGCCGACCAGGTCGCGATCGGCGATCTCTCCGCCCGAGGCGCGAACACTGCTTGCCCGGCTGGTCCCGCCGGTGGCGGACGAACGACGGGCGACGGCACGGGTTGCCATGCGTGCTCCCTTGCTGAGTAGGTCGCGACACCCTCTCGGGTGCCCTGCATCCGATGGAAACAACGACTGGAATCCGGACAGAATTCCCATGCCTGGCATTCATTTTCGTGATCATGCAGTACCCTGTGCCGCCGCGAAGGGATTGCACATGCCGAGCATCCAGACAGAAGTGCAGGTCAGGCCGGGCACCGAAGGTGATTTGGTGGCGCTCACGGACATCTACAACCATTACGTACGTGAGACCGCGCTCACATTCGATACGGCCCCCTTTACACCCGAACAGCGGCTGCCGTGGCTTCGTTCCCATCCTGAAGACGGCCCGCACCGTCTTCAGGTTGCTCAGGATGTCCGCATTGTCGGCCCCGCCTCGATCCTGGGGTACGCCACCAGCAGCGCTTTCCGTCCCAAGGCGGCATACGCGACCTCGGTCGAGGTGAGCGTGTACTGCGCCCCGTGGGCCACCGGCCGAGGCATCGGCACGCTCCTCTACTCGTCCCTGTTCGAGGCGCTCGCCGGCGAGGACCTGCATCGCGCGTACGCGGGCATCACCCAGCCCAACGACGCCTCGGCCCGGCTGCACGAGCGCTTCGGTTTCCGCCATGTCGGTACGTACGCCGAGGTGGGCCGGAAGTTCGGCACGTACTGGGACGTGGCCTGGTACGAGAAGCGGCTGGGGCCACAGTCCTAGGGCCCGGCCCGGTCGCGGCCTAGGTCCACGGCCCGTTACGCACCACGGGCGCCGCGCCTAGCGTGCTGCCGTATGAGCGACACAACGAGCAGCGACGGCACAACCAGCCCGAATGGCACACCTGACACCACCACCCGCGCCACCGACGACACCACGGGCACGCTCGACGAGGCGCTGGAACGTCTCCACACCGCGGGCCCCGAACGGAACGGCTGGCTGAGCAATCACGGCCCGATGGCCGTCGAGGCGCTGGTCCGGCACGGTCAGGCACCGGCCGTCCACCGGTGGCTCGACCACTACAGCCACAAGCTGGAGGACATGCCGGACACCGCGTCCCGGGTGACCGCGGAGAACTGGCGCGAGGCCCTGGGCGACCCGCGCCGGATCGCGGACTGGACTGTGTACTTCGAGCGGGAGACGGCCGGGCGCCCCTGGCGGGACGTCCTGACCGAGTGGTGGCCACGGCTGCTGCCCGGCATCGCGGCGGGCGCCACCCACCCCGTGATCCGGGTCGGCCACTCCGTACGCACTCTGCTCGCCGGCGAGGCGAGCGCGCCCCGGATCACCGAGCTCGCCCACGGCCTCGGCTACTGGGCCGCCCGCCACCAGCCGCTTGCCACGCTGACACCACTGGCGCCCGCACCGAGCGCCGCGGCCGCGCTGGACGCCGTACCGCCGGTGCCCGAGCAGAGCGGCGGTATCCGGGACCGGCTGGCACAGCTCACCGCGTTCCCGGTGTGGCCGCAGCGGTTCACCGACGACCCGGACGAGGCGCGGGCCCGGCTGCAGGAACTGGTGCGGGCCGCGACCCACCGCTATGCCACGCACGGGCACGGCGAACCGATCATGCTGGTGCATGCCGCGACCGCACCCAATGCCGTGCTGCGCACGCTGCCCGCGCTCCCCCGCGCGCTGTGGGTGCCGAGCCTGGAGGCCGCCTGGGCGGCGAGCGCCGCAGTCACCGCCGCGTACGGCCCGGCCGAGCCGGCCCCCTACACACCGGCGACAGCGTCCGCCGAGGAGCTCTTCGCACGGGCGGCGGCGCACGGCGACGATCACACCATCAAGTTCACGGACACCGCACTGGACATCGGCGACGCGACGGCCCTCGCCGCCGCACTCCGCTCGATCGAGCTGAACCCGCCGGCCCTGTGACAGGACCTTGGACAGAGCTCAGCCGAACTGCACCGACCGCTTCGCGAGTCCCATCCAGAAACCGTCGATGACGCTGCGGCCCCGGTCCAGCTCGCCCTCCGAGGCGCCGAGCGTCACGAAGAGCGGCGCGAAGTGCTCGGTGCGCGGGTGGGCCAGCCGGCCGGCCGGGGACTTGCGCTCGAAGTCCAGCAGCGCGTCGATGTCCCGCGCCTGGAGCGCCCGGTTCCCCCAGTCGTCGAACTCCGCCGACCAGCCGGGGGTACCGCCGCCCGCATGCCGCAGGGCGGCCAGGTTGTGGGTGAAGAAGCCGCTGCCGACGATCAGGACACCCTCGTCGCGCAGCGGTGCGAGCTTGCGCCCGATGTCCATCAGCTTCTGCGGGTCCAGCGTCGGCATGGAGATCTGGAGTACGGGGATGTCGGCACCGGGGAACATCTCGACCAGCGGGACGTACGCCCCGTGATCGAGCCCGCGGTCCGGGATGTCCTGGACCGGCGTACCGGCTCCGCGCAGCAGTTTGCGTACGTTCTCCGCCAGCGCCGGGGCGCCCGGGGCGGCGTACTGCACCTGGTAGTAGTGCTCGGGGAAGCCCCAGAAGTCGTAGACGAGCGGGACGGCCTCCGTCGCACCGAGGGCGAGCGGGGCCTCCTCCCAGTGCGCGGAGACCATCAGGATCGCGCGGGGGCGGGGCAACTGCGCGGACCAGGCGGCCAGTTCGCCGGGCCAGACCGGGTCGTCGGCCAGCGGCGGTGCGCCGTGGGAGAGATAGAGGGCGGGCATGCGCTCCGCGGTGACAGTCATGGCACTCCCCATCCGCTGTTGATCGAGGTAAGTCTTTTACAGGTCTCTTTGAAAAGGAAGGGTTCTTTAATCTTCAAGCTCCTACCTCCGGAGACCTTAGCTCTATCTAGTTAAACTTTCAAGAAAAGGTCGTACAGTGGAGTACATGACCACGGCACCCCCTGGCGAGCCCCGCTGGCTCTCCGACGAAGAGCAGAGCGTCTGGCGTGCGTATCTGCACGCCACCACGCTCATGGAGGACCACCTCGACCGCCAGCTGCAGCGCGATGCCGGTATGCCGCACATCTATTACGGACTGCTCGTCCAGCTCTCCCAGGCGCCCCGTCGCCGGAAGCGGATGACCGAGCTCGCCAAGGACGCCAAGATCACCCGCTCCCGGCTCTCGCATGCCGTCGCGCGGCTGGAGAAGAGCGGCTGGGTGCGCCGCGAGGACTGCCCGTCCGACAAGCGCGGCCAGAACGCGGTCCTCACCGACGAGGGCTACGAGATGCTCCGGCGGTCCGCGCCGGGCCATGTCAGCGCCGTGCGCCAGGCGATGTTCGACCGGCTCACACCCGAGCAGATGCGCTCGCTCGGCGAGATCATGCAGGTCGTCGCCACCGGACTGCAGCCGGAAGGCACGGACGCGGACCTGCCCTGGCTGCGCTGAGCGGTCGTCGAACGCGGCTCTGCCCCGGTTCCGTCGAACGGAACCGGGGCAGAGCCGCGTTCACATCACTTCACGTCACGCGTTACGCGACCCGCGTCCGTGTTCAGTCCTCAATGGGCGACGACCGGGACCTTGACCTCGTCCTCGACACCGTCGGCGTCACCCGAACCGGAGGTTCCGGTCGCCGCGGTCATCGAGGGACGCCCGGCGTTGATGAAGGTCACCGCGATCGCGGAGGCCACCACCAGGATGCCGACGGCCCACCAGATGGCACCGGTGAAGCCGTGCACCATCGACTGGAGCTTCAGCAGCTCCGGGTCGGTGGCGCCGAGTGCGGCGTGCGAGGTGGCGTACGCCGTCGCGGCCGACGCGGCAATGGTGTTCAGCAGCGCCGTACCGATCGCGCCGCCCACCTGCTGCGAGGTGTTGACCATCGCGGAGGCGACACCCGAGTCCCTCGGCTCGACACCGTGCGTGGCCAGCGACATGGCCGGCATGAACGCCGTACCCATGCCCAGCCCCAGCAGGAGCTGCGCGGGCAGGATGAGCGTGGTGTAGGAGGAGCCGATCTCCAGCTGCGTCAGCAGCAGCATGCCGACGGCAGCGGTCAGGAAGCCGGGGCCCATGAGCTTGCGCGCCGGAACCCGGGTCATCAGCCGGGCACCGATCTGCGTCGAGCCGGTGATCATGCCCGCGATCATCGGGAGGAAGGCGAAGCCCGTCCTGATCGGCGAGTAGCCCTTCACGACCTGCAGGTAGTACGTCAGGAAGAGGAACAGCCCGAACATCGCGATGATGGCCAGACCCAGCGAGAGGTAGATGCCACCGCGGTTGCGGTCCAGCACGACGCGCAGCGGCAGCAGCGGCGACTTGACCCGGGTCTCGGTCAGGACGAATGCCAGGAGCAGCACACCGGACGCGACGAACATGCCGATGGTCAGCGCGTCCGACCAGCCGGCGGACTCGGCGCGGGTGAATCCGTACACCAGGGAGACCAGACCCAGCGCGGACAGGACGACGCCCGGGATGTCGAGCGACGAGCGGTTACGGCTGCCGGCCGGCTCACGGATCACGAAGTACGCACCCGCGGCCGCGACGATCGCGAACGGGATGTTGACGAAGAACGTCCAGCGCCAGTTCAGCGCCTGGGTGAGGAAGCCGCCGAGGATCAGGCCGACCGCGCCACCGCCACCGGCGATCGCACCGTAGATACCGAACGCCTTGGCGCGCTCCTTGGCATCGGTGAACATCACGGCGAGCAGCGACAGGGCCGCGGGGGCGAGCAGCGCGCCGAAGACACCCTGGAGCGCGCGCGAACCGAAGAGCATGCCCTGGTTCTGCGCCGCACCACCGAGCGCGGAGGCCAGTGCGAAGCCGATCAGGCCGACGACAAAGGTCCGCTTGCGGCCCCAGAGGTCGGCGATCCGGCCCCCGAAGAGCAGGAGGCCGCCGAAGGCGAGGGCATAGGCCGTGATGACCCACTGCTTGTTGGCATCGGAAATACCCAGGGCCGTCTGGGCGTGCGGCAGCGCGATGTTCACGATCGTGGCATCGAGCACGACCATCAGCTGCGCAAGGGCGATGAACGCCAGCGCTTTCCAGCGACTGGGGTCCGGGAGTCGTATATCAGCTGTTTTTGACATGGAGGTATCCACCTAAGGACGCGCACGGCGCGCGAAGTCGTGAACCGAGAGGTCGGTGAACGGGCAGTCGGTCGAGGACGGTCGGCGAGACGACCGCCGGCGAAAGGGGGCGCGGTGAAAGGGAAGGGATGGTCAAGGCGTGGCGGGCGCGCCACCGGGCACCCGGTTCAGGGGCCCGGTGCGGGCGTCACGGCCGGCGCCGCAGGTCCTCCAAGGTCGCAGCCGTTCCGGGCAGTTGCGACCGGGCCGGAGCCTCCAGCCCGTCCAGGAACAGCTGTAGATGACGGTGGGTGAACCGGTCGATGTCCAGGCAACCGGTGCCGGGCAGTGGCCGGGTGAGCTGGGAGAGGGCGACCAGCACGTCACCGACGGCGATGTCGGTACGCAGGCGCCCCGCGGACATGGCGCGCGCCACGAGCCCTTCGACGGCCTCTTCGAGGCGCCGACGCTCGGCGAGCAATTCGGGATGGTCCTTGTCGAAGCCGCCGGACAGCATCGGACACAGCGCCCCGATCCGTTCGTCGGCCGCCGCGTGCACGAAGCGGCTGAGCGCGGCGAAGGGATCGGCCTCTTCGGCCGTCGCCTCCTCCGCACGGTCGGTGGTGCGGGAGGTGACCGCGAGCACGACCTCGTGCGTCAGCGCGGCCCGGTCGGGGAAGTTCCGGTAGAGCGTGGCGTTGCCGACGCCGGCGCGGCGGGCGACCTCGTCGAGCGGCACATCCGGCCCGAACTCGACGAACATCTCGCGTGCGGCCGTCACGATCCGCTCCCGGTTGCGCAGCGCGTCGGCCCGCGGACGGGTCGTCCGGGGCTGCGCTGCTCCCGTGGCGGTTCGGGTGACGGTATCCACGACGGCTGTCCCTGCCTTCCGGCTCTTGCGGCTCTTCCGGCTCTCATTACGACGCTGTTGGTCACTGCGACGCTCTTCGTTCTTCATGGCGCCCCCTTCCCATAACCGGGGACCGCCTCCCCGTTTTCGCGAGGACACAGGTCTAAACGGGGAAAGGATCCCCGGTTATTTCCCAGCACAATGTGACCTGAGCCACACCCCCAGAACGGGAAAACCAACCGATCGGCGCACCCAACGAGCGGTGCCGCACCACCCGTCACAGGCTGATCCGCAGAGGGCAGTCGGGGTCGGCCGGCTGCCGCGGACCCCGAGGCGCCTATATGCAGAAGACCCGCCACCGGATACGCAGGCACCGTCACCCGATCGCTCTCGGCTCGGCAACAGTACTGGTCATTGCCGCAACGACCACGGCCAGCAGCAATCTCCCGATACCCGGCCGGGCCTCGGCCGGCCCGGTGGCCACGGCCCGTACGGCGGGGATCGTCCCGTGCCGGATACCGGTGACGATGGGCGTACAGATGTCGGAAGGCATACCGACTCCGGCGGGCTACGCCCGCTCCACGGGCAGGATTCACGCCCTCAACCTGATGATCGACTTCCCGGACGCGCCGGGCCCCGAGCCGGCGATGGACCGGTACGCCGAATTCTTCCCGCAGACCACCAAGTGGTTCCGGACCGCTTCGTACGGGCGGCTCACCTACATCCCCGACGCTCCCGTGAAGTCCTGGCTGCGGATGCCACTGCCCTTCTCGGAGTACGGGATAGGCCGCGGATCACCGTACGAGCCGGGCTACCACCGCCTCGCCGAGGACATAGTCGCCGCAGCCGACCCGAAGGTCGACTTCAGCACGTACGACCTGGTCAACATCCTGGTCACCCCGAACGCCGGGCCCTCCGCCCTGGACACCGTCCTGTCCGTGACGTTCTCCGGCAATGACGACGCCCCGCGCGCGGACGGCGTCCCGCTCACCAACGCGTCCTTCATCTACAGCCGCCAGGACGACGGCTCCGGGTCGTACGCACAGACCGGATACCGCGTCCTGCCGCACGAGAACGGCCATATCTTCGGGCTTCCCGACCTCTACACCCTGGACGGAGGCGGCTCGGTGGGGCACTGGGACATCATGTCCGAGGACTGGGGGGTCAACAACGATCTGCTGGGCTGGCACAAATGGAAGCTCGGCTGGCTGGACAACAAGCAGATCAGCTGCGCCTCCAAGCCCGGCACCAGCGACCACGTCCTGGAACCGCTGGCCACCAAGGGCGGCACGAAGCTGGCGTTCATACCGCTGAGCAGTGAGTCCGGCTACGCGGTGGAGGTACGGACCCGGGCGGGGAACGACCAGGCGGTCTGCCGGCCCGGTGTGCTGATCTACAAGGTGAGCTCGGACGTCGACACCGGTCAAGGACCGGTGTCCGTGGCGGACAGCACCAAGGACAGCAACGGCTGCACCCGGCTGCCCAATGTGCACGCCGAGCTCTCCGACGCCCCCTACGAGCCGGGCGAGACCTTCACCGACCGGGCCAGTGGGATACGCATATCCGTGATCGGCAAAGACGACAAGGGGAACTACCGCGTCCGGATCACCCGCCCCTGACCACAATGCCCCTGACCGCAATGATCACTCGCCCCGACCGCCCGTGATCACCCTCGCCCGCCCACCGGAGTCCATTCGTCCGACCGCCCGCGATCACTCGCCCCCGACCGCCCGCCGCACCTCGGCCTCGACAGGCCCGCGCAACTCCCGCTTGAGGATCTTCCCGGTCGGATTCCGGGGCAGCGGTTCATCGCGTACGAGCACATGGGCCGGCACCTTGAACGCGGCCAGACTCCGCCCGACATGCGCCCGCAGCTCCTCGACCGTGACCGTGGCACCGGACCGCAGCCGGACGACGGCGGCGACCTCCTCACCCAGGACCGGGTGCGCCACCCCCAGCACCGCCGCGTCCTCGACGTCCGGATGGTCGTGCAGCGCCGCCTCGACCTCCACGCAGTACACGTTCTCCCCGCCCCGGATCACCATGTCCTTGATCCGGTCGACGACACCGACCCGCCCCTCGTGCACCACCGCGAGATCACCGGTCCGGAACCAGCCGTCGGTGAACGCCTGCGCGGTCGCCGCCTCGTCCCGCCAGTAGCCGCGGACCAGGGACTGGCCGCGCAGCCACAGCTCACCGACCTCGCCCTCGGGCAGCGCCTCGCCCGCAGGACCGGCGATCCGCACCTCGGTGGTGGGCGTCGGACGGCCGACGCTGCCGGGATGGAGCCTGTATTCGGCGCCGAAGTTCGCCAGGACACCACCGCTGGTCTCGGTCAGGCCGTAGCCGTTGCGGGGCTCGATCCGGTCGCCGTGGCGGGCGGTCAGCTGCGCGACGAGGTCGGGCGGGGCGGCGGCCCCGCCGGTGTTCAGCATCTGGAGGCTCTCCAGGCCGTCACCCGCGTGCTCGGCCGCGGCGAGCAACTGGAGCGCGGTCGCCGGGACGCCCGCGTAGTGCGTGACGTGGTGCTCACGGATCAGCCGCAGCGCGTCCTCGGCGTCCCACTTCCGCATCAGGACAAGCGTGCCGCCCGCCGCCATGGCCGCGTAGAAACCGGTGAACGCGGCGACATGGAAGAACGGGAACGTCAGCAGCGACACCGGGGCGGGCCCCTGCCCCGGGATGATCCCGCGCCCGAGCATGGAGGCTGCCGCGTGGTAGCGCGGGTTGAGTGCGGCCCCCACCTGGGCGAGATGCGTGGCGACCGCGCCCTTGGGCCGGCCGGTGGTGCCGGAGGTGTAGATGATCGTCGCGTCGTCCTCGGGCCGGATCTCGACCTCGGGGGGCGCGGCGAGCGGATCGGGCGCGGACAGGTCCTCGTACCGCTCGACGCCGTCCGGAACCGCCCCCTCCGCGTGGAAGACGACCACGCGCGCCCCGTTCTCCGCCGCCCACCCGGCGACCTTCGGCAGCCTCTCGCCGTCCACCAGGAGCACCCGCGGCTCGGAGTCGTCCAGTGCGTAGGTGAACTCGTCCTCGGTCCACCAGGCATTGAGCGGCACGGCGACGAGACCGGCCAGCTGCGCGGCCCAGAAGGCGATCTGCCACTCCGGGTGGTTACGCATCGCGACAACGGCCCGGTCACCCCGGCGGAGCCCGTACGCCCCGGCCATCCGGCACGCCAGCGCGGACGCGGCGGCGAAGAACTCGGCGTAGGAGCAGCTGCGCTCCCCCGCGATCAGGAACGGCCGGTCCCCGAAGGCCCAGGTGGTCTCCACGAACTCACGGAGCGTCCTGGGCCCGTCCGCGTACACGAGCGAGCCCGCATGCACCCCGTCCTCCACCCGCACCACGGCGAACGGGGCTCCCGGACCGGTGAGCGCGGCTTCGATACGAGCGACAGCCTCCGCGGCCGCGGCCTCTGCGGCAGCGGCCGATGCCTGGGCGTCCGGGTCGGGGGTGGCGGGGGTCGGGTCGGTGTGCGGCACGAACGACCTCTCTAAGCGCTTGCTCAGTACATTCGCGACGGTATGCCCGCCCCCGCCCCTCGTCAAGACAACCGTCCCGCCCCGCCTCACCAGCCCACGGGGAGGTTGCGCGGGGCACACGTGACCTGCCCGCTCGTCCAGTCGGAGGGGGAGCCGAAGGTGCCGGGGCCATTGAGCACCGTCCAGCGCCCGGCCACGGGCACCTGGGCCGGCACCGGCGACCGTTCCCCGGACGGGCGCCGGCTGCGCGCCAGGGTCCAGCGCATGAGCCCGCCAATGGCGAGCAGCGCGACGCCGGTGTACCAGAGAGGGCCCAGGCCCTGCTTGTTCACCAGGATGCACAGCACCCCCGGCACCGAAGATCAGGCCGTGCCGCTTCCACAGTCCTGACAGCAATGCGCACCCCCCGCTCGCGGGCCTTCGCAGGCAGCTCGGCCGACGACGTGACCTCCCACATCAGCGCGTGCCGAGCCCGCGGCGATGTCGCCGAGAACATCGTCCCCACGCAGGGGTCCCCCTCGCCCACCCCCTCCAGCCGATGCCCTCCTCCACCGACTTCACCCTTCATTGACCATTTCATTGCGGTTGCCCCAGTCGACGCAATGCGTCACCAGCCACCGCAGGAGACCATGGAAGGACCAGGAGACACGGGAATCATCCAGCCTCGCAGGGCCGGCGTCACCAGCGCGTCGCGTCGGCAGGAGGAAGGGGCGCCCGGGATGAGTGAGGCCGTAACTTTCGGTGCCGACAGCGACTCGTCGGGCCCCCTGCCGGAGCGGCCGAGCGGGTTGCTGGACGCACTCGGCGTGGCGGTGGTGGGGCTGAACGCCTCCGGGCAGATCGCATTGTGGAGCCCGCAGGCACAGGAGCTGTTCGGCCACGCCGCGCAGGAGGCACTGGGTCGGCACGCGACGCGGCTACTGATCCCTGAGCAGTACATGGACCTGGTGGCCGGCGAATGCGAGCGGATGAGGGAGACCGGCGAGGGCTGGGCCGGGGTCCTTCCCGCCCGGCACAGGGACGGCAGTACGCGGCCGGTGGAATTCCGTTGCACGCGACTGCCGGACGAGCAGGGGGACTTGTACGCGCTGGGCATCGCCACAGACGCGTCGACGCTGCGTGAGATGGAACGGGACGTGGCGTTGTCCAAGCAGCTGATCGTCCAGTCGCCGATCGGGCTGGAACTCCTGGATACCGAACTGCGTTACGTGGCCGTCAATCCGACGATGGAACGGATGCATGGTCTGTCCGCCGAGGAGCACCTCGGCCGGGGTTTCCGCGAGGTCCTGCCCTCCGTCAGCGTCGACGCGTCGGAGGCGGCAGTCAGGGAAGTGCTTGCGACCGGACGCCCCCAGGTCGACAAGTACACCATCGGCCGCACCCCGGCCGACCCCGACAACGATCACGCCTGGTCCGTTTCCGTCTACCGACTGGAGGACCCCGGCGGTCAGGTCCTGGGGGTCGCCACATCGGTGGTGGAAGTCACCGACCGGTACGGTGCGATCGCAGCGGCGGCCCAGGCCCGGCAGCGGCTGGCCCTGATCGCCGAGGGCTCTGCCCGTATCGGCACCACCTTGGACATCAAGCGGACGGCCCGCGAGCTGGCCGACGTCGTGGTGCCCGAGCTCTCCGACGTCGCGGTGGTGGACGTACTCGACTCCGCCCTGGACGATCGCCGCCCCGCGACACCCGGCAGCGGCCCGGCGCTCGTTCGCACCCTCGCTGTGAAGACCGCCTCCTTCACGGAGGTGGCCCCCGCTGTCGGCACGGCCGATCACCTGGTCAGCTATGACGCCGACCGGCTGCCCGCCCAATGCGTGCGTACCGGTCAACCGATCATGGTGGCTCACGTGGACGAATGGGATCTGGCACGCATCGCCCACGACGCCAGGGCCGCCGCCGTCCTGGCCAGTGCCGGCATCCACTCCTATCTCGCGATACCACTGACCGCCCAGCGCGGGACGTTCGGACTCCTGACCCTGATGCGCGGCCGCAATCCGCTCCCCTTCGACGCGGACGACGCCACCCTGGCCTGCGAGCTGGCCGGCCGGACTGCGGTGTCCCTCGACAATGCGCGCCTGTACCAGAGCGTCCGCAACATCGCGGTGAAGCTCCAGCGCAGCCTGCTGCCGTGTCCGACACCGCCCGCGGGACTGGAACTCGCCACTCGCTACCAACCCGCGGGAACCTCGACCGAGGTCGGCGGCGACTGGTTCGACGTCATCCCCCTCTCCGGAGACAGGACCGCGCTCGTGGTGGGCGATGTGATGGGCAGCGGCATCGATGCGGCCACCACGATGGGCCGCCTGCGCACCGCCACCGCGACCCTGGCCGAGCTCGATCTCCCGCCCGCCCAGGTGCTGCGACACCTCGACAAGATCACAGCCGGCCTGGACCCCTACATCGCCACCTGCATCTACGCCGAATACGACCCGCACAACAACCAGTGCCGCATCGCCGCGGCCGGACACCTGCCCCCCGCGCTGACACGCGCCGGCGAACCCCCCGAACTGCTCGACCTGCCCCCCGGCGCACCCCTCGGTGTCGGCGGCGTCCCCTTCGAGACGACCACCGTCCCCCTGCGCCCCGGCGATCAACTGGTCCTCTACACCGATGGCTTGGTCGAAACACGCCGCGACACCATCGACGATCGCCTGAACGTCTTCCTCGGCGTACTCGACGGCCCCGACCGCTCCCTGGAAGAAACCTGCGACCGCCTCCTGGCCTCGCTGCGCGACCCGGACGATCACGACGACGTGGCCATACTCATCGCCCGCCCCCGACCGAGCCCCTGACACCCCCACCCCCTCACCGCCCACCCGGCCGACTCCCACACGCACCACCGCCCCTGCCCGGCTCCACCTCCGCCACTCGGGCCGGGCTCACGGCCACAGACGCAGCCGAACAAGAACCCCAGGTACCAACCGCATCCCACCCGCTACACTGTCCGCGGTGGCCCAGCCTTCACTGGCCGGACCACCACAACCCTGTCGGCTAGCTGACCTGCAACCCACCGCCCATTCGGGCCGGGCTTCAGACACATCTTTCGACAGATCCCAGCCTTCGTAGCTCAGGGGATAGAGCACCGCTCTCCTAAAGCGGGTGTCGCAGGTTCGAATCCTGCCGGGGGCACAACGCATTACGCCGCTGACCTGGGGTTTCTCCCCCAGGGAGGCGTTCTATTCGGCCTCAGACCCCTCGTCCGGGGCCGTTTGCGTGAGCGGACGGGGAGTTGCTCTCCCGAATATCTCCTAACGGATCACCATCATCCGGCACGGACTCGTCGGCCTCGCCGGCCTGGGCGTCCGTCCCGGGCCCGGTGTCCAGAGGTGGCTCGTGCGCGCGGCACGAGCCGGGCGGCGGCCTCGGTGGCTTTGTTCACGGGTTTGGGCAGCAGCTGCTCAGTGGTTTGGGAGGCACCCGGACTGTGCCACGTTCGATGTTCACGAGAAACGACAGCACTCGGCCGTCAGCCACAGCTGCGCCACTCGGACGACGCGGTCCGGGGAAACGGACTCCCTCCAACACGTGCACTGATCATGACCGAGCGGCCTACTGGATGCTCCAGCGGTGCGGGTGGCTGGGCTCTTCGGGGCAGGCGAAGATGTTGAGTTCGCCCCAGCGGCCCACGGTGACCTCGGTCGGTGTAGCGGACCTGTGCGTGGGAAGGTCCTGCTCTTCCAAGTGGCTTCCAGCTGCCGCTGCCGCCGTCCCATTCCGAGCTGTCGATGGTCAGCAGCAGGTGCATCGGTGTCGAGCAGGTCCGGCAGTTCATGGGGAACGGGTCAGTGTGTCGGCGTCGTTTGAACCGTGACCCTCTGGCGGCGGATCAAATCTGACTCACTTCGTGGCATCCATACGAACCTGATCTTGATTGGAGATCGGG
>NZ_JBIURV010000047.1:0-45753 GCF_044741025.1 Streptomyces sp. NPDC088246
CCGCTACATCATCTGGCGAAACCGCAATGCCGACAACCGGCACCTACGCGCCGTCGTGGACAGGGCAAACGTTGCCTGATCCGGCACTAGCGAAGCGCCACGCCTGTCGCACCGGCCGCTGCAGACGCGGACGCACTCCGGTTTCGGGCCGAACTCGACCACGACACGGTCATTGTGATCGTCCGCCGGGTCCGCACCGCCGGCCGCAGTTCCGGCAAGCACGCGAGATCCTCAAACCCAACATGGGCCCGGTCCACCTGGCGATCTGCCGGAAACACTGCGACCCACAGCACTGAGGAGCAACGAATGACCCACCGCCCCGACCTGACGCGCTACTCCTACGACAAGTCGGACCAGGAGATGCTCAACGTCGGCTGGCCGGCGCTGGAGCACGGCCTGACGGACGCGTACCTCAACGCTCCGAACGACAGGAAGAGGCCGGGCCAGCCGTCCTTGAGGCGGCTGAACGCCTCAGCGAGGGCGGCTCTGCGGTCGGGCCGGGCGGAGGTGAGGTCGGGGGGCTCCAGGATGTAGCGGGCCAGGACATACACGGAGTCGTCGGGTTCTGGGCGGCCCGTGGCCTCGGCAAGCAATGTGGCGAGGCTGTTCTGGCAGGCGATCCAGACATGACGGGCGCAGGCGCCGAGGGCCGACGTACCGCCACCAGGTCCATACGGCGCCGGAACTCCCGGGAAGAAGCGCCAGGTCGCGAAAATTGGACAGCGGTGGTGCGGATCAGGGTCCGGGCTTGAACATGTCGGCAATCGGCAGGTACCGGCGCCAACGCCGCCCGAAGAGGGCCAGCAGCACCAGTATCGCCACCGCGACAAGCCCCCGAAGCTACGTCGGGCAGATTCAGCAGGGAGACAGTGATGGCTCCGCCGGCAATCACCACGACGGTAACACCCACGAGCATTGGCTCACGGTCACGTACGGGTTCAAGGTCCGCAACCGATCCGACCGGCAGCAGGGTTCAGACCTTGCCGCTCGCGTAGTGCTCCGCGATCGTCGCGACCAGCCGCGCCAACTCCTCCAACGCGTGCTGCGGATAGTGGCCGTGCAACTTCGCCTCAGCGATGCGGAGCTGGGCGACCACCTGACCGGCATGGCGCCGCAGGTCTGCGTTCGGAGGGGAGAAGGACGGCACCGACCCACGCCTGCGGTAAGCCGTCAGCACTTCACGATCACGGGAGGTGACGATGTCACCGTAAGGTTCCAGACGCTCGGGGTCGAAACCCTCCGTCCTGGCGAGTGCCACGCGGGCGTCGCCCTTGCAGCCCATCCACCACTTCTCGTCAGCCATGGGGCCCTCCAACGAAAAATCCCCTGCTGTTAACGGAAGCTTTAACGATGTTTTGGCAGGTCAGGCGGACAGAACCAGCGTAAAACGGATGACCCTAAGATTGGGACTCCCCAACCAGCACATCGTGGGCTTAACTTAGGTGTCATGACCTCCCCCCGCTCCACCTACGGCGGCGGCTACTACGCCGCACCGTCGTTCCCCGAAACTCCGATCTACGACTCCCTGGTCGCGGAGCGGGGCACCCCTCAGATCGCTCCGATCCGAGTGCCTGCCGTCTATGACACCGGCAACAGCTATCTGCCGGCTCTCCCGGCAGCGCTGCCGGCTCTTCCCGCGGCGCCTTCCCAGCCCAGTCCGTCGTACGGCTACCAGCAGCCGGCCCAGCAAGGCTATGCGCCGATGCAGCCCGCACAGCTGCAGCACGCCCCGGCGCCGTACATCCCGCAGCAGCCGACCGCGGCCCGTGGCGGGTACCAGGCGCCCTATCCGCCGCAACAGCAGCAGCGGCCGGCGCCCGGCACCGGTTACGAGGCGATGCGTCCGGCGTCACCGCGCCCCGCCCCGGCACCCTCGCCCTACGAGGACCCGTACGACCGCCCGCACCAGGGCCGGGGGTACTGAGCCGGGAATCGCTCGCAGTCGCACGAGGTCGTCGTCGAGCCATGGGGACTCGACGGCGACCTCGGTGTTCCCGCACCGGCAGCGCTGCCCCTCGGTCGCGCGCGCCCCGGACGGACCGTCAGCCCGGACCGGTGGGGCAGGGGAACTCACGGGGGCGGTCCCCGCGTTGGCCAGGGTGAGGTTGCTCTCTCTTCGCTGCTCCGGCGAGCGAAGCATGCCGTATCAGGTTAAGACGGATACGGAAGGGGGTGCAGGACTGTGCGAGCGGTTACGGGAGTGTGGCGTTGGCGGCGCAATCCCCTGCGCCGCGCCACTGACCGGCGCGAGGCATGGGTGGCTC
Source organism: Streptomyces sp. NPDC088246 (assembly GCF_044741025.1). Taxonomy (NCBI): domain Bacteria; kingdom Bacillati; phylum Actinomycetota; class Actinomycetes; order Kitasatosporales; family Streptomycetaceae; genus Streptomyces; species Streptomyces sp. NPDC088246. The sequence goes on from NZ_JBIURV010000047.1 coordinate 2,265, forward strand.
TTGTCGCGCTGCTTCTCATGGTGCTGGCGGCACCGGCAGTGGGCTGGGTGTGCGGTTCGCTCACGGACGACGCCCTGCAGAAATCGGTGCGGGCCCAGCAGGCCCAGCGTCGTACCACGACCGCGGTCGTGGTACGCCGGGCCCCGGGAGCATCACGTCTCGTCAGCGATCCCGAAGTGTCCTCGGAGCGCACTACGCAGACCTCGGTGGTGGCGCGCTGGAAGGCCCTGGACGGCACGGACCGTCGCGGTACGGTGACCACCTCTTCCCGCAAGACGGATCCCGGGGCCGTGGTGAAGATCTGGACAGACCTCGACGGCCACCCCGCGCTGCGGCCCATGGACGCTCCGACGGCTCATACGCATGCGGCGCTGGCCGGGCTGGGGGCGATGCTGCTCGCCGTCGGACTGGTCGAGGGCGGCCGGCGCCTGATCGTCTGGCGCATGGTGCGGGGGCGGTACACCAGGATCGACCGAGCCTGGGCGAAGGCCGGTCCGGACTGGGGCAGGACCGGGACCGGCAGCTGATCAGCTGCCGGATCGGGTCAACTCCCGCCCGCCGCGCGCGCTACGGTGGACCGGCCCGCCCGCTTCCTCGGCGGGCGGGCCCGGGGTTCGTCGCTGCCGCAAGGCCGGTGACACGGGCATCACACACGCACGAGGTGGGGGCACAACAGCGCCATGGCACAGGGCACGGTCCAGGTGACGCACACCGGCACATCGCGGTGGCGGCGCCGCACAGGCGAATACGCCTCCCTCACCGCAGCCCTGGAGGCCGCGGCGGACGGTGATGTCCTCACCGTCGCGCCGGGCACTTATCGGGAGAATCTGGTCCTGCACCGCGCGGTGACGCTGCGCGGCCCCGAGGGCTCGGTCGGTTCCGTTCGGATCGCACCGGTCGACGGCGTACCGCTGACCGTCCGTGCCTCCGCCGTCGTCACGGACCTGCATGTGGAGGGTCAGGACTCGACGGCCCCGGCGCTGCTCGTCGAGGACGGCGCACCGGAGCTCGCGGATCTGCGGATCGTCACGCGTTCGGCCGCCGGGATCGAGGTGCGCGGTGCGGCCCGGCCGACCGTACGCCGCTGCACGGTCGACAACCCGGCCGGGGTCGGCATCGCCGTACTCGACGGTGCGGGTGGGGTGTTCGAACAGTGCGAGGTCGTCTCGGCCGGCCAGTCCGGTGTCTCGGTACGTGACGGTGCGCATCCGCGGCTGGAGCGCTGCCGGATCCACCATGCATCGGGTGCGGGGCTGAGTGTCACCGGCGAGGGCAGCGGTCTGGAGGCCGTCGGCTGCGAGGTGTACGAGATCAAGGGCAGTGGGATACAGGTGACCGCTCGCGCGGCCGCCCACCTCACCGACTGCACGGTGCACCGCACTTCGGCGGACGGGGTCACGCTCGACACCGACGCCGTACTGACACTCGCCGACTGCGACATCCACGACATCCCGGAGAACGCGGTGGATCTGCGTTCCCGTTCGGTCCTCACCCTGACCCGCTCCACGGTGCGCCGGTTCGGTCGCAACGGTCTGTCGGTCTGGGACCCCGGCACCCGTGTCGACGCCAACCAGTGTGAAATACATGACAGTACGGGCGATTACCCGGCGGTCTGGGTGAGCGACGGGGCGACCGTGATACTGGACTCCTGCCGGGTCCACGACGTACCGGACGCCATCTTCGTGCTCGACCGGGGATCGCGCGCCGACGTGGTCGACAGCGATCTGTCCCAGGTCCGCAATACCGCGGTGTCGGTGAGCGACGGGGCGACCGCCCAACTCGACGACTGCCGCATCCGTGAGGCGTCCACCGGCGCCTGGTTCCGCGACCACGGCAGCGGCGGCACGCTGAACAACTGCACCATCGACGCCGCGCAGACCGGAGTGATCGTCACCAAGGGCGCCGACCCGACGATCGAGCGCTGCACGGTCACCTCCCCCGCCGAGGCAGGTTTCTACGTCTCCGCCGAGGGCCGCGGCACCTTCCACAGCTGCCGGGTCACCGGAAGCGAGGGCTATGGCTTCCATGTGATGGACGGCTGTCGTACGACTCTGACCCGTTGCCGTACCGAGCGGTGTGCCCGCGGTGGATACGAGTTCGCCGAAGGCGGCTCCGCCCACGGCGACGGCACGGGAGCGGGGCCCGTCGTGGAGGACTGCACGAGCGACGAGAGCGCGCTGCGCTCCCCCGCTCCCCCGGCCCCGACCGTGCTGACGGCGACCCAGTCGGCCCCCGGGCTGCTCGGCACGATCCCCGGGCCGCGTGCCGTGGAGCCCGCCCCGGCCGAGGTGCCAGCCGCCGAGCCGGTACGCGCGTCGGACGCCGTCCTCGGGGAACTGGACGCGCTGGTGGGCCTGGACAGCGTGAAGCGGGAGGTGCGCGCCCTCACCGACATGATCGAGGTCGGCCGCCGGCGTCAGGAGGCCGGGCTCAAGGCCGCGTCGGTCCGTCGCCATCTCGTCTTCACCGGCTCCCCCGGCACCGGCAAGACCACCGTGGCCCGGCTTTACGGCGAGATCCTCGCCTCGCTCGGGGTGCTGGAGCGCGGACATCTGATCGAGGTGTCCCGCGTCGATCTGGTCGGTGAGCACATCGGCTCCACTGCCATCCGCACCCAGGAGGCATTCGACCGGGCGCGCGGCGGGGTGTTGTTCGTCGACGAGGCCTACGCCCTGTCACCCGAGGACTCCGGCCGGGACTTCGGCCGGGAGGCGATAGACACACTCGTGAAGCTGATGGAGGACCACCGGGACGCGGTGGTCGTCATCGTCGCCGGGTACACCCATGAGATGGAGCGGTTCCTCACCGTCAACCCCGGTGTGGCGTCCCGTTTTTCCCGGACCATCACCTTCTGCGACTACGAGCCCGCCGAGCTGCTGCGGATCGTCGAGCAGCAGGCCGACGAGCACGAGTACAGCCTGGCGTCCGGGGCCGGGGAAGCACTGCTGAAGTACTTCACGGAGCTTCCCAAGGGCCCGGCCTTCGGCAATGGGCGGACGGCTCGGCAGACCTTCGAGTCGATGGTGGAGCGGCATGCGGGCCGGGTCGCCCAGCTCGCCGAGCCGAGCACGGACGACCTCACGCTGCTCTACCCGGAGGATCTGCCGGAGCTCCCCTGAGCCCGCGGGGTGTCCTGGGCCCCCTCCCCGTCGGCCTGGCGCGGCAGGACCGGTGCCAGCCGGTCCAGCAGTGCGGCCCGCTCCTGGGCGAAGACCGGGTCGGCCTGGTAGTCCGAGTGCCCCAGAACGGGTTCGGGCAGCGGATGTTCGGGGGTGCGCCCGTAGACCAGGGGGTCCTTCAGCGGCCCCCGGTCCACCTCTGGCCCCGGTCCCTCGTCGAGCCGGACCCGGCCGCCGATCGGGTCGGTGGCCCGCCAGAGGTTGCGCCAGCAGTGCACGGACCGGTGCAGTCCGTGCAGCGGTGCGGGGCCGAAGTAGGCCGGGAACCAGCGCGCGTACAGTCGCTCGATCGGCGAGCCGTAGGTGAGCAGGGCGACCCGGCTCCTGGTCTCGGCGGACAGCTGCCAGACCGCGGATGCTGCGAGGACGCTGCCCTGGGAGTGGCCGGAGATGACGAGCCTGCCGCGGGTTCGTCCGGTCCAGCCGGACATCCGTGACGCCAGATCGGGGACGGCGCGCTCGGCGTAGCAGGGCGGTGCGAAGGGGTGGGCGGCGCGGGGCCAGAACGTACCGACGTCCCAGAGGATGCCGATGGTGCGCCGGGCGGAGGCGTCGCGGTAGGCACGCCGTCCCCAGGTGACGAAGAGTATGAAGCCGAGTCCGACCATCCAGGAGCCGGTCGACTGGGCCGCTTCGGCCACGGACTCGACGAACGGGCCGCTTCCCTCCATCGCGAGCCCGGGCACTTCACCGCTCGCCCAGGCCCCGCCGACCGCCGCCGCACCGAGCAGCAGCGTGGCGCCGGAGACCGGGCCGAGGATCCAGGGCGCGGAGTCGGTGAGGGCTGCCGTGGCCCGGATCCGGGCGATCTGCCGGGACCGGGCGGGGTCCGGCCGCTCCTGCCCGTACTCCCGGTCGACCTCGGGTTCCAGGGCGCGGGCGGCGAGCCAGGTGCGTACGAGCAGCAGAAGGCCGGGGACCGCCAGCAGCACCAGGAGCACGGGGATGACCGAGGCCTGCCAGCTGAGCAGCACCGGCGGTCCCTCGATGACGGCGTTCCGGCCCATGCCCGGGGTGCCGGAGCCGTCGAGCCAGTCGGCGACGCGCTGGGCTACCCCGCCGGTCATGACGCCGCCGAGAGCGCACGCGAGCATGGCGACGGCCGGTCCGCCGAGTCCGTACATGACGGTGCGGGGTTCGGGGGTCCGGCGGTACAGGCCCAGCGACACCACCGCGAGGACGACGACGAGCGCCGCCTGGCCGAGCGTGAGGACACTGAAGGCGACATCGCCGGGCAGAGCGCCCGCAGAGGCCCAGGCGGGGCGCGACCAGGCCGCGTACACCGCGGCGAGGGCGAGCAGGGCCAGGGCGGCGCCGGGCAGATAGGTGATGAGGGCATGGTCGAGCCGGTTGTCGAGACGTCGTTCGCTACGGCCGCGGCGGCAGACGACCCAGAGCACCACGAGCGCGCCCAGAACCAGCGCCGCCTCGATCAGCCTGCCGAGGATCTCGGGTACGGGGCCGGTGACTGCGCGGTCGTGGCGGGCCGCGGCGCCCGCGACCGATGCGGCGACGGTGAGGAATCCGGCGGCGGTGTGGGCGGCGCGCAGCCGGGCGACCAGCCGGCGGCCGTACCAGAATCCGGGCCGGCCGAGAGCCGGGCGGCCACCGGCCGCGATGCCGGAGGTGTTCAGGTCGTGAGCGGTCTCGGTGTCGACGTCGTCCGGTTCGGATCCGGTGAGCGGGCGCTGCGATTCGTACGCGCTCCATGTCCGGTTGGACAGGACCCAGAGCAGCCCCACCAGGGCGGTGGGCACCAGGGAGGCAAGGGCGAGCCTTCGGCCCGGCTGGGACCACCAGCCGCCCTGTGCCGTCGACAGGAAGCCGAGCCAGGAACGCTGGTTCGAGCAGTCCGGCACGCCCGCGCATTGCCAGGCCGTCAGATCGAGCGCGACCTCGCACGCCGCCGCGGTCAGCAGGACCGTGAGGCTGAGCGCCACGAGCCGGACGAGGACGCCGTACAGGCGCACCGCGCGGGTACGGCCCCGGGCGGTGGGGCGCATCCAGTGGGCGAGGTTGACCACCATGAAAGGGAGCAGCAGCAGCCACAGGGCACGGGAGCCGTTGCCGGATGTCAGGTTGGACCAGCAGTAGGCCTCGGCGATGGGCCGGTCGCGGTACCGCTCCGGGTGCTGTTCGGCGTCCATGTCCCCGGCGCGGCGGTAGATGGCGGCGGTCGCGTCGCCGGTGACCCGGACCGGACGCGGATCGTCGAGCATTTCCTGCGGGGTGGCTCCGCCCACGCCGTGGACCAGCAGTTCCAGCGCGGGCCCCGGACTCTGCGGGGCCTGGGTGACAGGTGGCACTGGATTGACTCGCTCTCTCGGTCGTGGGGGGAGTGCTGATGCACGGTCACCAGAATCATGGAGGAGGGCCGGTGTACGCACCGCTCTCACGGAATCTCCCCAGTGCGACGGCCGACGACACCGCGTGGCAGGATGACCCCGTCCGAAGAGACTGTTGTACGGCCAGAGGGAAGGACCGGACCGGCGTTGAGCGAGAATCAGAACCTGCTCGCGGAGCAGCGGCGCGCCCTGATCCTCGACGAGGTACGCAGGCGTGGCGGGGTCCGGGTCAATGAGCTGACCCGCAAGCTGAGCGTCTCCGACATGACTGTCCGCCGGGATCTGGACGCGCTGGCCCGCCAGGGTTTGATCGAGAAAGTGCACGGCGGGGCCGTTCCGGTGGTCGAGGCCAGCACGCACGAGCCCGGTTTCGAGGCCAAGTCGGCTCTGGAGCTGACCGCCAAGGAGGACATCGCGCGGGCGGCCGCGGCGATGGCGGTGCCCGGCAGCGCCATCGCGCTCTCCGGCGGTACGACGACGTATGCGCTCGCCCAACAGCTGCTGGACGTACCGGATCTGACGGTGGTGACCAACTCGGTGCGGGTCGCCGATGTGTTCCACTCCGCGCAGCGGTCGGGGGGTGCGGGCGGGGCGCGTACCGGGGCGGCCACGGTGGTGCTCACCGGTGGGGTGCGGACCCCGTCGGACTCGCTGGTCGGCCCGGTCGCCGATCAGGCGATCGCCTCGCTCCACTTCGACGTGCTGTTCCTCGGGGTGCACGGGATCTCGCTGGAGGCCGGTCTTTCGACGCCGAATCTGGCGGAGGCCGAGACCAACCGCCGTTTCGTCCAGTCGGCGCGGCGCGTGGTGGTGGTCGCCGACCACACCAAGTGGGGCAAGGTGGGTCTGAGTTCGTTCGCGACTCTGGAGCAGGTGGACACGTTCGTGACGGACGCGGGTCTGTCGGCCGCGGCCCGCGAGGAGATCGAGGAGCATCTTCCGGGCCTGCTGGTGACGGGGCGCATCGCGGACGCCGACTCCTGAACCGTGGGCCGGTACGTGGCTTCCGCTCAGCTCGCGATGGGCGGTGCACGGCCTAGGCTCGTGCTGTGGCCGTCTTCCGGATCGAGCGCTTCACGCCCCTGCCCGCAGCCGAGTCCTGGCGCCGGGTGACGGACTGGGAGCGGCACGCGGCGCATGTACCGCTGACCACGATCACTGTTCCCACGGGGCTGCCGACCCGGATCGGAACCGTCTTCGTGGCACGCACGGGTGTGGGGCCGCTGGGGTTCGACGATCCCATGGAAGTGGTGCGGTGGACACCGCCCGCAGCCGGGCGCGCGGGGCTGTGCCGACTGGAGAAGCGCGGTTCGCTGGTGCTGGGCCGGGCCTCGATCGATGTGTATCCGACAGATTCCGGATCGCATGTGGTGTGGGTGGAGGAACTGACTGTCCGGCTGCTGCCGCGATGGGCTGATCCGTTGCTCGCCGGAGCAGGCCGCCGGGTCTTCGGCCGGGTGCTGGACGGCATACTGGACCGTCCGGCGCGGCCGCATCCGTAGGCGGCCGCGGTTGCGCGGGGCCGGTGGCGGTGCGGTGGACCCGGGTACCCGCGTGCCGCCGTTCGGAGTGCTCCACCGGGCCCCGTACGGCGGTCCGGTGGAAGACTCGGGCGGGTGACCGAATCCTCCGGTGGTACGCAGCTGCGTTGTCTGGTGACCGGTGCTTCCGGGTACATCGGCGGCAGACTGGTGCCCGCACTCCTCGACGCCGGCCACCAGGTGTGCGCACTGGCCAGGACCTCGCGGAAACTGCGTGACCACCCGTGGGCGGACCGGGTCGAGGTGGTCGAGGGCGATGTCTCCGACGCCGCCTCGGTGCGGGCGGCGATGCGGGACATGGATGTGGCGTACTACCTGGTGCACGCGCTCGGCTCCGGACCCGGATTCGAGGAGACGGATCGCATGGCGGCCCGAATCTTCGGCGAGCAGGCACGGGCGGCGGGGGTCGGCCGGATCGTCTATCTCGGGGGGCTCACTCCGGCCGGGGTGCCTGAACGGGAACTGTCACCGCATCTGCGGTCGCGGTCCGAGGTGGGGCGCATTCTGCTGGATTCCGGGGTGCCGACGGCCGTCCTGCGGGCTGCGGTCATCATCGGATCGGGCTCGGCATCCTTCGAGATCCTGCGTCATCTCACCGAACGGCTGCCGGTGATGATCACCCCGAGCTGGGTGCGCACATCGATCCAGCCGATCGCGGTACGGGACGTGGTGCGGTATCTCGTCGGATGCGCCGACTTGCCGGCCGATGTGAACCGTACGTTCGACATCGGCGGCCCGGACGTCATGACGTACCGGGACATGATGCAGCGGTACGCCGCGGTCGCCGGGCTGGCCCACCGAGTGATCCTCCCCGTGCCGGTGCTCACCCCGGGACTCTCCAGTCTCTGGATCGGCCTGGTGACACCGGTGCCGCCCTCCATCGCCCGGCCGCTGGCCCAGTCGCTGCGCCACGAGGTGGTCTGTCACGAGCGCGACATCGCCCGGTACGTACCCGATCCGGCCGGCGGCATCATCGGCTTCGATCAGGCGCTGCGGCTGGCGCTCCAGCGGATCAAGGATGCCCGGGTCGACACCCGTTGGTCGTCCGCGGCAGTGCCCGGTGCCCCCAGTGACCCGTTGCCCACCGACCCCGACTGGTCCGGCGGCAGTCTCTACAGCGACGAACGGGAACTCACGGTGCCGGTGGCGCCGGAAGCGCTCTGGCGGGTGATCGAGGGCATCGGCGGCGAGAACGGCTGGTACTCCTTCCCGCTGGCCTGGGCCGTGAGGGGCTGGCTCGACCGGATCATCGGTGGCGTCGGGCTGCGGCGCGGGCGGCGGGACGCGCAGCGACTGCGGGTGGGCGACTCATTGGACTTCTGGCGTGTGGAGGAAATCGTTCCGGGTGAGCTGCTGCGGCTGCGCGCGGAGATGCGGCTGCCCGGTCCGGCCTGGCTCGAACTGTCGGTGGACCGGAACGAGCAGGGGCGGACGGTCTATCGACAACGGGCGCTGTTCCATCCGCACGGACTGCTCGGTCACGCCTACTGGTGGAGCGTGTGGCCGTTCCACTCGGTGGTGTTCGGCGGTATGGCCCGCAACATCACCGCAGCCGCACGGGCGGTCCCGTAGCACTCTGCCGCGTCATGCCCTTGCGGGCAGGGACATCTGACGATACGCCAGCTATGGTGTGCGCAACCCCGCCCGCCGCCGGCCGCACGGGAGGTGCGATCCGTGAAACGCCGACTCCGTTCCGTGGACCTCGACTTCATCGAGTCCGCTCCACTGCGACTGGTCTTCGCCGCCGAGGTGTCCGCGCCTCCCGAGGTGGTCTATCGTGCGCTCGCCGATGATGTGGCGGGCTGGCCCAGCTGGTTCACCTCGGTGACTGCGGCCCGGCCCACCGAGGCCGGCGCAGGTCGCGAGGTCCGGCTCAGGGGCGGCACGGTGTTGCGCGAGACGATCATCGCGACGGCACCCGGCGAGCGATACGTCTACCGAGTCGACGAGTCGAACGCCCCTGGCCCGCAAGCCCTGTTGGAGGAGTGGCGGCTCACCCCGGCCGGTACCGGGACGCAGGTGCAGTGGACGTTCGCCGCGGACGGTTCCGCACCCTTCCGGTTCGCGCTGCGGCTGGGCCGGTCAGGGATGGGCCGGGCTTTCCGGAACGCGGTACGCAATCTCGACAGGCGGCTGGCCGGGCCCGCGGCCTGAGAGCGGCCGCGGACCGGGTGCGCCGCGTCCCGTCCGGGCTATCCGGGCCAGTTGCCGTCGGCCAGGAAGGAGTCGATGGTTTCCGTGTACGGGGCGATGTCCAGGCCCTGTTCGGCGAGCCAGCTGTCGGAGTAGTACTTGTCGAGGTAACGGTCGCCCGGGTCGCAGATCAGGGTGACGATGCTGCCGGTGCTGCCCTGCTCGACCATTTCGGCGACCAGTTTGAACGCGCTCCACAGCCCGGTGCCGGTGGAGCCGCCAGCCTTCCGGCCGATGGCCTTCTCCAGGGCGCGCACGGCCGCGACACTGGCCGCGTCCGGCACCTTCATCATCCGGTCGATGGCCCCGGGCACAAAGCTCGGCTCCATCCGAGGCCTGCCGATGCCCTCGATCCGGGAGCCGCAGTCACTGGTGGCCAGGGGGTTGTGGTGGGTCCAGCCGTCGAAGAAACAGGAGTTCTCCGGGTCGGGCACACAGATCCGGGTGTCGAACTGCATGTAGTGCACGTAGCGGGCAATGGTGGCCGAGGTGCCGCCGGTTCCGGCCGTGGCGACGATCCACGTCGGCTCCGGGTAGCGCTCCAGTCCGAGCTGCTGGTAGATCGACTCGGCGATGTTGTTGTTCCCGCGCCAGTCGGTGGCCCGTTCGGCGTAGGTGAACTGGTCCATGTAGTGGCCGCCGGTGTCGGCGGCGAGCCTGGCGGACTCCTCGTACAACTTCCGTGAATCGTCGACGAAATGGCAGCGGCCGCCGTGGAATTCGATCAGGCGGCACTTCTCGGGGCTGGTGGTGCGGGGCATCACGGCGATGAACGGCACACCGATCAGCTTGGCGAAGTACGCCTCCGAGACGGCCGTCGAACCGCTGGACGCTTCGATCACCGGCTTGCCCGGCCGGATCCAGCCGTTGCAGAGCCCGTAGAGGAAGAGCGAGCGGGCCAGCCGGTGCTTGAGGCTCCCGGTGGGGTGCGTCGACTCGTCCTTGAGATAGAGGTCGATGCCCCATGCCTCGGGCAGCGGGAAGCGCAGCAGATGGGTGTCGGCGGAGCGATTGGCGTCGGCCTGGACCTTGCGTACGGCTTCCTTGAGCCAGGCCCGGTACTCGGGGTCGGAGCGGTCGATGTCGATGGTCGCCGTGGCCCGGCCGTCGTCTCTGTGCATTGCGGTGCCCATCAGCGCGTTCCTCCTCGTGTCGCCGTCACTCTCCACCGTCAACGATATTCCGTCTACCTGCACAAACGTTCGCTTTGATGGTCCATAGCCCTGCCTTGGTGCTGGCGGGCGGGGCAGCTGTGACATCGGCCCGGGACGCGGCCTGGCGCGTCGGCCCCGGCTTGTGCAGACTGCCCATCAGAAGCGTTACGAAGGGGGCGAAGCAGTCATGCCGGAAACGGAGTTCAGTGCGACGGGGGTACGGATCGAGCGGTGGGCCCGTTCGCTCACGAGGGCGGGGCAGGTGATCGTCAAGGACGGCAGGCTGGCTCTGCTGACCAGTTACGGCCGGGAGATCGACAGCGCCCCGGTGGGGGCGGTGAGCGCGGGCAGGCCGTGGTTCGCCGGAGCCGGTGCGGCCGTGGCGCGCCTCAACGGGACGCGGTACCGGCTGACGATGGGGCAGCGCAACCACGGTCCGGACGAGGCCGCGCCGGCCCACAGATTTCTCGAGACGCTGCGCAGTGCGGGTGGCCGGATGATCTGACGGGGCGCCGCCGGTACACCGCGAGTTGCGGAGCCGTGCCCCCTGAGCGACATTGGTCACACGTCACTCGTGGTTTACCGGCGGTGACATTGTGATTCGCACCGCCGGAGCTGAATCAGCAGCCAGTCATCTGCTGGATCGTTCCTTCGTCTTCTTCCGGACCTATTTCGGGGAGTCGCAAGCCGTGATCAGCGAGCCGAGCAGGCACTGCACGGTGGAGCTCCAGGCCCTGCCGTCGCGGATCGGTCAGGTCCGCAGAATCGTTTCGGCGCAGCTGCGCTACTGGCATCTCGATCCTCTGATCGACCATGCGGCGCTCGGCGTCACCGAACTGCTGACCAATGTCCACCGGCACGCCCAGCCGGACAAGTCATGCACCGTCGAGATCGAGTTGCTGCTCGAACGCCTGACGGTGTCCGTCCACGACCACGACCCACGGCTGCCGACCGTGCGCGAGGCCTCTGCGTCCAGTACGTCGGGGCGCGGGCTCGCGCTGATCGCCGCGGTCAGCGAGAGTTGGGGGGTCTGCCCGAGGGGCGGGGCCGGGAAGGTTGTCTGGTTCACTCTTCCGGCGCCTTCCCTGTTCGCCGCGCAGCCGCTGCACGCGGTGTACGGGGCAACCACTGACGGGCCTTTCGAGCCGGACACCGTGACGTACCTGGAGAGCCGGACACCTTTCGTCGCGCGGTCGTCGGTGATCGGCTAGCAGCGCCGGCGGAAGGTGGCGCGGGACACCGGACGGTGCCCCGCTCCACCTTCCGCTGGCGCGCTATTCAACGGCGATCGCGCGGAGCACGTCCAGCCGTGCCGCCCGACGGGCGGGCCGCCAGCCCGCCAGCGCCCCGGAGGTGATCCCCACGAGGGCCACCACCAGGAGCCGCAGTGGCGGCAGCACGAAGGCGAAGGCGGTGTCTCCCGTGCCCGCGGACGCCTTGACCAGCACCCAGCCGAGGACGCCGCCGAGCAACAGGCCACCCGCCGTGCCGAACGCTGCGACCAGTACGGATTCCCAGCGGACCATGGACCGCAGCTGGCTCCTGGTCTGTCCGACGGCCCGCAACAGGCCCAGCTCCCTGGTGCGTTCGTGAAGCGCCAGGCTCAGCGTGTTGGCGATGCCCAGCAGCGCGATCAGTACGGCGAGTGCGAGCAGGGCGTAGACCAGTGTGAGCATCATGTCGATGCCGCCGGCCGAGGACTGCGCGTACTCGCTGCGGGTCTGTACGTCCGGGTTGCCGTACGCCGCCGCGGTCTTCGCGACCGCCGCTTTGCCGTCGGCGGTGGTGACACCGGGCTTGAAGGAGACGGCGATCAGCGAGTCGGAGTCCTGCGCACGGTGCGGGGCCCAGGCCAGGCGGGTGATGATGTAGTCGCCCGCCAGTTCCGACCGGCCGTAGACGGCACGGACCGTGAAGTTCTGCTGCGTGCCGTCGGTGAAGGTGAGCCGTGCGGTGGAGCCGGTGTGCAGACCGCGCTTGCCGGCCTCCGTGTCGGACACGGCGATCCCGTTCGCGCCCAGCCCCTTCAGCGATCCGTCGACCCGGCCGAGGTCGAAGACCCTGCCGAGCGCGGCCGGGTCGGTGACGGTCAGCGCGCGTCCCGCACCGTCGACCTCCGCGACCCCCTTGCCGAGACCGACGGCGGTCGCGACCTCCGGCAGCCGGTCGACGGCCGGGGCCAGCCGGGGGCTGAGGCCGCTGCCGCCCGCCCCGAAGGCGGGAGCGCTGATGGCGACGTCGCCCGCGAAGGAGCGGTCGACCGTCCGGTTCATGGTCGCCTTCAGGGAGGCGCCGAAGACGGTGAAGAGGGAGACCACGGCGACGCCGATCATCAGTGCGGTCGCGGTGGACGCGGTCCGCCGGGGGCTGCGCAGGGCGTTGCGCCGGGCCAGTCGGCCCGTGACACCGCGCAACCGGTCGAGCGGGGCGCCGAGGATCCGAACGGCGTACGAGGAGGCGACCGGTCCGAGCACCACGAACGCGGCAAGTGCCGACACCGCACCGGCGGACGACAGCCGGACGGACACATCGGCCAGGGTGCCGGTCAGGATGGTGCCGAGGGAGGCCACCAGCAGCACGAGCCCGGCGAGGGCACGTGTCCGGGACGTCGCGGAGTCGTCGACAGCGCTCTCGCGCAGAGCGGCGAGCGGAGCGGTGCGTCCGGCCCGGACGGCGGGCAGGAGGGCGGAGCCGAGGCAGACGAGGACGCCGACGGCGAGCGGCACCAGCAGGGAAACGCCGCTGATCACCAGCGCTCCCTCGGGAAACGGGAATCCGACGGCGGGGAAGAGCACCTGCAGTCCGGCGGCGATGCCGATACCACCGGCCAGACCGGCGGCCGAAGCGATCACACCGACCGCGGCCGCCTCGACGAGGGTCGAGCCGACGACCTGCCTGCGGGAGGCGCCGAGGGCGCGCAACAGGGCGTTCTCGCGGGTCCGCTGGGCGACGACGATCGCGAAAGTGTTGTGGATGGAGAAGGTGGCGACCAGCAGCACGATCCCGGAGAACACCAGCAGCAGCGTGGTGAACACGCTCAGGAAGGCACCGGAGATCATGTCCCGGTTCTCGGCGGCCGATGCCTGTCCGGTGATGGCCTCGACGTCCTTGGGCAGTACAGGGCGCAGTGCGTCGACGAGCTCCTGCTGGCTGGTGCCGGGGCCTGCGCGCACCTGGATGGCCGATGCCTCGCCGGGCTTCGGCGTGAGGTACTTCTCGGCATCGGCCTGCGTCATGGCGGTGTAGGTGACCTGGCCCATGCCGTCCTGGCCGCCGAAGGTGGCCAGCCCGACGATCGTGACGTGCACGGGGTCGGGGGTGCGCAGCACGGTCGTGTCGCCGATCCCGAGCCCGCCCCGGTCGGCGGTGCCGCGGTTGATGACGACCTCACCGGGCGCGGACGGGGCGCGTCCGGCGGCGAGCCGGTACGGATTGAGCTTCGGGTCGTCGATCCAGTTGCCGGCGAGGGTGGGCGGCCCCTGACCGCCGATGGGTTTGCCGTCGGAGCCGATGAGCTGGCCGGCGCCCTGGATGTCGGGGGCCGCCGCGGCGACGCCGGGGGTCTGCTCGATCCTCTTCACGAGTGCGGTGCTCACCGGCTGCCGGGTGCCCTGGGACTCACCGGCGACCGTGACCACATCGGCACTGCGCACGACGGCGTCGGTACCGGCGGTGGCGTCGCCGAACATGGTGTCGAAGCTCGCGCGGAGCGTGTCGCCCATGACGAGCGTCCCGGTGAGGAACGCGACGCCGAGCAGGACGGCGACGAACGTACCGGCGAAGCGGCGCTTGTGGGCGCGGAGCGAGGAGATGCTCAGGCCTACGGAGGCCCGGGTGCTGGTCATGTCGTCACCGCCTGCGTGACGGGTGGGGGGCGAAGGACTTGAAGCGGTCGAGCACGCGCTCCGCCGTGGGATCGGGCATCCGGTCGACGAGCCTGCCGTCGGCGAGGAAGACGACCTCGTCGGCATGGGCGGCGGCGACCGGGTCATGCGTGACCATGACGACCGTGCGGGCGGTCTGCCGGACGGTTCGGCCGAGCAGCCGGAGCACCTCCTGGCCGGCACGGGAGTCGAGGTTGCCGGTCGGTTCATCGGCGAAGACGACATCGGGACTGCCCGCGAAGGCCCGCGCCACCGCCACCCGCTGCTGCTGCCCGCCGGACAGTTCGCCGGGCCGGTGGTGCAGCCGGTCCCGCAGTCCGACGGTGTCGACGAGTGCGTCGAGCCACTCCGGGTCGGGTCGCTCCCCGGCGAGATCCAGAGGGAGGGTGATGTTCTCGGCGACGGTGAGCGTCGGCAGGAGGTTGAAGGACTGGAAGACGAAGCCGATGCGCCGCCGGCGCAGCAGGGTGAGTCTGCGGTCGTCGAGGGCACTGATGTCGGTGTCGCCGATGAAGGCGGAGCCGGAGGTGAGGGTGTCGAGTCCCGCCGCGCAGTGCATCAGGGTGGATTTGCCGGAGCCGGAGGGCCCCATGATCGCGGTGAAGCGGCCGGCCGGGAAGTCGACGCTCACCGCATCGAGGGCCCTGACCCGGGTCTCGCCGGTGCCGTAGAGCTTCACGGCGTCGACGACCCGGGCAGCGGAGGCGGCAGAGGTGGACGTGGGGGTGGGCTCGGAGGTGGGGACGGTGGTGGTCACGCCACTCCTCCCTTGCTGCCGCGGCCGAACTGTTCGTCGAGTACGGAGAGCCGGCGCCAGTACTCGTCCTCGTCGACCTCTCCGGCCGCGAAGCGGCGGCCGAGCAGGGTGATCGGTGACGCTTCGGCGGGTGCTTCCTGGGTGGTACGGGCCTGCCAGGGGCCTCGTCGGCCGCGCCGGACGGTACGGCGCAGCAGGGTGACGCCGCCGATCACGACGGCCACCCAGAAGAGCGGGAAGAGGAGGATCCAGGGTCCGGGTCCACCGCTGTACGCCAGGGTGTTCATCTCGGTCAACTCCCTCGGTTCAGGGTTCGCGTTCAGGTTTTCCTGACGATTCCGAGCCTGGCCCCGGGAGGGGGTCCGAGTCGTCGTACGGCCAGCGGCCGTGCGCGTACCCCCTCGGGAGTACGTGGCGGATCTGCGGCTGCTCCCGTCGGCAGGCCGACATCACTGAATTCTGTACCTACTAGTATGTACAGTCGATTCATGAGCACTCCTGTCCGTCTGATCGAAGCCACCCAGGAGCTCCTGTGGGAGCGCGGCTATGTGGGCACCAGCCCCAAGGCCATCCAGCAGCAGGCGGGCGCGGGCCAGGGCAGCATGTACCACCACTTCGCGGGCAAACCCGATCTGGCGCTCACGGCGATCCGTCGCACGGCCTCGCAGATGCGCGAGACGGCCGGGCAGTTGTTCGACGGCCCGGGAACGGCGTACGCGCGGATCTCGGCATATCTCCTGCGCGAGCGCGATGTGCTGCGCGGCTGCCCGGTGGGCCGGCTGACGATGGATCCGGATGTCATCGCCAGTGACGAGTTGCGCGCACCGGTCGACGAGACGATCGGCTGGTTGCGCGGCCGGCTCGCCGAGATCGTCCAGGAGGGCCTGGACCAGGGCGAGTTCACCCGTCCTCTGGTTGCCGAGGACGTGGCGGCGACGATCGTCGCGACGGTGCAGGGCGGCTATGTGCTGGCCCGTGCCTCCGGTTCGGCGGACGCCTTCGACGCGGGCGCGCGTGGACTGCTCTCGCTGCTCGCCCCCGGTGACACCGCCGCCTGACACTCGAGGAGCACAACACACATGCACATCACGGGGAACCGCCCCGACACCTCCGCCTGGCCGGCCGGGCATTTCAACGGCACCGTCCGGCTCGACGAGATCGTGGCACCCCGGGCTCCCTCCGGCTGCCGCGCCGGAGCCGTCCACAACCGTGAGCCCTGCCGGGATGTACTTCCCGCCGCTGAGGACGATGACGGGCTGACCATCGCGGTACTCGATCGTCAGTGTGCCGATGTCCTCAGGCTTGAGCTGGTCGGTCGGGATGAGTGCGGGTTCGGTTGCCTCGGTCGGGAGCTTGATCGGGGCCGGTCCCTTGGCGTTGGGCGTGGTCCCTGACATGTCGTCTCCTCGCTGGCCGACGCGCCGCCTACCTGGTCAGAGCGTTGCAGGTCAGCGACACGAGGCGGAACGACCGGGAATCGACAGAGTGGCGCAAAGGAACCACCTGTGCGAGCCCTGACCAGGTCCGTGCGAGTGCGGCAGGGGTGCAGCGGGTCGACGGGCGTCTCCGTAGGGCTCTGCCCATCGACGGCGTCGGAAGTCGCGTGGGCAAAATGCACCAACTATCAGGCAACGTCGACCCACCGACCAGCGGAAACATAAAAGCCCCCGTCTTCACCGCCGCTACGAACGCAAGGCCGAGCACTTCCTTGCCTTCGCTGGCATCGCCGCGGCACTCATCTGCCTCCGGCGCCTCTCGCCTCAGAGGTGACGCGCCGGGCCAGCGCTAAGGGACGTTCCAGGCGGAGATGAAGGGCTGCCCGTCCTCGGCGGCCAGTAGGCTGAGAGTGCCTGGATGCGGGTGGCCGAGCATTCGGCTCGCGGACGCGTCGAGGCCGAGCCAGCGCACGGTGAGTACTCGGGCCAGGTGGCCGTGCGCGACGACGGCGACGTCACCGTCGCTCAGCCATGGACGGATGCGGTCCAACACCGCGTCCGTGCGCGCGGCCACCTGCGCGAGCTGCTCACCGGGGTGGTCGGCGTCGCCGGGAACGACGCCGTCCCGCCACAGGTCCCAGTCCGGCCTCGACTCGCGGATCTGCTCGGCGGTCAAGCCCTCGTAGCCGCCGTAGTCCCACTCCAACAGATCGGGATCGGGCTTGGCGCCGGTCAGGCCGGCCAGCTCGGCCGTCCGCATGGCGCGACTCAGCGGACTGCTGAACACGGCGACCAGACGGCGGCGGGCCAGCCTCGGAGCAAGAGCCCTGGCCGCAGCCTTGCCGACGTCGGTCAGCGGAACGTCGGTCCGGCCAGCGTGCTGGCCCGACAGGCTCCACTCGGTCTGGCCGTGCCTGATCACTATCAGCTCACCCATAGCCACGCACGCTATCTGATCTTGTGGCACGCCGAAACGGCTTCCTCGCCTTCGCCACCGTCGCCTGCCTCTCGCCATCCGCTGGGGGCTCACCAAATGAGATGGCTTCCTATTGGAGGAGCAGAGCCGCCGGTGGGATGGCCCTGCTCCTCCTCCGTCGGCAGGCGCGGACCGCACCTAGCTCCCGGGCATCTGCGGGGGAACAGAAGGGGCCGGTACGGGGTCTTCTCCTTCGCGGACGACGAACGCAATGCCAGTGCATTCGCGTCGGTACCGCCTGTGGTTACTGCGGGCCGCATGGCCTAGAGAGGCGTCGGGTGGGTAACGCAGCACGGGCTTTCGCGTGGAGGACGTCTTCGGTCCTGGCCGATGGTTGAGGACAGTGCGGCCGCCCGAGGCCCCGTCACGCAAGCGCGGCCAGCGGATCGTCCAGCACCGGCTGCCAGGCCAGTTCCGCCGCCCCCACCAGACTGTTGTGGTCGAGCGTGCACGGCAGGATGGGCACACTGCCGCTGCGCCCCCACAGGCTGCGGTCGGCCACCACCGCACGCAGCCGCTCCGGATCCGCGTCGAGCAGTGCGCGGTGCAGTCCGCCGAGGATGATGCGATCGGGGTTGAGGATGTTGACCAGCCCGGCGAGCCCGAGGCCGAGCCGGTCGATCAGCTCCTCGGCCGCGCCCCGTACCGCCGCGTCCTCGTACTCCGTACGCAGCAGATCGCCGGCCTGCTTGAGCAGCGACTCCTCCGGACCGGGTTCGCGACGGGCGGCGATGAGGAAGGCCAGCGGGTCGGTCTCGACGTCCAGGCAGCCGCGGCCGCCGCAGTGGCACGGGCGGCCCTCGGGGTTCACCGTGAGATGGCCGACCTCCAGCGCAAGTCCCGAACTCCCGGTGTGCAGACGGCCGTCGAGGACCAGGGCACCGCCCACGCCCCGGTGACCGGTGGCCACACAGAGCAGATGCTGGGCACCGCGCCCGGCACCGTGCCGGTGTTCGGCGAGCGCGGCGAGGTTGACGTCGTTCCCGGTGAACGCGGGTCCGGGGATGCCCGCTTCCCGTACACAGGCGGCGAAGATCTCTCGCACCGGGGCGCCCGCCGGCCAGGCGATGTGCAGCGGGTTGAGCGCGGTGCCCTCCGGTTCGGCGACCGCGGACGGCACCGCGAGGCCCGCACCGACACAGCGCAGTCCGCTGTCCCGCAGCAACCGGGCACAGTCGTCGACCACTTCGCCGATGACCTGCGCCGGGTCCGCCGTGACGGTGACGCAGCCGGGGGCGGTGGCGACGAGCCGTCCGCCGAGCCCGACGAGCGCGGCCCGGAACCCGTCGGCGTGCACCTGCGCGGCGATGGCGACGGGCCCGGACTCCCGGATGGCCAGCCGGTGCGAGGGGCGGCCCTGCGAGCCGGCGGCGGAGCCCGGCCGGGAGTCGACCCGGATCAGGCCGAGTGCCTCCAGTTCCGCGGCGACCGCACCGGCCGTCGCCCGGGTGACCCCGAGCTCGGAGGTGAGGACGGCACGGGTGGGCGCGCGTCCGGTGTGGACCAGTTCCAGCGCGGGTCCGAGCGCGCTGCGGCCCCTCTCCAACTTTGTCCGGGTGGTGGTCACCTTGCCGTTCATGGGGGCGAGTCTCCCATGATCCGGGGGTGCCGACGACGCCCCGGTGGCGCGCTTGTGCCCCTTGCGGCCGCGGCGGGCGGCCATCTTGCGCCCGTTACCCGGACGCCCCTATGCTGAGTTTGTGCCGCAACTAAACAAACTGCGGACGGCTCTACCGGGGGGACCGGGCGGCTACACCGCCCCACCTTCGTTGACCCGCCTCCGTACCGCGCTGACCGTGTTCTTCGCCCTCGACGGCTTCCTCTTCGCCGGCTGGGTGGTCCGCATCCCGGCCATCAAGCACCAGACCGGGGCCTCGGCCTCCACCCTGGGCCTCGCTCTGCTCGGCGTATCCGCCGGGGCCGTGGTGACCATGATGCTCACGGGCCGGCTGTGCCGGCGCTTCGGCAGCCATCCGGTGACCGTGGCCTGCGGCGTTCTGCTCCCCCTCAGCATCGCCCTGCCCGCGCAGACGCATTCGGCGCTCGCACTCGGCCTGGTGCTGCTGGTCTTCGGGGCCGCGTACGGCGGGATCAACGTGGCGATGAACAGCGCGGCGGTCGACCTGGTCGCCGCCCTGCGGCGTCCCGTGATGCCCAGCTTCCACGCCGCGTTCAGCCTCGGCGGAATGGTCGGTGCCGGGCTCGGCGGACTGGTCGCGGGCGGCCTCTCCCCCGCCACACATCTCTTCGTCCTCACCGGGATCGGGCTCCTGGTCACCGCGGCGGCGGGACCGGTACTGCTGCGCCAACCGGCGCCGAAGCCCGCACCCACGGCCGACGACGCCGAGAAGCCGCGGCGACCGGA
The DNA here is from genome assembly GCF_044741025.1 of Streptomyces sp. NPDC088246. NCBI lineage: Bacteria > Bacillati > Actinomycetota > Actinomycetes > Kitasatosporales > Streptomycetaceae > Streptomyces > Streptomyces sp. NPDC088246. The sequence goes on from NZ_JBIURV010000047.1 coordinate 22,095, forward strand.
CGGGCGGGCCCGCCGCATGGTGCTCCTGTTCGGCGTGATCGCGCTCTGCACCGCGTACGGCGAAGGCGCGCTGGCCGACTGGGGCGCCCTCCATCTGGAACAGGACCTGCACGCCCACCCGGGCATCGCCGCCGCTGGATACTCCCTGTTCGCACTGGCCATGACGGCCGGCCGACTCAGCGGCACGGCACTGCTCGAACGGCTGGGCCAGACCCGGACCCTGGTCGCGGGCGGTGCGACGGCCGCCGCCGGGATGCTGCTCGGCTCGCTCGCCCCGACCACCTGGCTGGCGCTCCTCGGTTTCGCCGTCACCGGTCTCGGTCTGGCCAATATCTTCCCCGTCGCGGTCGGCCGGGCCGGTGAGCTGGCCGGACCCGGTGGAGTGGCCGCCGCGTCGACGCTCGGCTACGGCGGGATGCTGCTCGGACCGCCCGCGATCGGCTTCCTGGCCGACTGGTTCTCACTCCCGGCAGCCCTCACCACGGTGGCACTGCTGGCCACCGCGGCCGCGGCACTGGGGTACGGAGCACGCAACGCGGCGCACACATGACCGATTGAGTAGCCGTGCTCAGGCAGGAACAACTCTCCCCGGAGACACGATGGAAGCGTCATCCATCCATGGGGAGCGGGCCGTGAACAAGCCGGTCATCGACAAGCAGCACGTCCGCGCGCTCGCGCGCCCGACCTTCGGCAATGCCGCCTCGCTGATCCACCTCGGCCTCGTCCTGGCGGCCGCGGCGTTCGTCACCGTGGACACCCTGTTCGTCGCCCCCCAGGACGCCTCGTTCGCCGGGGTCTGGCTGTTCCTCCTCGCGGCGCCCACCGTGTTCGTCTTTTTCATCGGCAGCGCGCTGTGGGGCGCGGAGGCGGCCGGACCCGCCTGGTTCGTCCACCTCGCCCCGGTCGTGTCCGTACTGCTGCAGTCGCTCGCACTCGGCTGGTTCGTACGGCCGGTGCACGGCGGCAGCCGGACTCGCACCGCCCGCCCCCAGGAAGCCTGAACCGCTGGCACAATCGAGGCCATGGAGATCACGGACCACATCAAGTCCCTGGCCGTCGAGGGACAGCTGCTGGCGAACGCGGCGCAGGAGGCGGGAACCGGGGCACCGGTGCCGACCTGCCCGGGCTGGCAGGTACGCGATCTTCTCCGGCACACCGGGATGGTGCACCGCTGGGCGACCGCGTTCGTCGTCGAGGGCCACACGTCGTACCTCCCGGACGGCGGGGAGCCGGATCTGGACGGACCCGAGCTGCTCGACTGGTTCCGCGAGGGCCACGGCCTCCTGGTCGACGCACTGGCGGCCGCGCCGGCCGGACTGGAGTGCTGGACCTTCATGCCCGCGCCGTCGCCACTGGCCTTCTGGGCCCGGCGACAGGCTCACGAGACCACGATTCACCGGGTGGACGCGGAGTCGGCACGCGGTGGGCGGCTGTCACCGTTGGCGGCCGATCACGCGGTGGACGGAATCGACGAGCTGCTGCGCGGGCTCCACGCCCGCCCGAAGAGCAAAGTGCGTACGGAAACGCCACGTTCCCTGCGAGTACGGGCCACGGATACGGACGCCACCTGGACCGTGCGGCTCTCGCCGGAACCGCCGCAGGCCGTACGGGATGAAGCGGCACCCGAAGTGAGCCCTGCGGACTGCGAGTTGAGCGCGACGGCCGAGCAGCTCTATCTGACGCTCTGGAACCGGCTGCCGCTCACGGCGATCACTCTGAAAGGCGACCCGCAGCCGGCCCGGCTCTGGTGCGAGAACTCCGGAGTCACCTGGTCCTGACAGCAGGCAGGGGCGGGGCAGCACCCGACGGGGCGCTCAGCGCCTCGGTTCGTTCAGCATGCGGGCGAGCACCGACCTCTGCAACGGCTTCACCTCGGCGTGACGTGCCCGGCCCTTCGCCGTCAGCTCGACCCGGACACCTCGGCGGTCCTCGCTGCACATCCCGCGGCACACGAGGTCGTCCTTCTCCGGGCGAGCGACCAGACGGGGCTGCTGCCCGCCCCCATCTCACTGATCGCCCTGGTCGCGGGTCTGAAGCTGATCCCGCGCAGCGAGCGCGAGGACACCCGCGGCGGCTACCTGACCGGGCTGCGGCGCAGCCGGCCCGTGCAGCACACCGTGCTGGTCGCCTCGTCCGAAACGGACCGGGACGCCGCAGCCGAGGCATCCGCCGCGCAGAAGGTATCCATGCGGGACTGACCACCCGACGAGGGGAAATGTACGGTGGCCGGCGGGGAGTTCTCGCCTGCCGGCCACCGCATCGGTGACGCTTCGGAGCCCCGGCGGTTGCGCACCCTGCGTCGTGGCCGGGTCAGCCGAGCCAGCCGGGGCGTACGAGCCCCGACTCATAGGCGAGCACCACGAGTTGGGCCCTGTCACGGGCGCCGAGCTTCACCATGGTGCGGCTGACGTGGGTCTTGGCGGTGAGCGGACTGACAACCAGCCGACGGGCGATCTCCTCATTGGAGAGCCCTATGCCGACGAGTGCCATCACCTCCCTTTCACGTTCGGTGAGTTCGCCCAGCCCCGTTGCCGCCGCGGGCTCCTTGGACCGGGCCGCGAACTCGGCGATCAGCCGGCGGGTGACCCCCGGTGAGAGCAGTGCGTCGCCGCCCACCACCGCACGTACCGCCCGCAGCAGTTCCTCCGGTTCGGTGTCCTTGACGAGAAAGCCGGAGGCACCGGAGCGGATCGCCTCGAAGACGTACTCGTCGAGCTCGAAGGTGGTGAGCATGACCACCTTGACGTCGCACAGTTCGGGGTCCCCGGTGATGGCACGGGTCGCGGCCAGGCCATCGAGATGCGGCATCCGGATGTCCATCAGCACGGTGTCCGGCCGCAGTTCGCGCACCATGCGTACGGCCTCCTCGCCGTCGGCGGCCTCCCCCGCCACCTCGATGTCGGGCTGAGCGTCCAGCAGGGCCCGGAATCCGGCCCGGACCAGCAGCTGGTCGTCGGCGAGCAGTACGCGGATCACGTTGTCTCCTCCTTGTGCGCTGCCGCGCCGGGCGAATCGGACGGCAGCGGAAGTTCGGCCCGCACCCGGAAGCCGCCGCCGGCCCGGGGCCCGGCCTCGATCGTGCCACTCAGTGCGGCGGCCCGCTCCCGCATTCCTGCCAGCCCGTTGCCGCTGCCGCCTGCGTCATTGCCGGTGGCCGGTCCTTCGTCATCGATACGGAGCCGGATGTGGCCGGGCTCGTAACCGATACGGACGTGCGCGATACGCGATCCGGAGTGCCGGACCACATTCGTCAGCGCCTCCTGCACGATCCGGAAGGCGGCGAGATCCGCGCCGGGCGGGACCGCGCCGCGTACGCCATCGGTCTCGACGGTGACGGTCAGCCCGGCGCCCGCCGCCTGTTCGACGAGCTCGGGGAGCCGGTCGAGTCCGGGCGCCGGGGCCCTGGGGGCGTCTCCAGGGGTACGCAGGGTGTCGAGGACCTGGCGGACCTCGCCCAGCGCCTCCTTGCTGGCGGCCTTGATGGTGGTGAGGGCAGTACGGGCCTGCTCGGGGTCGGAGTCCAGCAACGCGAGACCGACACTCGACTGGACGTTGATGACGGAGATGCTGTGGGCCAGGACGTCATGGAGCTCGCGCGCCATCCGCAGCCGCTCCTCGTCGGCCCGGCGCTGCTCCGCGGCCTCCCGCTCCGCGCGCTGATCCGCCCACTGCTCACGGCGCACGCGTACGAACTCGGCAGCGGCGATGATGGCCACCACCCAAGCGGCAACGCCCAGTTCCTGCCCCCAGGCGGCGGGGTGGTCGCCGGAGGGCGGCAGCCACCGGTAGAGCCAGTGAGCCACCAGGACGTGCCCCAGCCACACCATCCCGACGGCCGTCCAAGCGGCCCGCCGGCGCCCGGAGACAACGGCGCTGAAGCAGCCCACGGCAACGGCAAGGAAGACCGGTCCGTACGGATAGCCGGCCGCCAGGTAGATCATCGCCGCGGCCGAACTGCCGAAGACGGCCACCACCGGGTGGCGGTGGCGCAGCAGAAGTACGGAGACGGCCAGGAAGAGCAGCAGCCGCGCAAAGATGTCCAGCGGCGCCCGCTCGTCCATCTGCCCCCGGGCCGCGATGGTCGAACCGACCATGACGACGGCGCCGAGCAGGATCGTCGACGGCCAGGGCAGCCGGGAGGCGTAGTGCCCCGGCGCCCCCGTCAGCCAGCGCGGCGGCCCGCCGTGCGCCCAGTGTGAGTGTTGCTCTTCCATGTCGGCCACGCTAGACCGCGAGCCGCGGAGGCGGCGTCAGCCGGGCGTGGTGATCACCCCTACTCCCTGTGGAGTACGTCGGACGGGGTCGGCGGGGACGGGCCTCATCCTGTCCGGCTGCTTCGGGGGCCGAGCAGGCCGAGCGTACGGGCCAGTTCGGTGACGGCTTCCCGGAAGAAGATCTCCCGGGCCTCCACCACCCGGTTGAACTGGCCGAAGATCTCGAAGGAGATCAGCCCGAACAGCTGCGACCAGGCAGCGATCAGCGGGGCGGCGACCTCCGGAGGAAGGCCGGGGGCGAACTCGGCGACCATCCGCTCGGCCTCGGCGCGCAGCTCGCCGGCGAGCGGCGGCAGGGCGAGACCGTCCGTGCGGTAGGCCTCGCCGACGACGGCAATCAGGACGAGACCGACGCGGGAGGCGGGACCGATCGTCGCCTGCGGTGCGCTGTAACCGGGCACGGGCGAGCCGTAGATCAGGGCGTATTCATGGGGGTGGGCGAGAGCCCAGTCGCGTACGGCGTGGGCGACGGCGGTCCAGCGGGTGATGTGAGGGGCGGCGGTGGCACGGGCGGCCCGGTGTGCGGCCTCGGCACTCTCGCCCACGGAGTCGTACGCATCGACGATCAGGGCCGTGAGCAGTTCGTCCCGGCTGGGGAAGTAGCGATAGAGCGCGGAGGATGCCATTCCGAGTTCCCGTGCCACGGCGCGCAGCGAGAGCTTTGCGGCACCTTCGGCCGCGAGCTGTTTCCTCGCCTCGTCCTTGATGGCGGCGGTGACCTCGATACGGGCCCGTTCCCTGGCTCCTCGGATAGCGCTCATGGTCTTCAGTCTGCCACGACCGAAGAGCGCCGACCAACAACGAGAGCACTGCTCTTGCTACTGAGCACCACTTCCATGCACACTGACCTCAAGCGAGAGCACTGCTCTCAAAACAGTGGGGAGTCACCATGTCTCAGCCGTACTACCTTCGGGGCAACGCGTTCAACGTCCGGATGAACAGCATCATCGGCTGGCTCGCCCGGCACGGCGTCAGCCTTCTCGGCTCGGCCGAGATGTCGGTGCGCGGCCGCAGGAGCGGGCAGATGCAGCGCATCCCCGTGAACTGCCACACCTACGAGGGCACGCAGTATCTGGTCTCCGCGCGGGGCCATTCCCAGTGGGTGCGCAACATGCGGGTCGCCGGTGGGGGCGAGCTGCGGGTGGGCCGGAAGATCCGTACCTTCACGGCCGTGGAGATCGCGGACGACGAGCAGAAGGTGCTGATCGTCCGCGCCTACCTGGAGCGGTGGGGCTGGGAGGTCAACCAGTACTTCCAGGGCATCACCGCAAAGTCCACGGACGCGGAACTCCTGGCCGCCTGCCCCGACCACCCCGTCTTCCGGATCACCGTGGAGGGCTGACCGTGCGGCCCGGCCCGCCCTCGGCGTCAGATGTCAGGTGTCAACGGTCCATAGCCGACAGGGCCCGCTGCGCGAGCGGATGCGTACGGACCAGCTCGGCCAGCGAAGTCGTTCCCCGGGTGATCCCGGCGAACGCGTTCCAGGCCGGGCGGAATCCCGTCAGCACCGCGTGCAGCACCCCCGGCCGGCGCTCGAACAGCTTCAGCATGCGCCGTCCGACACCCATCTCGACACCCAGGCCGGCCTTGATGGCGAAGGCGTAGTTGAGCGCCTGGCGTCGGGCGTCCACGGCATCGTGCGACTCCGCGATCCGAACCGCCCACTCACCGGCGAGCCGCCCCGACCGCAGTGCGAAGGAGATGCCTTCGCGGGTCCACGGCTCCAGCAGCCCCGCCGCATCGCCACACACCAGCACCCGCCCACGCGACAGCGGCGAGTCGTCGCTGCGGCAGCGCGTCAGGTGCCCGGAGGAGATCTTCGGCTCGAAGCCGGCGAGACCGAGCCGGGCGATGAAGTCCTCCAGATACCGCTTGGTCCCCGCCCCGTCACCCCGCGCCGAGATCACGCCGACAGTGAGGGTGTCGCCCTTGGGGAACACCCAGCCGTAACTGCCGGGCATGGGGCCCCAGTCGATCAGCACCCGCCCCGCCCAGTCCTCCGCGACCGTCTGCGGAACCGGGATCTCGGCCTCCAGGCCGAGATCCACCTGGTCGAGTTTCACCCCGACATGGGCTCCTATCCGCCCAGCGCTGCCATCCGCACCGACGACCGCGCGGGCCAGGACTGTCTCGCCGCCGGACAGCACCACGGCGACCGTGCGCCGGTCCGGCACCGCGGCGCCGTGCTGCTCGACCCTCGTCACGGTCGCTCCGGTACGGAGCTCGGCGCCCGCCTTCTGCGCCTCCTCGACCAGCCCCGCGTCGAACTCGGGGCGGTTGATGAGCCCGAAGAGCATCCGCTTGGAGCGGCGGGTCCGCGCCAGCCTGCCGTTGAGCGAGAACGTGACCGCGTGAATCCGGTCCCGCAGCGGCAGTTCGAATCCGGGCGGCAGCGAATCACGCGAAAACCCGATGATCCCGCCGCCACACGTCTTGTAGCGGGGCAGTTCCGCCTTCTCGAGGAGCAGTACCCGTCGGCCGGCGACCGCCGCCGCGTATGCCGCGGAGGCTCCGGCCGGTCCGCCACCGACTACGACGACGTCCCACACGGTCGACTCTTCGTGCTCATGTACGGCGTCTGCGTTCTCGCTGCTCACGATGTGCTTCTGCTCCCGATCCCACCAGTGGCCCATGCTGCTCACGGCATCCTACGGCGCGCCCGGCCCGGCCCCCGCTGTGGGAGGATCGACCGTGCGTTCGTCCTACATGCAACGCCGCACACTCGGTGTACATGTGCCCGGATTCGTATACATAACGTCGCACCCACGAGGAGCGTGCCCATGACCGCCCGTCCGATCTCCGAGACCATTGCCTCGCTGATGCCCCGTGCCAAGGCGGAGCTGACCGAGCTCGTGGCCTTCCGGTCGGTGGCGGATCCCGCGCAGTTCCCGAAGAGCGAGTGCGAGGCGGCTGCCGACTGGGTCGCCGACGCGCTGCGCGCCGAGGACTTCCGGGATGTCGCCCTGCTCGACACCCCCGACGGCACCCAGTCGGTGTACGGCTTCCTGCCCGGCCCGGCCGACGCCCCGACCGTACTGCTCTACGCGCACTACGACGTGCAGCCGCCGCTCGACGAGTCCGCATGGCTCTCCCCGCCGTTCGAGCTGACGGAGCGCGACGGCCGCTGGTTCGGCCGCGGCGCGGCCGACTGCAAGGGTGGCTTCATCATGCATCTCCTCGCCCTGCGCGCCCTCAAGGCGAACGGCGGCGTCCCGGTCTCCGTCAAGGTGATCGCCGAGGGTTCCGAGGAGCAGGGCACCGGCGGCCTGGAGCGGTACGCAGAGGCGCACCCCGAACTGCTGACCGCCGACACGATCGTCATCGGCGACACCGGCAACTTCCGGGTCGGTCTGCCGACCGTGACCGCGACGCTGCGCGGTATGACGATGCTGCGGGTCACGCTCGACACCCTCGAAGGAAACCTGCATTCCGGACAGTTCGGCGGCGCCGCCCCGGATGCGCTGGCAGCGATGATCCAGCTGCTGTCGTCGCTGCGCGCCGAGGACGGCACCACGACCGTCGACGGGCTCGCCACGGACGCCGAATGGGACGGACTGCAGTACGCGGAGGCCGAGTTCCGCAAGGACGCGAAGGTGCTCGACGGTGTCGGACTGATCGGCACGGGTACGGTCGCCGACCGGATCTGGGCGCGGCCCGCCGTCACCGTCATCGGCATCGACTGCCCGCCGGTGGTCGGCGCGACACCGTCGCTGCAGGCGAGCGCGCGGGCGCAGGTCAGCCTGCGGGTGCCGCCGGGCCAGGACGCCGCGAAGGCGACCGAGTTGCTGACCGCTCATCTCAAGGCGCATGCCCCGTGGGGGGCCAGGGTGTCGGTCGAACAGGTCGGCCAGGGCCAGCCGTTCCGCGCGGACACCTCCAGCCCGGCGTACACGTCCATGGCGCAGGCGATGGAGGCCGCGTACCCCGGCGAGAAGATGCAGACGTCCGGGATGGGCGGCTCGATCCCGCTCTGCAACACTCTCGCCGCCCTCTACCCGCAGGCCGAGATCCTCTTGATCGGCCTGAGCGAGCCGGAGGCCCAGATCCACGCGGTGAACGAGAGCGTCTCACCCGAGGAGCTGGAGCGGCTTTCGCTCGCCGAGGCCCTGTTCCTGCGGAACTACGCGGAGTCCAAGCAGGCCTGACTTTGCATCACTGATCCCGCCGCGTTCCTGCGGATCTCTGGTTCGCAGGGCTCGACCGGTCCGCCGCTCCGTCCACGGCGGACCGGGTCCGGACGTGCTCCTCGGGCCGGCCCGGACCACCCACCATGGGTCGGTCGGGTCGTCCGTGCAGCCGGACTACGCGCTGAGCGAAGCTCGCCCAGAGCGTAGATCCGGGCGGCGGGCGGGTACGTCCGCATACGTTCGCCGTATGGATCTCGTCGAGGTACTTCCCCAGCTGCACATGTTCCGCTTCCCCATCGGCCAGGCGTATCTGTGGCGCGACGGCGCGGACCTGACTCTGATCGACGCGGGCGACATCGATGCGGCGCCCGCGATCGAGGCCGCGGTGCGCGGCCTCGGCCTGGACCCCGGCGGCATCAGCCGGATCGTCGTCACTCATGGGCATCGCGACCACTACGGTTCCGCCCAGGTGCTCGCCGACCGGCACGGCGCCGAGATCCTGGCCCATCGGCTGGACGCCCCGGTGATCCGTGGCGAGGAGGAGATTGCCGACCCCGCCCTGCTGGACTGGGAACGCCCGTTGTACGAGCATGCGCTGACCGTGCCCCCGGCCCCGCCGACCCGTGTCGACCGCGAGCTGGGCGACGGCGACGAGATCCGCTTCGGATCGGGGGCCCGTGTGGTCCACGCGCCGGGCCACACCCCCGGCTCCATCGGTATCCATCTGCCGCACCACGGACTGCTGTTCACCGGCGACTGCGTGGCCGGGGTCGGCCAGGTGATGCTCGGCGTCTTCAACATCGACCGGGTGCAGGCCGTGGCCTCGTTCCGACGGCTGGCCGCGCTGGAACCGGCCACGGTCTGCTTCGGGCACGGCGATCCCCTCACCGTCGACGCCGCCGCGGTGCTGCGTGCCTCAGCCGACCGGGACTCCGGCCTCCAGGTTGAGCACGGTTGACCGCTCCCTGGCGCGCAGTGCCCAGCGCAGCCGTTCGTACCGGGTGGGGGGCAGCATGGTGGCCGCCTCCTCCTCGGTGACGAACCGCCAGCCGCGCAGTTCGGAGCCGGGCAGCAGCAGCCGTTCGGCGTCCGCGCCGGGCAGCAGGCCGCCGTCGAAGAGCATCCGCAGCCCTCCGTAGCCGGGTGGTTCGGGCGCCTCCCAGTCGATGAGGAGCAGTTTCGGCACCCGTTCGAGATGGATGCCTATCTCCTCGGCCACTTCACGGATCCCGGCCTGTGCCGGTGCCTCGCCGGCCTCGACCACTCCGCCCGGGAACTCCCAGCCTGGCTTGTACGTCGGGTCGACGAGCAGCACCCGGTCGTGTTCGTCGAAGAGCAGCACGCCGGCCGCGACGGTCTCCGCGGTCGGCTCGGGCGTCTGCACGATCTCGCATGCGGTGGCCGCTCCGGTGCGGACCGCCTCGGCGATCCGCTCAGCCGTCTCTAACGGAGTGAGCGCGCTGGTGTCGATGGTGTGGGCGTCCCGGGTGAGCCAGCCGAGCGCCGTCCGGTAGGGCTCGATGTGCTCGTAGGCCCACTGCCGGATCCGCTCGCTGTGCTCCGGGTCGTCGGCGAACTCCACCCGGTCGGCGATCCGTTTGCGCAGGATCGTTTCCTCAGGTGAGAGCAGAACATGACGCACCGGTATGCGCCGGGAGGCGAGCCCTCCGAAGATCTCGTCGCGGTACTCCTGTCGCAGCAGTGTCATCGGCACCACCAGCACCCCGGACACCTCGGCAAGCAGGGCCGCGGCAGTGTCCACCACCAGACGTCGCCAGATCGGCAGGTCCTGGAAGTCCGTCACCTCGGCAAGTCTCTTCTGGGGCAGCAGGTACCGCAGCCCTGCGCCGATCAGCTCAGGGTCGTAGAACGTGCTGTTCGGGATCAGATCGACCAGCTCGCGCGCGGCGCTCGTCTTGCCCGCGCTGAACGCACCGTTGATCCAGACGATCACGTTTCCCCCTCTTCCGTAGCCCCCTGTGGCTTGCCCGCAACACCCTGCCGCGAAAACCCGGCTGTGGCGATGCTGTTACCCGAAAGGAATCACCGGATGCCCGTGGACGGCGTCCCACGGTGCGATTCCGGCCGTCCGCGCAGCCGTAACGGGGGCGGCGGAGCCCGCTTTTACGGCCCCTCGCCCTGGCAGCAGGGTCCGGCCCACACCTCGGTATCGAGGTGTGGGCCCCGAGCCGGTCACGGATGATCCCGACGCTCACCGCACCGGACGTGAGGGGCTTCTTGCACCAGATGCAGGCACAGCCGGCGGACTGGTCCCACGTCAACGTCCCGGGATCAGGGAGCGGCCGGGATGCCGGTCCCTCGGCCAAGGCCGTCATGACGCCTGCTCGGCTTCCCGGACGCCGCAGGCGGCGGCGTCCGAGCAGGCCCGCGGGAACCAGCTGTACGCGGCGCCTCCCTCGGGCCGGGCCCGCTTCTCGCCGAGGTCCATGCCCTCACCGACGGTGAGAGCAGCTCTGCACCAGACGCAGGACCATCCGCGCTGCTGCTGCTCCGTCAGATCGCTGACTGGCGGTAAGTCCCTCACGGTCATGGCGTCCCCGGCTCGTCGTTGATCAGGTGAGACCAGCGTGAGGTGCGGGAAGGGGCGCAACGCTCACAGATTCGTGAGCGTTGGCAGGTCAGTGCGTGAGTGCGGCTACAGGCCGATCCAGGCAGCCATGTGGCCGAGGGTGTCCGGGGTGCGGCGCGAGATGTGCACCAAGCCCTTGATGGTCTCGCGGGCTCCCGGGTGGTAGCGCGTCTGTTCCGGGGCGGCGTGCCGGGCGTCGATGATGCTGCTGAGCGCGGCCTCGGTCCGGCCGGTCTCCATTTCCGAGCGGGCCTTGTCGATGAGGAAGTGGGCTCGCCGTGATGTGGCCAGTGCCGTCGGCAGGGCGATCTGCCGGGCCTGGGTGAGGGCTTCGTCGTACTGCCGCATCTCGACCGCGGCCGACATGCGGTGCAGGGCCACGTTGGTCGGCCCGAAGCTCAGCCAGTGAACTTCGGAGGCATCTCCGGTCTGCTCTGCGCAACGCTTCGCCTCGGCGATGTGAGTGTCGACTGCGGTCTGTTGGTCGGCGCGGGCTGCGATGACGGACGCCCCGAGGTGAAGCTGCCCGGTGACGGCGACAGCCTCCCGGTTCTGTTCCGCGGCGCCGACGATGCCATGGCCGGCGGCGACGAGGCGCTGCCCGATCGTGTACTCGCCCTCGCGGAAGTACACCAAAGCTCGCATGTACTGCCGGATGGCGGCCAGGCAGGGGTCGGAGGCCCGGTGGGCTGCCCAGTCCATGCGGTCCAGGGCCACGCTGGAGAGGTCGTAGTAGCCGAGCTTCACCGAGATGTCGTGGGCAGTGCGGTACGTCGAGGCAAGGGCCTGCCACAGCTCCGTCGACCGGGTGCGCCAAGCCGCGGTGGTGAGCTCTGCGATCGTGGTGGGCAGCAGGCGGGCGGCGTTGCGCAGATGCGTGGCCCTCACCCGGACGCACAGCTCCTCGGCGCTTGCGATCAGCAGCTCGGCCGGCCTGTCGGGGATGGTGTCGTCGGCTCCCAGGTCGTACAGGTCGAGCGCCTCCCTGATGGGGCGCACGAGTTCGGCGAGGCGGTCCTGCTGCAGTTCGGTCACGTAGGGCTGTCCCGTCAGCACGGTGACGTCGATCCGGAGGGCCTGGGCAACCGCCGCGACGAAGTCGAGGTTCGCCGGTTTGGCGCCGCACTCGACTTGGTTGAGGAGGCTGTACGAGTAAGGGAGCCGGTCGGCCAGCTGTCGCTGTGTCAGCCTGGCGAGTCTCCGTTGCTCTTTGATCCGGGCGCCTGTGTGGTCGTCGTCCGGTCTGGGCATACTGGTCTCCGTTCCTGACTCGTCGTCCGGAACGGTACCCGCGCATCCGCGCGCCGGATCCCGCATCGCCCCCGATTCCACCCGGTTCGGGGGCGGTTGCATGTGTGGTCGGATGGCGGCATGACGACTCTGTACCTGTTCGGATCCGCCGCCCCGCCCGTCTTCGAGGTTGCCGAGGTCATTGAGAACGCTCAGGCCCGCGGGTGGGATGTGTGCCTCGGGCTGACGCCGACGGCGGGCCGGTGGCTGGGTGAGCAGCTCCCGGAGCTGGAGTGGCTGACCGGGCATCCGGTGCGCTCCGAGTACAAACTGCCCGGGGAGCCGGATGTGTGGCCGCCGGCGGACGCGATTCTGCTCGCGCCGGCCACCTTCAACACGGTCAACGAGTGGTCCCTCGGCCTGACGAGCAAGTTCGTCGTAGGGGTGGTCGCGGAGGCGATCGGCAAGAAGATCCCGACCGTGGCCGTGCCGTGCGTCAACAGCGCCTACGCACGGCATCCACAGTTCCACCGGTCGGTGGATGCTCTGCGGTCGATGGGGGTGACAGTGCTGTACGGCGAGGGCGGGTTCGAGCCGAACCAGCCCGGTGAGCGTCGACCGGAGGGGTATCCGTGGCACCTTGCCCTGGACGCGGCCGGCGCGATTGCCAGTCCTGCCCCGTAGTCTGCTCCCATGCCGATCACCCCTTCGCCTTCCACCCTTGTGCGCTCCCCCGCCGCGGTGAACGCGGACATCCGCGCGCTGTGAGCGGCCGGCCCGCTGTCGCCGGAGGGTGAGAGCCGGTACCGGGAGCTGCTGGCGCGTGGACGGCCGCGGTCCGGGCGGCTGTCGTCGCAGTGGCCTGACCTGCGCGGCTCCGGTCGATTCTCAGTGCTGCCGTTGACGATCCGGCCGTGGCCATCGATATCCCTGAAGATCTGATCATGCTGGAACGTTCCGTCATTGAAGAGCAGTGCAAGGCCCTCGCCAAGCCGTACACGGAGGAGGCGCGGGCGCCGTGGCGGGAGGCGGCGGCGAAGTTCCAGGCCGCGGTGACCGGGCACGCCGAGGCGGCCGAGGTGTCCCGGTTCGAGCTGGAGATGGCCGTGAAGAAGGCCGTGCTGCATCCGGAGCCCCCAGCCGACGAGGGCTGACGCGCGTCCGGCCCGCACCCGGGCGCTTTCCGGGGGGCGGGGCGGTTCAGTAGCTGCGCCCAGCCATAGGCGCGAATGGGATGAGTCCACGGTACTGGGCCGGTATGGCGACGGGCCGAGCGGTCACTTGGGGCCTGCGCAACTATCTGCGTACCTCACTGCGTCCACGCCTACATCGAGTGGCGCCGGCCAAGGCGGTCCCATTCCTGCCTGACGGGCCGGGCTGGTGGTACGAGCCGAAATTCGACGTTCTCCAGACACTCAGAAGTTGTCTCATCGAGTGACTCTTGAGGGCGCCCCAACACGGCCACTACGCGCACAGCACCACACTGCGCGTGATCGACGGCAGCGTCGTCACGACCACCCAGAACCACTGCACCTCGGGCCACTGCTGGGGACTTCCTGACCGGGCGAGTCGAGTCACTCCATCATTGCGGTGCGTTGGCAAGGCCCCCCGAGCCGGTGCAGCACGTTACGTTCCGTATCCAACAGATACGGAACGTAATCGGTTCGAAGTGGAGGAGTCCTTCATGCGCATTCGATCTGCCTGCGCCGTGATCGCCGTAGCGTTAAGTGCGACCGTCCTCGGGGTGGGCACCGCCGACGCGACCGGGCCCTTGAGCGGCACCAAGGTCCACAACTGGCAGACCAGCTCCGCCCTTGGCGTCGCCGGTAACTCGACGGTCGGCGGCGCCGAGGTCCAGTACCAGGCCGACACCGGCGACCTGGCCCAGAAGTGGGCCATTAGTCGTCCACGGCCTCTCCCGCTCCGGCGGGCGGAGGGTCACCGTCAACGGGCAGATCGCCGGGCTCGCGCACGATGACCGCGACCTCGCCGAATTCCTGAGACGGGCCGGACTCGACGACGCCTGGGATCTCCTCGACGACCCGCACTGGATCGAATGGCGCGGCGGCCGGGCGCACCGGTACAAAGCGTCGTGATGAGGCGTTCCTTGTAGATCGACAGACGTCTGTCGAGTACCGCTCGCAAGGCTGTTTTCGCAGGTCAGTGCCTACCCCTTGCTGGAGCCCAGGGTGAGGCCCGCGATGAAGTGGCGCTGGAGCAGCAGGAAGACCACGAGGGTCGGCAGAGCGACGATCACCGAGCCTGCGGCGAGCAGGTTGTAGTCCGTGAAGAACTGGCCCCTGAGATTGTTCAGCGCCGAGGTGATGGGGAGCTTGTCGCCGTCGGAGATGAAGACCAGTGCCCACAGGAAATCGTTGTACATCCAGGTGAACTGGAGCGTGCCGAGCGCGGCCAGGGCCGGGCGGCACAGGGGCAGGGTGATCCGCCAGTACTGGGTCCAGACGCCCGCGCCGTCGACGATCGCGGCCTCCAGGATCTCCTGCGGCAGGGTGCGCATGAAGTTGGCCAGGACGAAGACGCAGAAGCCCAGCTGGAAGCCGATCTGCACGGTGACGACGGCCCAGTACGAGTCGAACATCGTCATCGAGTCGGACATCCAGTAGGGCAGTGGGATGCGGTTGAAGACGACGTACAGGGGCGTGACGATCACCTGCTGCGGCAACAGGTTCCCGGCGGTGAAAAGCATGAGCAGGACGAGCCCGCCGCGCATCTTCAGCCGGGCCAGCGCGAAGGCCACGAAGGAGGCGAGGAAGAGGGTGACGAGTACCCCCGGGACCGCGATGATCATGGTGTTGACGAAGTACTTCGTCATGCCGGAGTCGGAGAACGCCTGGCGGTAGTAGTCCAGGGAGAGGTGGCGCGGCAGCGAGAAGTAGCCGTGCGCGGAGGTCTCGTCGTACGGCCGCAGCGAGGCGTACACCGCGAGCAGCAGCGGGGCGAGGAAGGCGAGGGAGACCGCCATCAGGAAGGCGTGGACGCCGATCCTGCCGGGGCGGAGCCGGCGCCGGACGGCGGGGGCCGGTGGCGCAGGTGGGGCGGTGGGGCGGGCGGGGGCGATGTGGACGGTCAACGGTTCTTCTCCCCTCGGAGCTCCTGGACCAGGTACGTCACGACGAATCCCAGGGAGACGGCCAGCAGGACGACAGCGATGGCGGAGCCGAATCCGATGCGGCTGGCCTCACCGATGATGTTGTCGGTGACGAGCACCGAGAGGAGTTCGAGTCCGTTGCGGCCGTGGTTGACGGCGTACACGATGTCGAAGGCGCGCAGGGACTCGATGACGGTGATGACGCCGACGATGACATTGACCGGCCGCAGCGTGGGGAAGACGACGCGGAAGAAGGTCTGGGCCTCGCCCGCCCCGTCGATCGCCGCGGCCTCCTTCAGCGAGGGGTCGACGGCCTTGAGCCCGGCGAGGTAGAGAATCATCACGTAGCCGGTGTGCCGCCAGGCCGCGGCCAGCAGGACCATCCAGATGTTGAGGTTCGGATCGCCGAGCCAGTCGGTCGGCGACTTCGTGTCCCCGATGACCGCGTTGAGGGCTCCCTGATCACGGGAGAAAATCAGCTGGGCTATGAAACCGACCACGGCGAGCGACAGCACGACGGGCATGTACAGCGTCGACTGGTAGAAGCGGCTGAAGCGCACGCCCCTGTCGATGAGTACGGCGAGCAGCAGCCCGAACGGTGCGGCGACCAGGCCCAGGAAGGCGAGCCAGAGCAGATTGTGCCGGGCGGCGGGCCAGAACTGCGGGTAGTTGGTGAAGAGATTCTCGTAGTTCTGCGTACCGACCCACTTGATGTCGCCGATGCCGTCCCAGCTGGTGAAGGAGAGCACGACGGAGGCGAGGGTCGGTCCCCACACGATGGCGATGTCGAGCAGGACGGGTATGCCGAGCAGCACACCGAGTACGGCGAGGTCGCGGCCGGTGAACCGCCGCGAGACCCGCCGTCCGGTGCGCCGCGCCGAGATGAACGACACGGTCGGTACTCCAGGTTCAGTCGGATTCCATCGGGGTCGTCCGGGGTCAGTCGGCGGCGAAGATGGTCTTCTTCTGCCGTTCGATGTCGTTGACCAGGCCGTCCACGTCGTTCGGGTTGCTGATGAACTTCTGGATCGCCGGGATCATGACCGTGGAGGAGAAGTCCGGCCGGGTGTCGCGGTCCAGGAACTGGGAGATCTGCTTCGCCCCGGAGACCAGTTCCACGGCCTTCTTCTGGAGCGGTGAGTACGCGGAGATGTCCGCCTGGTCGCTGACCGCGATGTTGTTCGGATCGCTCTTCAGGTAGATGTCCTCGGCCTTGCCGGTGGCCAGCCACTTGAGCAGGTCCTTGGCGCTCTCCAGCGTCTTCTTGTTCTTGAGGTTCTTCGACTTCTTCGCCAGCAGGAACCCGTCGATGGGTGCCTCGACCGCGTCCTGCCCGTGCTCCGGATTGATGACGGGAAAGGGGAAGAAGTCGATGTCGCCCTGTTCGCCCTTGGGGAACTGTGCGCCCGGGTGCGGCAGGCCGAACACGGCCATGCCGGCCTCCTTCTTCTGGAGGCTGGTGGCGGCCTCCTGCCAGGTACGGCCGTTGGCGCCCTGCTGGCAGTACGGGAGGAGCCGGCGCCAGGTGTCGAAGACTTCCTTGACCCGCTTGTCGGTCCAGGCGACTTCACCCGCCATCAGGCTCTTGTGGAACTCATAGCCGTTGGTCCGCATGTTGATGTAGTCGAAGGTGCCCATGGCGGGCCAGCCGTCCTTGTCGCAGAAGGCGATGGGGTCCAGCTTGTCCTTCTGCATCTGCTTGGCGAGCGCCACGTACTCGTCGAGTGTCTTCGGTGCCTGGTAGCCGCGCTCGTCGAACAGGCTCTTACGGTGGAAGACGGCCCACGGATAGTAGTAGTAGGGCGTGAGGTACTGCTTGCCGTCCGCGCCGGTGGACTGGGCTTTCAGCGCGGCCGAGAAGCCCTTGTAGTCCTGCCAGTTGTCACTGACGTCGTGCAGCAGGCCTTTCTCGGCGAAGAACTGCATCCGGTAGCCGGCGAACCACATGAAGACATCGTCCGGCTTGCCCTGCAGATACCGGTTGATGTTCTCCTGAAAGGTGTTGTGGTCGACGGTGTTGACGTTCACCTTCCGCCCGCCCGACTGCGCCTCGTACGCCGCGAAAGCTTCGGCGAAGGCCTTCTTCGGAATGGGGTCGGACGAATTCGAGCCCAGGGTGATCGTCTTGCCGTCACCGCCGGGGCCGCTCCCGCAGGCGGTGAGCAAGGAGGGGAGCGTCACGGCTCCCGCACCGACTGCCGCACCACGCAACAGACTCCGCCGGGACATCCGATGTCCTGCGACGCTGCCCGGCACACCTGACCTGTCGTAATCAGACTGCGTCATGCCCAACTCCTTTGGGATGCAACCCAACACAACCGAACGTGCGATTGGATCTCACCCCCAAGCGATGGTGCCGTCAAGGGTTTTGACGAGATGCCGAACAACCGATGTCGCTCCCCTTCCAACAGACTTCAACACGCTCTAACGTAATCGCACGCCTTGGCGTGCACATGCTGTGACCGATCCGGCACGAGTATGGAGGAACGTAACGATGCGTCATCTTCCAACCCGTACAACCCGAACCAGCTACCGCGGAGTCATCGGAGCGCTGCTGGCCGGGCTGCTCTGCGCCGCGGGCGCGACCGCTCCCGCCGTCGCGGACTCGCCAGCTCCCGCGCCCGCTCCCCAGGCCGGCAACGGCCTTGCGCTCACCCCTCCGATGGGGTTCAACAATTGGAACTCGACCCACTGCCGTGCCGAGTTCAACGAGGCGATGGTCAAGGGCATCGCCGACATCTTTGTCGAGAAAGGCCTCAAGGACGCGGGCTATCAGTACGTCAATCTCGACGACTGCTGGGCAAAGCCGCAGCGTAATGCGGACGGAAAGCTGGAGGCCGATCCGCAGCGCTTCCCGAACGGCATCAAGTCCGTCGCGGACTATGTCCACTCCAAGGGCCTGAAAATCGGCATCTACACCAGCGCCGGCACCAAGACCTGCGACAGCGTGGGACTTCCGGGCGCGCTCGGCCATGAGTACAGCGACGCGCAGCAGTTCGCGGACTGGGGCATCGACTACCTCAAGTACGACAACTGCAACAACCAGGGCGTCGATGCGAAACAGCGCTATACGACGATGCGGGACGCACTGGCGGCAACCGGCCGCCCCATCGTCTACAGCATCTGTGAGTGGGGCGAGAACAAGCCCTGGGAGTGGGCCGGCGAAATCGGCAACCTCTGGCGCACGACCGGCGACATCAACGACAGCTGGGGCAGCATGCTGTCGATCATGAAGCAGAATCTGCCCCTCGCCGCCGCAGCGGGCCCGGGGCACTGGAACGACCCCGACATGCTGGAGGTCGGCAACGGCGGCATGACGGACACGGAGTACCGCACCCACTTCTCCATGTGGTCCGTGATGGCGGCGCCGCTGCTCATCGGTTCCGATCTGCGCAAGGCGGGCCCGGAGACCTTCGAGATCCTCTCCAACCACGAGGTCATCGCGGTCGATCAGGACCCGCTGGGCAAGCAGGGCACCGTGCTCTCCTCCACCGGCGGGCGCTGGGTCGTCACCAAGGAGATGCAGGACGGCAGCCGCGTCGTGGCCCTGTTCAACGAGACCGGCAGCGCACAGCGCATCTCGACGACGGCCGAGGCGGCGGGGCTGCCGAAGGCCACCGCGTACACGATGCGTGACCTGTGGGAGCACACGACGTACAACACGGCGGGCAGCGTTTCGGCGACCGTCCCGGCGCACGGGACCGTACTGCTGCGCATCGCCGCCGACCGCAAGTGGGCCGCGCATCCGCCTGCCGTGGAACTCGGCCTGAACGGAAGCCCGCTGGTCGAGGCCGGGCGCACGGCCGCACTGACGACGACGGTGACCGACCTCGGCCGTACCTCCGCCACGAAGGTCTCCGCGGCACTCACCGGCCCCTCGGGCTGGCAGGTGAAGGCGGCATCGCCGACCGGATCACCGGCTCTGCCGACCGGCCGGGCCCTCACCACCCGCTGGCAGGTGACTGCCCCTGCGGGCACAGCCACCGGTACGTACGATCTGACGCTCACCGCCCAGTACCGCTCACCGGCCGGGACACGGGTGCGGTCCACGGTCCCGTTCCGGGCCCATGTGGTGGTCGCGCCGCCTGCGGGCGCCGGCTACCTGAGCGATCTGCCCCAGCTCTCCGCCGCCAACGGCTGGGGCCCGGTCGAGAAGGACACCAGCAACGGCGAGAGCAAGGCGGGTGACGGGAATCCACTCACCATCGGCGGCGCGGTCTTCGCCAAGGGCCTCGGTGTGCATGCCGACAGCGCAGTCGAGTTCTACACCGGCGAGGCATGCAGCGCCGTGACGGCGCAGGTCGGGGTCGACGACGAGAAGGGCACCGAGGGAACCGTCGCCTTCGAGGTCTGGGCCGACGGTACGAAGGTGGCGTCGACCGGCGTACTGACCAATGCGATGCCCGCGCAGCCGCTCTCCGCGGATGTGAGCGGTGCGCAGGTGGTACGTCTGGTGGTCACCGACGGCGGGGACGGTGTCGATTCCGACCACGCGGACTGGGCGGACCTGCGGATCACCTGCTGACGCCGATCTGACGGGAGAATCGCGGTCGCGGCCATGTCGCGCCTTCGATCGCCGGACGGGCCCCAGGACACCGGTCCTGCCGTCCGGCGCTTCTCGCTCCGCCGGACGGCAGGCCCTAAACGGCCACCACCCCGCCCGGGTCCACCCGCACCGCCGCCGCCGCGCCCACCAACCCTGCGTCGGCGCCCATCACCGCCGGGGCCACCGTGAGCTGCTGGACGAAGGAGAGCGTGGCGTACTGACGCAGGGCGCGGCTCAGCGGAACGAAGAGGATGTCGCCCGCTCCGGCCACTCCCCCGCCGATCACCGCGATGTCGATCTCGACGAGCGTGGCGGTGGCGGCGATTCCGGCGGCCAACGCCTGAGCGGCGCGCTCGAACGAGGCGATGGCGACCTGGTCCCCGGCGCGCGCGGCGGCGGCCACGGCGGCGGCCGAGGCATCGGCGTCCGGTCCGGGCCGCCAGCCGGCCTCCAGCGCCCGGCGGGCGATGTTCGGTCCGCTGGCGATGCGCTCGACGCAGCCGCGCGAACCGCACGGGCACAGGTCACCGTCCAGGTCGACGCTGACGTGGCCGATGTGCCCGGAGTTGCCCGTGGGGCCGGGGTGCAGTTTTCCGCCGAGGACGAGCCCGCCGCCCACACCGGTCGACACGACCATGCACAGCGCGTTGTCGTGGCCGCGGGCTGCGCCCAGCCAGTGCTCGGCCGCCGTCATCGCGACGCCGTCGCCGACCAGTTCGACGGACAGTCCGCCGACCGCCCTACCGACTCGTTCCACCAGCGGGAAGTCGCGCCAGGCGGGGACATTGACGGGGCTGACCGTACCGGCCGAGGCGTCCACCGGGCCCGCGCTGCCGATACCGACGGCCGTCGCCCGCTCCCACAGTGGCGATGCTGACAGCTCGGCCAGGACCTCCGTCACGGCCCCCATCACCGTCTCGGCGCTCTCCCGGGCGGGCGTCGGCCGCTGCGCCCGCACAAGGAGCGCGCCGCTGCCGTCCACCAGCGCGCCGGCGATCTTGGTGCCGCCGATGTCCAGCGCGGCGACGAGGTCGGTATGCATCGGTGTGGCTCCGTGAGTAGGTGGCGAGGACCTGCGGCTTCGGTAAACAGTCTGCCCAGTCTCCATTCAGCTGACAACGTTGTCCAGGGCCTATGCTCGACGGCACAGCCTCCGGCCCCTCCGCAGCACCGCTCGCGGGCCCGCCGGACCGCCCGCACCCGACGACAGGACAGCGCACCGTGGCCGAGACCGCCCGTCACTCCGAGTCCCGTTACGGCAACCGGCCGACCATGAAGGATGTGGCCGCCCGCGCCGGAGTGGGCCTCAAGACGGTCTCCCGTGTGGTCAACAGCGAGCCGGGTGTCACGCCCGACACCGAACGCCGGGTCCAGGAGGCCATCGAGGCGCTCGGTTTCCGCCGCAACGACAGCGCGCGCGTTCTGCGCAAGGGCCGCACCGCTTCCATCGGCCTGGTCCTGGAGGATCTCGCCGACCCGTTCTACGGACCTCTGAGCCGCGCGGTGGAGGAGGTCGCCCGGGCCCACGGCGCCCTGCTCATCAACGGGTCGAGCGCCGAGGACCCGGAGCGCGAGCAGGAGCTCGTACTCGCCCTGTGTGCGCGCCGGGTGGACGGGCTCATCGTGATTCCGGCCGGCGACGACCACCGCTATCTGGAGCCGGAGATAAAGGCCGGCATCGCCACCGTCTTCGTGGACCGCCCGGCAGGCCGTATCGACGCCGACATGGTCCTGTCCGACAGCTTCGGCGGAGCCCGCGAGGGCGTCGCGCATCTGATCGCGCACGGCCACCGCCGGATCGGCTTCATCGGCGACCAGCCGCGCATCCACACCGCCACCGAGCGACTGCGCGGCTACCACGCGGCCATGGCGGACGCCGGGACAACGGTCGAGGACTCGTGGGTCTCCCTCGGTTCGACCGACCCCGACCGGGTCCGGGCCGCTGCCGAGCAGATGCTCTCCGGTCCCGAGCCCGTCACCGCGTTGTTCGCGGGCAACAACCGGGTGACGGTGACGGTAGTACGTGTCCTCGCGGAGCAGGAACGCCGGGTCGCCCTGGTGGGCTTCGACGACATCGAACTGGCCGACCTGCTCGGCATCACCGTCATCTCCCAGGACGCCGCCGCCGTCGGCCGCACCGCCGCCGAGCACCTCTTCCGCCGTCTGGACGGCGCGGACCACGCCCCGGCCCGCGTGGAGCTCCCCACGACGCTCATCCGGCGCGGCTCGGGCGAACTGCCGCCCGCCTGAGCCGCCGCGCCGCCACGGTCACCGGGACACGACGGCCGGCACGAGCACCCGTTACGGCGCGGTCACCGTGAGCCCGCCCCGCCGCGGCGACGCGAATGCGTCAAGGTCGGCGCGCGTCAGCCCGGTCAGGCGGGCGACCTCGGCGGTTTCCAGGGCGCCGCAGTCGATGCCCCGCAGGAGGTACCCGCTGAGCGCCTTGGCGGTGGCGGGTTCGTCCATGACGTCACCGCCGGCCTTGGCCACATACGCGGCGAGGCGGGCGGCGGCCTGCTCCAGGCCCTCGCGGTAGAAGGTGTAGACGGCTGCGTAACGGGTCGGCAGGTGGCCCGGGTGCATGTCCCAGCCCTGGTAGTAGGCGCGGGCCAAGGCGCGGCGGGTAAGGCCGTAGTGGAGCCGCCAGGCCTCGTGGACCTGGTGGGTGGGCCCGACCGGGAGGACGTTGGTGGAGCCGTCGGACACCCGTACGCCGGTGCCTGCGGCGGCGACCTGCATGACGGCCTTGGCGTGGTCGGCGGCCGGGTGGTCGCCGGCCTGGTAGGCGGGGCTGACGCCGACGCAGGCGCTGTAGTCGAAAGTGCCGTAGTGCAGACCGGTGGCGCGGCCCTGCGCGGCGTCGATCATGCGGGCGACGGCGGCGGTGCCGTCGGCGGCGAGGATGGACTGGCTGGTCTCGATCTGGATCTCGAAGCCGAGGCGGCCCGACAGCAGCCCGTGCGCCTGCTCGAACGCTTCGAGGAGCCGGACGAAGGCGGTGACCTGCTCGGGGTACGTCACCTTGGGGAGGGTGAGGACAAGCCCGTCGGGGAGGCCGCCCGCCTGCATCAGGCCGGTGAGGAAGATGTCCGTGGTGCGGATGCCGCGGTCGCGTACGGCGGCCTCCATGCACTTCATCCGGATGCCCATGTACGGGGCCGCCGTGCCGTTCCCGTACGCCTCCGAGACCAGCCGGGCGGCGCGGGCGGCGGCCTCGTCCTCCTCGGCATCGGGGCGGGGGCCGTAGCCGTCCTCGAAGTCGATGCGCAGGTCTTCGACGGGCTCGCGCTCCAGCTTGGCGCGCACCCGGTCGTGGACGGGTACGGCGAGTTCGTCGGGGATGCCGAGGACTGCGGCGAACGAGGCCGCCTCGGGGGCGTGCTCATCGAGGGCCTTCAGCGCCTGGTCGCCCCAGGAGCGGATGGTGCCGGAGGTGAACGTGTCGCCGGGGACGTAGACCGTGTGGACCGGCTGGCGCGTCCCCGGGTCGCCCGGGTAGCGGTGGGCGAGCTCGGCGTCGACCGCGGTGAGGGAGGCGCTGATCTCCTCGCTGACCGCACCGGCGAGGCTCGTTGCCACCTTCTCCTGCTGACCCATTTCCACACCTTCCACAGTCAACGCTGCTTCCGCTTCCCGGAATCAACAATCCGTATAGTGAAGTTATAAGTCCGCCGGACCTGCGTCAATGGTGATCGGAAACGGTCCGGGGCCGCGCGGTGAGTTCACACCACGCGGCCCCGGACCGTCGGAAAGGGGTGCGGCTGGACGGCGGGTCAGCCC
>NZ_JBIURV010000048.1:0-44565 GCF_044741025.1 Streptomyces sp. NPDC088246
GGGCTTTTCCCTTCGGTCTTGCGTTTCCGACTCTATCAGACTCTTTCGTGTCCGATTCCCGGTCGAAGCGGGGTCGCTTTCCAGTTCTTCGCTTTTGCGTTTCCCTTTCCGGCGGTTCCAACCTTACCAGACTTCATTTCCGTTCCGTTTCCGGTCCGAATTTGAATTCCGGTGGCCTTTGGAGTGGCCTTTGCCTTTCGGCTGACTCGACTTTACCAGAAGCATTCAGCTGATTTGATCGGCTGCGTGATTCGGAATCAGAGAATCAATGGCTCTGCGGAAATCCAGTTTCCGGTGAGAGCGAGGAAGACGTTAACCGTTGGGATCGGACCTGTCCAGTCCGACGCAACCGTTAAAATCTACCTCCCCTGGCCGACCATGTCAACGGTCTTTCGGGGCGAAGAGGAGACTAGCAGGTCAGCGGGGTCGTACGCACATCAGGCAGCGACCGGGAGCTCGGCGCTGCGCTCCGTGGCATCGACGTCGCCCCGGTCGCCTGCTCGCGCTGCTCGGCCGCCCAGGATGTAGACGTACGCGAGGAAGGCCAGCTCGGCCGCAATGCCGATGGTGATGCGCCCCCAGGTCGGGAGATCGGAGGGGGTGACGAAGCCTTCGATGACGCCCGAGACGAACAGGACCAGTGCGAGGCCGATGGCCATGCCGATCGCGGCCCGGCCCTGTTGGGCGAGGGCTGAGCGGCGGGTGCGCGGGCCCGGGTCGATGACCGTCCAGCCCAGGCGCAGGCCCGTACCCGCTGCGACAAAGACGGCAGTGAGTTCGAGCAGGCCGTGTGGGAGAACCAGCCCCAGGAAGGTGTCGAGCCGGCCGGCTGAGGACATCAGGCCGAGGCCGACGCCAAGGTTGAGCACGTTGACGAAGAGGATCCAGATCACCGGGATGCCGAGGAACGCTCCCAGGACCAGGCACATGGCTGCGGCCTGGGCGTTGTTCGTCCATACCTGGGCGGCGAACGATGCGGCCGGGTGGCTGGAGTAGTAGGTCTCGTACTCCCCGCCCGGGCTGGTCAGGCGGCGGAGGTCGTCCGGAGCCGCGATGGCCGACTGGACTTCTGGATGCGTGCCGATCCACCAGCCGATGACTGCGGCCAACAGCGTGGAGAGGACGGCCGTGGGTATCCACCAGTGCCTGGACCGGTAGACGGCGGCGGGGAAGCCGGCCGTCAGGAAGCGTGTGGCGTCTCGCCAGGAGGCGCGGCGGGTGCCTGTGACCGTGGATCGGGCACGGGCCACGAGCTGGGTGAGGCGCGCGGTGAGCATCGGGTCCGGGGCGCTGGACTGGAGGAGGGAGAGATGGGTGGCCGTGCGCTGGTAGAGCTCGACGAGTTCGTCGGCTTCCGCACCGGTGAGCCGGCGCCCGCGGTGCAGGAGATGGTCCAGGCGGTCCCACTCGGTGCGGTGGGCGGTCACGAAAACGTCGAGGTCCATGGTCGGCTGCTGCTCCAGGCATGGGTGCGTACGGGTTCGTACTACGGGCGGCGCGCTGCGGGTCAGCTTGGCAGACTGAGGTCCCCAGGGGCAGGGAAGATCGGCGAAGGATGGGGCGGCGATGAGTGAGCTCGTGACCGGGGACGCGGTCGTACTGGGGTTGCGTCCGGCGAAATTGCCCAGCCGAGCGCTGGCGCTGGCCATCGATCTTGCCGTGGTGGGGGCGGCGTTCGTTCTGATGTCGATCGGTTTGGCCATCGCGACGGCGACGCTGGATGACGCGGCACTCGCGGCCGTATCCGTCGCGTCCTTTCTGCTGGTGCTGGTGGGCGGGCCGATCGCGGTGGAGACGCTCAGCCATGGGCGTTCACTGGGGAAGCTGGCGTGCGGGCTGCGGGTGGTCCGGGACGACGGGGGGCCGATCCGTTTTCGGCATGCGCTGGTGCGCGGGGCCATGGGGGTCGTCGAGATTCTGATGACGCTCGGGGTTGTCGCCTGTATCGCCTCGCTGGTGTCGGCCCGGGGGCGGCGGCTCGGGGACGTGTTCGCGGGGACGCTTGTTGTACGGGAGCGTGTGTCGGCGGGACGAGTTGCTGCTGTGCCACCTCCGCCGCCGTGGCTGGTCGGGCGGTTCACGGGGCTGGATCTGTCAGCGGTGCCGGACGGTCTGTGGCTGGCGATACGCCAGTACCTGACGCGGATGCATCAGCTCGACGCGCAGGTGGGCCTGTCCATGGCTGAGCAGCTGGCTGTTCAGCTGGCGACGAGGACCGGGGTTCCGGTGCCCGAGGGGGTGCCCGCCGGGGCGTACCTGGCGGCGGTGGTGAACGAGCGGCAGGCGCGGGATGCGCGGCGGGTGTTCGTCGCTGCGCAGACGGGGAGCGGAGTACAGACGGGGAGCGGAGTACAGGCGGGTGGGGCTATTGCTTCCGTGCCGGTGGGGTCCGGGCCGTCCACGGGAGGTGCGGCAGCGGGTGTTCCCGTGGTCCCGGCAGCGGAGGCGGGCGGAACAGCACCCGCTGCAACGGGGTTCGCGCCGCCTGCCTAGCGGGGCGAGGGCGGGGACTCCAGGTCTTCGAGCTCGATCCCGGGGGCCGACAGGACCACGTCGCCGGCAATGTGAATGGTGTGCTGCTCGCCGGTGTCCAGGGCGCTGACCTGGTATTCGTCCACCGTCAGAGGGCCGTTGTCAGTGGCGTGCGCTTCACTGTTGACCAGGGCCCAGGACTGGTCGACGGTGCGGGGAGCGAGGACCGGGTCCGTGAAGGCGACCAGGCGGACGCGGGTCGCGGGGGAATCGGGGGTGAGGCGCAGCAGTCGTGAGGTCGCGATGAGGAATGCGGGGGATGTGCCGGTGAAGGCGTGGGCGCGCACATTGCCTTCGGTGGCATGAGTGCCGGTCGGGTCGGTACGGACCCAGGTGACGCCTTCGAGGGCGGCGCCGCGGACCTGCCAGCTCGCGGCGTGGAGTTCGAGCCGGATGGGGCGGCCCAGTTCGTCGAGGGTGAGGTCGACGGAGCCGAGGTGGTCGCCGGAAGGGGCGGTGGTCCGGGAGACGTAGCGCCAACCGGAGGGGCCGGGGGCGCACTGGAAGTGTTCTTCGCCGAGGAAGGTGTGATCGTGAAGATCATGGAGCGAATATCGGCCGCGGGGCATGGGGTCCTTCGAGGTTCCTCGGGCGGAGCGGGTGCGGTACGGGGCAGGCCCCCGACACGGGGGTGCGGGGGCCTGCGCTCGTAGCTGCTGCTGAGGCTGTTCCGTCTGCCAGCGGCCGGTCGTCACTGACCGGTGGTGACGTGCGTGGTCGCTGGCGGGGGGGATCAGTAGCGGTAGTGGTCGGGCTTGTACGGGCCTTCGACCTCGACGCCGATGTAGGCGGCCTGCTCCGGGCGGAGTGTCGTGAGCTTCACGCCGAGCGCGTCGAGGTGGAGACGGGCGACCTTCTCGTCGAGGTGCTTGGGCAGCACGTAGACGTCGGTCGGGTACTCCTCGGGCTTGGTGAACAGCTCGATCTGGGCCAGGGTCTGGTCCGCGAACGAGTTGGACATCACGAACGAGGGGTGGCCGGTGGCGTTGCCCAGGTTCAGCAGACGGCCCTCGGACAGCACGATGAGGACCTTGCCGTCGGGGAACGTCCAGGTGTGGACCTGCGGCTTGACTTCGTCCTTGACGATGCCGTCGATCTTCGCCAGGCCGGCCATGTCGATCTCGTTGTCGAAGTGGCCGATGTTCCCGACGATGGCCTGGTGCTTCATCTTGGCCATGTCGGCGGCCATGATGATGTCCTTGTTGCCCGTCGTGGTGACGAAGATGTCGGCCTGGGCCACGACGTCGTCGAGCGTGGCGACCTGGTAGCCGTCCATCGCCGCCTGCAAGGCGCAGATGGGGTCGATCTCGGTGATGATGACGCGGGCGCCCTGGCCGCGCAGGGACTCCGCGCAGCCCTTGCCCACGTCGCCGTAGCCACAGACGACGGCGGTCTTGCCGCCGATGAGCACGTCAGTCGCACGGTTGATGCCGTCGATCAGGGAGTGGCGGCAGCCGTACTTGTTGTCGAACTTGGACTTGGTGACGGCGTCGTTGACGTTGATCGCCGGGAAGAGGAGGGTGCCGTCGCGGTGCATCTCGTACAGCCGGTGCACACCGGTCGTGGTCTCTTCGGTGACGCCGCGGATCTCGGACGCCAGCTGGGTCCACTTCTGCGGGGACTCGCCGAGCGTACGGTTCAGCAGGGTGAGGATGTGGCCGTACTCCTCGCTGTCCGCGGTCGACGGGTCCGGGGCCGCGCCGGCCTTCTCGAACTCGACGCCCTTGTGCACGAGGAGGGTGGCGTCACCACCGTCGTCGAGGATCATGTTCGGGCCGCCGGTGGGGGTGTTCGGCCAGGTCAGTGCCTGCTCCGTGCACCACCAGTACTCTTCGAGCGTCTCGCCCTTCCAGGCGAAGACCGGGACGCCCGCGGGGGCGTCCGGGGTGCCGTTCGGGCCGACGGCGATGGCCGCGGCGGCGTGGTCCTGGGTGGAGAAGATGTTGCAGGAGGCCCAGCGGACCTCTGCGCCGAGGGCGACCAGGGTCTCGATCAGCACGGCCGTCTGCACGGTCATGTGCAGCGAACCGGTGATGCGGGCGCCGGCCAGCGGCTGCGCGGCGGCGTACTCCTTGCGGATCGACATCAGGCCGGGCATCTCGTGCTCGGCGAGGGTGATCTCCTTGCGGCCGAACGCCGCGAGGGAGAGGTCTGCGACCTTGAAGTCCTGTCGATTGGCGACCGTCGTCATAACGGGCTGCTCCTCGTGATGGGTGTCGAGGTGGGCACGGCTGGCTCTGCGGCGGCGGGCACACGAATGCCCGGGCGCTCGCAGCGCAGTCCGTCGGAGGCCCTCTCTCCCTCGGCCGGTCCCCGTATGAGGACCGATCGACCGCCATCAGCAGCGACGTCTGACACTGCCATCGAATCTACACCGACCGGCCCAGTCGCTCCCAGCCCGCCCTGGACGGTCACTGGCCGGAAGGGCGATGCCGGGAGCGCGCGGGAGGGCCTGTCGGAGGTGGCTGGGAGGTGTAGGCGGGTTGGTCAGTGGCCGGAATCCGTCGAGGTGTCCGGAGTTCCGTCGGGGGTCGCGCGGGGAGCGTTGTCGGGCGCTCCACCTGGGGCCTTGCCGGGGTTGGTGCCGGCTGCGGCGGCGGCCTCGCTGTAGATGTCCGGTTCCAGATAGATGACCCGGGCGATCGGGACGGCTGCGCGGATGCGGGTCTCGGCGGCGTTGATGGCGTTGGCCACTTCGGTGGCCGTGTCGTCGTGCTGCACTGCGATCTTGGCGGCGACCAGCAGCTCTTCCGGGCCGAGGTGGAGCGTACGCATGTGGATGACCGCGGTGACCGTGTCGCCGTCGACGACCGCGGCCTTGATCTTCTCGACCTGATCGGCGCCGGCGGCCTCGCCGAGCAGCAGGGACTTCGTCTCGGCGGCGAGCACGATCGCGATGACGATCAGCAGGACACCGATGCAGAGGGTGCCGATTCCGTCCCAGACGCCGTTGCCGGTCCCGAGGGCCAGGCCGACACCTGCGAGGGCGAGGACCAGACCGATCAGCGCGCCGAAGTCCTCCAGGAGGACGACGGGGAGCTCGGGGGCCTTCGCGCGGCGGATGAACTCCCTCCAGGAGAGCGATCCGCGGGTCTCGTTGGACTCCTTGATGGCCGTACGGAAGGAGAAACCCTCGGCGATGATCGCGAAGATCAGCACACCGACCGGCCAGTACCAGGCCTCGATCTCGTGCGGGTGCTTGATCTTCTCGTAGCCCTCGTACACCGCGAACATGCCACCGACCGAGAACAGCACGATAGAAACGAGGAAGGCGTAGATGTAGCGCTCGCGGCCGTAGCCGAAGGGGTGCTGGGGGGTGGCCTCGCGCTGGGCCTTCTTGCCGCCGAGCAGCAGCAGGCCCTGGTTGCCCGAGTCTGCGAGCGAGTGGACGCTCTCCGCGAGCATCGACGACGAGCCACTGAACAGGAACGCCACGAATTTGGCCACTGCGATCGCGAGGTTGGCGCCGAGTGCCGCCACGATCGCCTTGGTTCCGCCTGACGCACTCATGGGTGCCTGGTGTCCCTTCTTCGGTGCTGCGGCCCTGGCGCCGCGGTACGGCCGGACATTGTTGCAGTCGCTGATGGGGACGTTACGTCAGGCCACCACAGTGGCGCGGAACAGGGTTCCCGTACCGGACACTTCGACCTTCTCGCCGGAGGGTACGAAGACCGAGGCCCCGGGGGTGAGACCGACCGTGCCCGCCTTCGGCGCGCCCGCGGTGCAGAGCAGGATCTGCGGGGTGTCCCTGGTCAGCTCCACGGAGTCGGCGCCGGGCGACAGGTCGAAGCGCGAGAGCCGGAATTCGTCCACGGGCGTCTCGTACAGCTCCTCGCCGGACGGGGACGCCTCGGGGCGCAGGACGCCGGGGTCGGTCGCCTCGAAGCGGACGATGCGCAGGAGTTCTGGCACGTCGATGTGCTTGGGCGTGAGTCCGCAGCGCAGCACATTGTCCGAGTTGGCCATGATCTCGACGCCGAGGCCGTCGAGGTAGGCGTGCGGAACACCCGCACCGAGGAACAGGGCTTCGCCGGGCTGGAGTTCTACGTAGTTCAGCAGCATCGCCGCGATGACACCGGGGTCGCCGGGGAAGTGGTGGGCGATCCGGGCGTACGGGGCGTGGGCGCCGCCGAGGCGTTCGGCGGCAGCCGCCGCCAGGTTCACCGTTTCGGCCATCTCCGTCGGGTCGGCGCTGAGGATCGCGGTGAGGACCTCGCGCAGGGCTGCCTCTTCGGGGTGGGCGCCGAGGAGGTCGACGTACGGCTTGAGGGAGTCGACGCCGAGTGCCGCCATCGCCTCGGCGGCCTCGGTGGGCCTGCGGAAGCCGCACAGGCCGGCGAAGGGGGTGAGCGCGCAGATCAGCTCGGGCTTGTGGCTGGCGTCCTTGTACGTGCGATGGGGTGCGTCGATCGGGACGGATCGGCGCTCCTCGTCCTCGTAACCCTGCTCGGCCTGTGCGAGGTCGGGGTGGACCTGGAGGGAGAGTGGGGCGCCTGCGGCGAGCAGTTTGAGGAGAAAGGGCAGGCGGGGGCCGAACCTCTCGACGGTGGCCCGGCCCAGTTCGCGCTCCGGGTCAGCGGCGATGACCTCGGTGAGAGGCTGCTCGGGGCCGGTCTCTCCGGTGCCGGTTGCACGGGTGAGGCGGGAGGGGGCTCCGGGGTGGGCGCCCATCCACATCTCGGCCTGGGGTTCGCCGGTGGGGGCGATGCCGAGCAGCGCGGGAATGGCGGTGGTGGAGCCCCAGGCGTAAGGGCGCACGGTGTTGGAGAGCCGGTCCATGAGTTCGTCCTTGTGAGATGCGTGGATCGGGAGGTGTGCAGGTCGGCCCGGGCGGTCAGGCGCGAGCTGCCGAGGCGAGTGCCAGGTAGACGGCGGCGAAGTCGGTGACCGCGAGGAGTTCGGCGAGGGCTTCGAGCTCGGTGCCCTCGTCCGGTTCGAGTTCGCTGATCGCCGTGTCGTGGCCGAGGGCCAGTTCGCGGGCGGCTGGCCCGGCGCTCAGGCCGCCGGTGGGTCGGTCGCGGAGCAGTACGACGCGGGCGTGCAGGGGCTCCGGCTCGTCGACCCGGTCGCGGAAGAAGTCGTCGGGGTCGGCGCCGGCGGCGAATGTGCCCGCCAGCAGTGCGCCGTGAGCGGGAAGCGCCTCGGGGAGTTCGGCGGCGAGGGCCGGGCGGCCTGACAGCTCGGCCAGGACGGCGGCGAATCTGCGGCCGACCGGGGCCGCGGCTTCGCCCTCCGTCCAGATGAGGGGCAGGCTGTCGGCGAGTTCGGCAGCGAGGGTCTTGGCCGGGTTGCTGTACGTGGCGATGGCGGGACCGCAGCGTTCCGCGGTGCGGTCGAGGCGGTCGGCGACACCCTGCAGCGCCTCGGCGGGCGCGGTGACCAGGCCGACCCGGTCGAGCAGCGCGAGTAGCGGGGTGAACAGGGCCCAGAGCGTGCCGGGGCCCGCGGCCGACGTCTCGGCGTCGTACTCGCCGTGCGGGGCGGAGGCCATCGGTACCACGAGTCCGTGCGCCCCGTCGATCGCCTCGCGCAGCGGTGACTGGCGGGGGGCGACGGCCACGACGCTGCAGCCGCGGCGGTACGCCTGTTCGGCGAGAAGGGAGAGGCCCGGCTCGGAACCGTCGGCCGTGACGATGAGCAGCAGGTCCACGGAGCCGGCCCAGCCGGGCAGCGTCCAGCGCATCGCGCCCGCGGCGGGGGCGACCCCGGAGGGGTGGATACGGGTGACTGGCGCGGAGGCGCCTGCCAGGGCGGTGATCAGGTCGGCGACGCCGGACGCGGCGGTGCCGGAGCCCGCGACGAGTACGGCGCGGGGACGGCCTTCCGGGTTCAGTGCGGCGATCCCGGCCTCCGCCGCGTGCCGGGCGGCGGTACGGACCCGGGCCCCGGCCTCGGCGGCGCCGCGGAGCAGGCCGCGGCGGTCGGCTCGGGCCAGGGCTTCCGGGGCGTCGAGCAGCGACTCGTCGAGCATGGGGACGGTCCTCCGATCACGTGCTGATCACCGTGCGGGGCGCGGGGCGCGGATGCCGTTACGCGGGGCGGCGGGCCTCGTCGACGAGGAGGACCGGGATGCCGTCCCGTACCGGGTAGGCCAGACCGCAATCCGTGCCGGTGCAGACCAGCTCGGGGCTGTCGGCTGCCGACCGGTCGTCGAGCGGAGAGTGACAGGCCGGGCAGGCGAGGATCTCCAGAAGGCCGGCTTCGAGCGGCATGGGGTGAGTCCCTTCAAGCATTCGAACAAGCGGTTCGGGTTCGCGCGGATCGGGCGACGTCAGCCTACCGCCGGGGTGCGGGGGATGCGGCCCGGGCCGGGGGCGGGGTGGGCGCCTGCGGCCGGCCGTTCCCCTGCCTGCTCCTTCCCGAACCGGCCCGGGCCGGTTCCCGCTCCTCAAACGCCGGGGAGGCCGGCATTGCCGGGCGGGCCGGAATCGCCGGACAGGGCGGAACCGCCGGGCTCGCCCTACGAGGCCCGTTCCCGGACCAGTGCCAGCACCTCGTCCCGTACCGCCGTCATCGTCTGCTCGTCCCGGGCCTCGACGTTCAGGCGCAGCAGGGGTTCCGTGTTGGAGGCTCGGAGGTTGAACCACCAGTCCGGTCCCGTGACCGTCAGGCCGTCCAGGTCGTCGGTCGTGACACCGTCGCGGGGTGCGAAGGATTCACGTACCGCTGCTGTGCGGCCCGGCTGGTCGGCGACCGTGGAGTTGATCTCGCCGGATCCGGTGTAGCGGTCGTACTGGGCCACCAGTTCCGACAGCGTGCCGTCCTGGCCGCCCAGCGCGGCCAGGACGTGGAGCGCGGCGAGCATGCCCGTATCGGCGTTCCAGAAGTCACGGAAGTAGTAGTGCGCGGAGTGTTCGCCGCCGAAGATCGCGCCGTGCTCGGCCATCTCCGCCTTGATGAAGGAGTGGCCCACGCGGGTACGGACCGGGGTTCCGCCGTTCTCGCGGACGACCTCGGGGACCGAGAGGGACGTGATCAGGTTGTGAATGACGGTGCCCTTGCCGCCGTTACGGGCGAGTTCGCGGGCCGCGACCAGGGCGGTGATCGCGGACGGGGAGACGCCCGCGCCCCGCTCGTCGACGACGAAGCAGCGGTCGGCGTCGCCGTCGAAGGCGAGGCCCAGGTCGGCGCCCTCGGCCACGACGCGGGCCTGGAGGTCGACGAGGTTCTTCGGGTCGAGGGGGTTGGCCTCGTGATTGGGGAACGTGCCGTCGAGCTCGAAGTACATCGGCACGAGGTCGACGGGGAGCTCCGCGAAGACGGTGGGGACGGTGTGGCCGCCCATGCCGTTGCCCGCGTCGACGACGACCTTCAGCGGGCGGATCGATGCGAGGTCGACCAGGGACAGCAGGTGCGCGGCGTAGTCGGGGAGCGTCTCGCGCTCGGTGACGGTGCCGGGGGTGGCGGCCGGTTGCGGTGTGCCGGTCTCGGACCACTTCTCGACCAGGGCGCGGATCTCGGAGAGTCCGGTGTCCTGGCCCACGGGTGCGGCGCCCGCCCGGCAGAGCTTGATGCCGTTGTACTGCGCCGGATTGTGCGAGGCGGTGAACATCGCGCCGGGAAGGCCGAGGCTGCCGGAGGCGAAGTACAGCTGGTCGGTCGAGCAGAGGCCGATCAGTGTGACGTCCGCGCCGCGCACCGCGGCGCCGCGCGCGAAGGCTCCCGAGAGACCGGGCGACGAGGGCCGCATGTCGTGGCCGATCACGATCGCGTCCGCGCCCGTCACCTCGACGAACGCCGCCCCGAACTGCTCGGCCAGCGATTCGTCCCACTGGTCGGGCACCACTCCGCGCACGTCGTACGCCTTGACGATCTGCGACAGATCAGCAGCCACGGGCCGGTCCTCCTGAGATTTCTGCGGACCGCCCAAACTACCCGGCGGCTGTTCGGGCGGGCCGTGGGGTCTTGCGGCTGTGCGGTTGCCCGGCTGTGCCCACGGTGACCGGGGCGGCGGTTGCCGCTTTGTCCTCATTGCCAGGCGGGGTTGAGTGCCGTGCCGCTCAAGGCAGCATCCAGCCCAGCGCCGCCGTGCTCTGTGCCAGCACGATCAGGCACATCACAAGCAGCAGTCCCAGGCTCCACGGCAGCACCTTGCGCAGCAGGGAATCGGCTACGGGTTCGAGTTGCTGGACAAACACGCAGACCTCCCCGGATTCCGTGATGCGGAAAGCTGCTTTTCATGAGAGAGGGAATAGCCGTGTCCACGACAAGCTTCGGTCAATGACTCGTACGCGAAAACTTGAACGGGACATCATGGGCGGGACGCGCCGAACGACACGGCGTGCTCAGGAGTCCGGTGAGCGCAGCACCCGCAGATGGCCACGGCGACCGACCTCCATCGGGTCCGCGGCCTGCGGGCCGCCGCCCCTGCCGTCGGTTCCGCGGTCGTGCGGCCGCGCCGCTTCCCGTACGGCGTTGGCAAGCGCTTCGAGGTCGTCGCCGCTGGGGCGCGTGGGAGCGGAGGGGTCGGAGAGCCTGACGACCTCCCAGCCACGTGGTGCGGTCAGCCGCTCACTGTGCTCGGCACAGAGGTCGTAGCAGTGGGGCTCGGCGTAGGTGGCGAGCGGGCCGAGGACCGCAGTCGAGTCGGCATAGACGTACGTCAGTGTCGCGACGGCAGGGCGGCCGCACGCGGTGCGCGAACAGCGACGTACAGGGCTCACGATGTTGGACGGTACCGCACTCTTGAGCGGGCTGCGACGACTCTCCCTCAGGTCACCCCACCGTGTCGCCCTGTGACCTCCGGCACAACCGCCTTCCGGACAGTCCTCCTGACCTGCGGAGGAACCCGGAGGCGCAGACCGTATCGGCAACGATTCCGGTCACCACTCGACACAAAAGCTGTCATTCAGCAGGAGATCAATGGTCAGGAGCTGGGCCTGAAACGGCCTCCCGTCTGGCCGGATTGTTCAGGATTGGACATGCCGACGCCCCGTCAGGGAGCAGCGATCCACCTGCGCCGCAGAGAGTTACCCTGCGTCAGTGATGGACAGTCCCGTACCTCCCCACCAGTCCGAGCCGCGCCCCCGCCGTCGTGACCGCCATGGCCGCGGCATGCGCGGGCCCGTCGCCCCGCCCCAGGTGCCGCTCTCGGCCAGCAGGGCGGAGAACTTCCGTGATCTCGTGCAGGATTCGGTGGAACGGCTGGAGCGGCGCTGGCCGCAGCTGGCCGATGTCGACTTCATGGTGCTCGATGTGCCGGGGACTCAGGAGGAGACCGTACCGCTGGGGCGTGCGGTCTCGGCGGAGAAGGACCAGCCCGCACAGGTCATCATCTACCGGCGGCCCGTCGAGATCCGCACCAAGAGCCGCGACGAGCGCGCCCTGCTGGTGCACGAGGTCGTGGTGGAGCAAGTCGCGGACCTGCTCGGTCTTTCGCCGGAGTCGGTCGATCCGCGGTACGGGCAGGAGTAGGAGCGGCGGTACGAGCGGGCCCGGCGCCCGGTCCCACCCGTACCGCCCGCTCAGTCGTCCAGGACCGACAGGTCCTGCTCGACCGCGGGCACCTCGACCGTTCCGCCGTCGTCCGGCAGGGTCTGCACGGTGAACATCTGGATGCCGTCCTGCGGCAGGGCGAGCGTGCGTGCGGCATGGACCGGGCCGCCCGACTGTGTCTCCACCGTCAGCGCGTAGCTGCCCTTGAGCCCGGACGGTACGGGCGGGGTGACCGCGAGCGTCGTACCGCCCTTGACCGTGTACGTCTTGACGGCCGGTTCGCCGCCCCCGCTGCCGGCGGAGGCGGTGACCTTCACGGTGGCGGTGGCGCCCGGCGCGGTGAGCGAGAGGGTGGAGCCCTTGGCCCGGTTGTCGGCCGCGGTCGCCTGTGCGCCCACCGGGCCGGTCGCCGGGATGTAGCCGACCTCCTGTGCGTCGCCCTTGCCGCGGACCACACGCAGCGCGGCCACCACCGGGGTGCCCTTTCCGCCCCGGGCCGGGGTGAGCAGCAGGGAGCCGGCTTCGCCCCTGGTGACGTCCTTCAGGTCGACGCCCGCGGTCATCCTCGACTTGACGTGGAGTTCCTCGTGTCCGGCCGGGGAGATCGCGCCGTTCTTGGCGAGCAGTTTCACCTTCAGATCGGCGTCGTCGTCGCCGGATGCAAAGACCACCAGGCGGACCGAGGTGGCGTCCGCCGGGATACCGGGGAGCACCAAGGTGCCCGTCGGGTCGGCCGAGGCGGCCAGCCAGTCGCTGCCGACCTCTTCGTCCGCGGCCCTGACGACCGCGCCGACGCGTCCGGTACGGGTGGTGACGTGGACGGTCACGTCCTCGGCCACCTTGCTGGTCAGCGTGGAGATCAGGACCGGGACGCTGGACCGGGCGGGCACCGTGATGCCCTCGCCCACATCGGACTTGAGGGTGCCGTCCGGTCCGTACAGCTCGATGTCGGCGACGGCCGCGGTGTCGTCGGGGTTGGTGAGGTGGACGTAGTCCTCGCGGGACTTCGCGGTGCTCGCGGCCGGGAACCAGAAGTCCGTGTCGGGTCCGGTGCAGCTGACGCCGAGCAGGCCGCGGGCGCCGCCCGCCTCGACCGTGGTGGTCTGCTGGGTGGTCCAGCCGGGGGCCAGGCGGCCGGTGGCGGTGCCGACCAGCGCGGGGGCGTCGGAGCCGGACTCGTCGGCGGTGGCCGGCTTGCCGGGCTCCTTGAGGGAGACGACCGGCTTTCCGGGATCCGCCTTCGCCTTGTCCTTCTTGTCCTTGTTCCCGTCCTTGTCCGTGGCGTCGCCGGCCGTCGTGGACGTGGACTGCTCCAGTTCGGCCGTACCGGCCTCCCCGCCGCTGCCGCCCGCCGGGGTGAACGACGTGTATGTCGTCTCCGCGAGGTCCGAGAGACCGGGCGCCGGGCAGAGCAGGCTGGACCGTTCCACCGGCAGCCGGGTGGCGGCCTTCGTCTCCGTCGTGCCCCCGTCGCCGGGCGCGGTGAACGCGGCGAAGCCGGTGACGGCGGCGAGGGCGACGGTGCCCGCGATGAGGGACAGGCTGGTGGACTTCACTCGGACTCGCCTCGCGATGCGTTACCGGTCGGCCACGGGTTCTGGCCCGGGGCGGGGTTCTCGTCGGGGTTCTGCGGGTCGTACTGGCCCTGTTGGCCGTAGTGGGCCTGGGGGTCGTACGGAGCCTGCGGGTCGTACTGCGGGGGTTGGGGGGCGTACTGGGCCTGCGGGTCGTACTGCTGTTGCTGCTGCGCGTAGCCGTACGGGTCGTAGGCGTTCTGCTGGTACGGGTCGGCGGTCGCCTGGTGCTCCTGCTGCGTGCCGTACTGGCCGTCCTGGTACTGCTCGCCCTGGTACTGCTGGTAGTCGGCGCCCTGGTACTGCTGCGCGTCCCATTCGCCGTACTGCTGCTGCGGCACCGCCGGGTACTGGCCGCTGTCGGCCTGCGTGGCGAACACTTCCTGGTCGTCGGTCTGCTGCGGATGCGGTTCGGCCGTCTGCTGTGCGGGGATGTACTCCCCCGCCTCCGCCTCGGCGCCCCCGCCCGGCTCCGACTCGGCCTCCGCCTCCGCCTGGGCGGCCGCGCGCAGCCTGCGTGCCCGGCGCCCCTCGCCCGCGACCGGCTCCGCGGCGACCGCCACGTCCTCCTCGGGCAGGTCGTCGTCGATCTCCCGGCGGCGGCCGGGCAGGGCGAGGACCACCAGGACCACGGCCAGCGCGGCCTGGGCCCAGATCCAGGCGGTGTGGGTGAGCGGGGTGTTGTACGTGAGGTCCAGGGTGCCGCCCTCGGCGGGAAGCTCGAAGCCCTGGGCCCAGCCGTCGACGGTCTTCCGGGTCAGGGCGCGCCCGTTGAGCGTGGCCTCCCAGCCGGGGTCGGCGGCATCGGCGATCCGCAGCACCCGGCCGGAGCCGCCTGCCGGAATCTTTGTGTGCGCCTCGACGGGGAGGGAGCCCACGGGCAGCGGTTCCTCGTCGGCGCCGGACGGGATGATCATGACGCGGGCGACCTGCCGGTCGACCCGCCACAGCGCACTCCCGTCCAGCTGGCTCAGCCGACTGAGGCCCGGGGTCGCGTCGAGGACCCGGCTCATCTCCTTCGGAGCGCCGTCCCGTACCAGTATGTAACGGATCGCGAATCCGCTGAGCTGGCTGCCCTGGTCGGCGCCGGAGCCCGCGACCAGATTGGCGACGACCTTGTCGAGGTGGCTGTTGCTGCCGCCCGCCTCGACCAATTCTGCGTCACCGAGCCGCGCGCCGGAGCCGCGTACCAGGGTGTACGAGACGGCAGCGGGCGATGTGCCGCCGAGGACCAGGGTGCGCGGCTGGTCGCGGGTGGTGCTCTCCTCCGCGACGAACGCGGGCACCTGCACCGGGTCGCGGCGCTCCAGCGGGCCCGCGGCGCCGCCGATCATCCAGCCGGCGGCGGCCAGCACCGGGGCGAGGCCCGCGGCGAGAGCGATCAGTGCGGCGACGGGCTGGCGCCAGCCGAAGCTGAGCTCGGCGACGCGTACCCGGGCGCCGTCCGCGCCGACCAGCGCGGCGACGATCAGCGCGATGCCATAGACGAGGGTGGCGGGGCCCGCCCAGCCCGAGCCGTTGGCGAGAGCGGCGAAGACCAGTGCCACGAGCGCGACCGCCCACGCGGTGCGTACCGCGAACTGCCGCTCCCCGCGCAGCAGCGCCGCCAGCGCGGCGAACACGATGCCGAGCAGCAGCACACCGCCCGCGGCCTTGGGGCCGCCGGGGCTGATGCCGAGCAGGTCGAGTGCGGAGGCCGTGCCCGTACCGATCTCCGGGCCCGCCTCCTTCAGGAAGCCGGACGGGCTGGTGAGGAGCGAGAGCGACCAGGGCGCGAGAACCAGCAGCGGGGTGCCGATCGCGGCGAGGAAGCGGAGCCCGTACGCGGCGATGTCGTCGCGGCGCAGTGCGAGCACCCCGATGCCGAGGACCACGGCGAGCGGCCAGACGATGGGCGTGAAGGCCATCGCGAAGGTGAGGAGCAGCGTGTACGCCCAGGTGGCGCGCCAGCTGCCGCGGGCGTCGCCGACGGCGCGCATGCCGTGCGCGGAGACGGCGGCGCGGGCGATCAGTGGGAGCAGGACGGCCAGTACGGCGGTGCCGAGGCGCCCCGTCGCCAGTGCGCCGGTCGCGGCGGGCAGGAAGGCGTACGCAATGCTCGCCCAGGCCCGCAGCAGTCTTGATTCGAGCAGCGGCCGGGAGACGAAGTACGCGGTGAGCCCGGCGAGCGGGACCGAGCAGACCAGCAGCAGCGTGAGCGCGAAGCCGGTCGAGCCGAGGAACAGCGCGGACAGGGCCGAGATGACGGCGAGGTAGGGCGGTGCGGTCTGCGTGCCGCCGGTACCGACCGTGTGCCAGCCGTCCGCGTACCTGCCCCACAGGTCGGAGACGTCGGCGGGCGCGGGCAGCAGTGCGCCGCCCGCCAGCGCTCCGCCACCGAGCAGGCTGCGGCAGGCGACGAGCGAGACGAACAGCAGAAGGACGAAGAGCACCGGGCCCGGCTTGCGCCCGATCCGCTTCAGCCGCGCGAACTGCTCGATCTCCAGGAAGTCGGCGTCGTCGCCACCGGGACCGGACTCCACGGCGCCGTGCCGTGAGCCGCCCGCGTCGGCATCGGAACCGCCGCCGAAGTTTCCTGCGACCTGCTCGACGGTGGCGCGGACGGTGGCTCCGGGCGGCGGGAAGAGGCCGCGCAGTTCGGCCTGGTCGACGGCGCCCTTGCCGCGGCTGCGCCTGGCCGAGAGGATCCGCCCGGGGCGCAGCAGGGTGCCGAAGAGCCCGGCGACCTCGTCGAGGGCCTGGCCGGGCACCTTGCCGACGAGATAGGCGAGGGTACGCAGCAGGGTGCCGAGGACGAGCCGGAGCATCACCCAGGGCAGGGCCTTGGCGCGTGCGTTGACCAGCATCGTGTAGACGGCGCCTGCCTTGTCGACACGGTGCGGTGAGGCGACCGAGCGTCCTGCGCAGTCGATGGGGCGGCGCTCGCGGGCGGAGGCCTCGGCGTGCCTGAGGATGGCGTCGGGGGCGACGAGCACCCGGTGTCCGGCGGTGTGCGCGCGCCAGCACAGGTCGACGTCGTCACGCATCAGCGGGAGCCCGCGGTCGAACCCGCCGAGCTCCTCCCAGATGTCACGGCGGATCAGCATGCCCGCGGTGGAGACGGAGAGCACGGTACGGACCTGGTCGTGCTGGCCCTGGTCCTGCTCGCGCCGGTCGAGTCCGGTCCAGCGGCGACCGCTGTTGGCGATGGAGACGCCGACTTCGAGCAGCTGTTTGCGGTCGTACCAGCCGCGGAGCTTGGGGCCGACGATCGCGGCGTGCGGGTCGGTATCGACGACGCGCAGCATCTCGGCGAGCGCGTCGGGTTCGGGTGCGCAGTCGTCGTGGAGCAGCCAGAGCCACTGCACCGGTTCGCCGTGCGGCAGTTCGGGCAGGTCGTACGCGTCGTCGCGCCAGGACCTGCTGACGGGGTCCCAGCTGCTGGGGCGCTTCAGGTACGGCAGGTCCTCGGCGGTGAGGACGCCGGCCGTGCGGGTCGCCTCGTCGACGGCGGTGCCGAAGCTCGTACGGCGCGCGAGGTGCAGGACGCGTTCGGCGCCGAGGGCCTCGGTGACCAGCCGCGCGGAGTCGTCGGCACTGCCGGTGTCGGCGGCGACGACGTTCTGTACGGGGCGTTCCTGCCCGAGCAGCCCGGCGAGCGCGTCGGGCAGCCAGCGCGCGCCGTCGTGGGAGACGAGCACGGCGGTGACGACATGCCGGGGGAACTCTGGGGCGGCGGCAGCCGCGTACGGCGCCGTCGATTGGCTGTGCACGGACATCGAGGTACGGGCCCTCCGGCCGGGTCCGGGGGGCGTCCCCCCGGGGGCTGCATCGGTGTACACGCGCGCTCCGTCGGGGCGTTGGCGCGTCTCGGACGGGGCCCCACACTAACGGTACGGACAGCCGCGGTGCCGCCGAGCGGTTGAACGAGGACGGTGGTGGAGCGGTGGTGGGCACAGCAATGGCCCGTCGCCTGCGGGGGGAGTGCAGGCGACGGGCCGTGATCGGTCGCGGTCCGGTGGGCGGCCGGTGCGCGCTTCGTACGCGGTGCTCAGTTGTTCCGGTGGTCCGCGGTCAGACGGCGGCCTTCTTCAGGCGGCGCCGTTCACGTTCCGAAAGGCCGCCCCAGATTCCGAACCGTTCATCATTGGAAAGCGCGTACTCAAGGCATTCGGACCGGACTTCACAGGCGAGACAGACCTTCTTGGCCTCGCGGGTGGATCCGCCCTTCTCGGGGAAGAAGGACTCGGGATCGGTCTGGGCGCACAGTGCGCGCTCCTGCCAGCCGAGTTCCTCGTCCGCGTCCTCGACCAGCAGTTGCTGGAACAGCTCGGTCATGTGCGCCCCTCGTCTGTCTCTTGCGTCCCCGTGATGCAGCCGTTGCTGATTGCGGCCGAACGACACGAGTGAAATTACAAGTGTGTAGCTCCAGGCCAGTCAAGCGAAGATCTGCTATTGGCCCCGGTATTCACTCTGCGGAACCAAGGGTATGCGGAAAGTGTGCAAATCACCAAAAACCTGACATATGCCACGGGGCTCACCGCGCCCCCTCTCTCACCGAGTGAGACGACCGGGGCCACCCTCATGTTTCGATTCGATCACCGAAGCGATCAAGATCACAGTCGGGTCACGAGGCCCCAACGACGTTTGGGGACGCGGTTGATGCGCCACATCTCCGCCGTGACGGCCGCACAAACCTTTCCCTGTCCGCAGTAACCGGATGAGGTGAAACATTACCCCCAAATCGGGCATTGGGTTGACAGCGGAGGATCGAGCCGGTCTCCTTGACTGCATGCCAGCGACCGCAGCGATGTACGCCACCCACATCCGTGGGTTCCGCACCGCTGTCCAGGCGCGCTGTTGCTGTTCCAGCTGTCACAGCTGTTGATGCCGTAGGGCACCCGCTCTGATCCAGCTCCTCCCTTGCAGAGCTTCTCCGTAGAGCTTTCTCTCTGCGCCTCCGCGGCTCTCCGGTCTCCGAGACACCCCGCACATGCACCCCCATGCCGAGGAACCACCGCTTCCATGAACAGCGACAGCGACCTTCAGATCGCCGGCGACATCCTTGAGGTCCAGCACCTCCTCCAGCCGCCCCGCGAGCACCCCTCCACCGTGGCCGAGTTCGTCGGACTCGCCCGCAGCATCGCCGCCGACCGCGCGCTGTGGGCCCCGCTCGTCCGGTACGACACCACCACCCGCTGGTACCGCCGGCTGCGCACAGTTCCCCAAGCTCTCGGCCCCGCTCGAGCAGGGGAGACCCCACTCGGTTACGAGGTCTGGCTGCTGAGCTGGGTGCCCGGCCAGGGCAGCGGGCGCCACGACCACGGTCCGTCCTCCGGCGTACTGACCATCCTGGACGGTCAGTTGACCGAGCAGACCGAGCGCGGGACGCGGGCGCTGGACTCGGGCGCGCAGCGCGTCTTCGCACCCGGCTATGTGCACGAAGTGGTCAACGACTCTCTCGAACCGGCCGTCAGTCTGCACATCTACTACCCGGGTCTGACCGAGATGCCGATGCACGCGGCACAATGCGCCCCGGCGGCCATGGATGTCGTACCCGCCTGACAAACTGCTGTACATGCGCATTGTGGTTCTGGCCGGCGGTATCGGTGGTGCTCGTTTTCTGCGTGGCCTCAAGCAGGCCGCGCCCGACGCGGACATCACGGTGATCGGCAACACCGGTGACGACATCCATCTGTTCGGGCTGAAGGTCTGCCCCGACCTCGACACCGTGATGTACACCCTCGGCGGTGGCATCAACGAGGAGCAGGGCTGGGGGCGTACGGACGAGAGCTTCCAGGTCAAGGAGGAGCTCGCGGCCTACGGCGTGGGGCCCGAATGGTTCGGGCTCGGCGACCGCGACTTCGCGACGCATATCGTCCGTACCCAGATGCTGGGCGCGGGCTATCCGCTGAGCGCCGTCACCGAGGCGCTCTGTGCGCGCTGGAAGCCGGGGGTCCGGCTGCTGCCGATGTCCGACGACCGGGTCGAGACGCATGTGGCGGTCGACATCGACGGCGAGCGCAGGGCGATCCACTTCCAGGAGTACTGGGTGAAGCTGCGCGCCTCGGTCGAGGCGCAGGCGATCGTGCCGGTCGGCGCCGAGCAGGCCAAGCCGGCGCCTGGCGTACTGGAGGCCATCGCCGAGGCCGACGTCATCCTCTTCCCGCCGTCCAACCCCGTCGTGTCCGTGGGGACGATTCTTGCCGTACCCGGCATCCGGGAGGCGATCGCCGAGGCCGGGGTGCCGGTCGTCGGCCTCTCCCCCATCGTCGGGGACGCGCCCGTGCGCGGTATGGCGGACAAGGTGCTCGCCGCGGTGGGCGTCGAGTCGACGGCTTCGGCCGTGGCCACGCACTACGGTTCCGGGCTGCTCGACGGGTGGCTCGTCGACACGGTGGACGCCGGGGCGGTCGACGAGGTGGAGGCCGCGGGCATCCGCTGCCGTTCCGTGCCGCTGATGATGACCGATGTCGACGCGACGGCGGAGATGGCCCGGCAGGCGTTGGTGCTGGCCGAGGAGGTACGGGCGTGAGCGCCGAGTCCTCCGGTTCTTCCCCGGCGCCGTCCTACCGGGTCTGGGCGCTGCCCGGGATGCCCGAGGTGCGGGCCGGGGACGATCTGGCGAAGCTGATCGCCGCCACCGAGCCGGGGCTGGCCGACGGCGACGTCCTGCTGGTCACCTCGAAGATCGTCTCCAAGGCGGAGGGCCGGATCGTCGAGGCCACCGACCGGGAGGCGGCGATCGACGCCGAGACGGTACGGGTGGTGGCGCGGCGCGGCACGCTGCGGATCGTCGAGAACCGGCAGGGTCTCGTCATGGCCGCGGCCGGGGTCGATGCCTCGAACACCCCCGCCGGAACAGTGCTGTTGCTGCCCGAGGACCCGGACGCTTCGGCGCGCGCCATC
The DNA here is from genome assembly GCF_044741025.1 of Streptomyces sp. NPDC088246. NCBI lineage: Bacteria > Bacillati > Actinomycetota > Actinomycetes > Kitasatosporales > Streptomycetaceae > Streptomyces > Streptomyces sp. NPDC088246. The sequence continues at coordinate 20,430 of NZ_JBIURV010000048.1, forward strand.
CGGGACGGGCTGCGGGACGCCCTCGGCGTCGAGGTCGGGGTCGTTGTCACGGACACCTTCGGGCGCCCATGGCGCAACGGGCTGACCGATGTCGCGATCGGGGCGGCCGGGGTCCTGGTGCTGGACGATCTGCGCGGCGGTACGGATGCGTACGGCAATCCGCTGAGCGCGACCGTGGTCGCCACCGCCGATGAGCTGGCCTCGGCCGGTGATCTGGTCAAGGGCAAGGCTTCAGGGCTGCCGGTCGCCGTGGTACGGGGGCTCGGCCATGTCGTGGACCCGACGGACTCCGCGGGCGGTGCCCGGGCGATGGTGCGGGTCGCGGCCGACGACATGTTCCGGCTCGGTACGTCGGAAGCGGTACGGGAAGCGGTGACCCTGCGGCGTACGGTGCGCGAGTTCACCGACGATCCGGTGGACCCTGGGGCGGTGCGGCGGGCCGTGGCCGCGGCGGTGACGGCACCGGCGCCGCACCACACGACGCCGTGGCGGTTCGTCCTGCTGGAGTCCGAGGAGTCGCGGACCCGGCTTCTCGACGCGATGCGGAACGCCTGGATCGCGGATCTTCGCCGGGACGGCCGGAACGAGGAGTCGATCGCGAAGCGGGTGCGGCGGGGCGATGTGCTGCGCCGGGCGCCGTATCTGGTGGTGCCGTGTCTGGTGATGGACGGCTCCCACACATACGGGGACGAGCGGCGGGACACCGCGGAGCGCGAGATGTTCGTGGTCGCCGCGGGTGCGGGTATCCAGAACTTCCTGGTGGCGCTGGCGGGCGAGCGGCTCGGCTCGGCGTGGGTGTCGTCGACGATGTTCTGCCGCGATGTGGTGCGTGAGGTGCTGGATCTGCCGGGGTCGTGGGATCCGTTGGGGGCGGTCGCGGTGGGGCGGGCGGCCGCCCAGCCTGTGGCTCGGGTGGGGCGGGACGCGGAGGGGTTTGTCGCGGTGCGGTGAGGTGACCCGATGGAGATGCCGCGCCGGATGAAGATGCCGGACGGGGCGACGGGGCCTCTGCCGTTACAGGCGCGCGATGTCGCCTCGAGTCATTCGAGGGGCCCGGCGGGGCGGGGTGTGACCCGACAGGAGGATGAGGCGGGTGGCTCGGTGGCGTTGGCCCTCGTAGGGGGTGAGGAGGGCCAGCATCTCTTCGTCGTCGGCGTTTCTGTTGCCTGCCAGGGCGTGGCCGACGATGCCGGGGAGGTGGAGATCGCCGACCGTGACCGCATCCGCCGCGCCGTTTGACCGTTGGAGGGTCTCGGCCGAGGTCCAGGGGCCGATGCCGGGGATCAGTTCCAGGCGGGCCATGGCCTCCGGGAGTTCCATGGCGGCCGCCTCCTCCAAGCGGCGGGCCACGCGTACGGCGCGCAGGATCGTGGCCGAGCGTTTGGCGTCGACGCCTGCACGGTGCCATTCCCAGGACGGGATCAGGGACCAGGTGCGGGCGTCCGGCATGACGTGCAGGCCGAGAGCGGTGAACGCGGCGTGGTTCGTGGGGCCGGGCGCCGGGGTGCCGTGCTTGCGGACCAGGTAGCGCCAGGCGCGGTAGGCCTCGTCCGTGGTGACCTTCTGTTCGAGGACCGATGGGATCAGGGACTCCATGACCAGGCCGGTGCGCAGCAGGCGCAGGCCGGGGCGGCCGTGCCGGGTCAGGGCGAGCAGCCGGTGGCGCGGGCGGAAGGCGTCCGGGTCGTCCGTCGCGCCGAGCAGTGCCGGGAGCTGGTCCAGCAGCCAGGGTGCGCCCGGTCCCCAGGCCGCCGCCTCGATCCGGCCGTCCCGGGCCGTGACGCGGAGGGTTCCGGGGCCCGCGGGTGTGCGGCCGGCCCGCCAGACCGCGCCGTCCCGGGTCATCCGGAAGGTGGGGTCGGCGGGGCCGCGGCGCAGCGGGCCCAGGACCAGGCGCAGGTCGAGCGGGCCGGGCGGGGTCCAGTCGCGGGTCAGCGCGTCCGTCGCCGGAGCCGCCGCCTGGTGGGGGACGGCCGCGCGAGGGGCACTGCGGGGTGCGAATCGTCCTGCCACGATGAGGTCCTCAGTCGTCGGGGGTGCCTGTCGAGGGTAAGCGCAGTGGCGGGTGCCCGGTTATTCGTCGGACGAGAAGCGCACCGCGGCGTCCGGCAGGACAGCCCCGCACCAGATGCGGATGCCGTCGCGCAGTTCGTTGTCGGCGCCGACCCGGGCCCCGTCCCCGATGACCGCGCCGGTCAGCACCGTACGGCTGCCGATCCTGGCACCGGCTCCGACCAGCGAGTCCGTGATCACGGCTCCCGGTTCGACGACCGCGCCGGCCAGGACCGCGGAGCCGTCGATCCGGGCTCCTTCGCCGATCAGGGCGCCCTCTCCGATGACCGTACCGCCGCTGAGTTTGGCATCGGAGGCGACGGAGGCCGTCGGCAGGACGAGCTGGTCGCCGCAGCGGCCGGGGACGGCCGGGGAGGGTGCGCGGCCCAGGACCAGGTCGGCGGAGCCGCGTACGAAGGCCTGCGGGGTACCGAGGTCCAGCCAGTACGTGGAGTCGACCATTCCTTGAAGGTGTGCGCCGGAGGCGAGCAGTCCGGGGAAGGTCTCGCGCTCGACGGAGACCGGGCGGCCGGCCGGGATGGTGTCGATGACCGACCGGCGGAAGATGTACGCCCCCGCGTTGATCTGGTCGGTGACTATCTCCTCGGGCGTCTCGGGCTTCTCCAGGAACGCGGTGACCCTGCCGCTGCCGTCCGTCGGTACGAGACCGAACGCGCGCGGGTCCTCGACCCGGGTGAGGTGGAGGGAGACATCCGCTCCGGATGTGGTGTGGGAGGCGACCAGCGTCCGGATGTCGAGGCCGGTGAGGATGTCGCCGTTGAAGATGAGCACCGGTTCGTCGGGGCCTGCGGTGAGCCGGGACGCGACGTTGCGTATCGCTCCGCCGGTGCCGAGCGGTTCGCGTTCGGTGACGTACTCGATGTGGAGACCGAGCGACGAACCGTCCCCGAAGTACGGTTCGAAGACCTCCGCCAGATATGACGTCGCGAGCACGATGTGCTCGACCCCGGCGGCCCGGGCGCGCGCCAGTTGGTGCGTGAGGAACGGGACGCCCGCCGCCGGAACCATGGGCTTGGGAGTGTGCACCGTGAGCGGGCGCAGCCTGGTTCCCTTGCCGCCGACCAGGAGGATCGCTTCTCTTGCCTCTGTCACAGCACTGACTCTGCTTCCTGGTGGGGCCTGGCCTGGTTTCGGCTGGCCAGTGTATGCAGACCGGTCCGGTCGTCCCCGGTCAGCAGCTCGCAGCGGTCCGCAGCAGCCTTCCGCGGTGTTCCGTTCAGCGGCCCTGCAGATGGGCGGAGCTGGTCCGGGCCGAGCCGAGCTTCTTGTAGAGACGCGCTCCGGGACATTCGGTTGCGAAGGCGTCCCGATGGCCGGAGATGACGTTGAGTTCGGCCTTCTTTCCCTTCTTGAACTTGTTCCCGCCGCCCGAGACGAGTGTGGTCCTGCCCCGCGGGTCGGCTCCGAACAGGCCGAGCTTCCATGCGGTGAGCTTCGCGATGGCGTTCACCGCGGCGGCGGGCGGGTTCGAACCGGTGAAGGTTCCGAGCACTGCGATGCCCGTGCTGTTGCTGTTGAAGCCGCGCGTGTGCGCGCCCAGGACGGCCTTCGTCACGCCTCCGGCACGTGCTTCGTAGATGTTTCCGCACTTGTCGACGGCGAAGTTGTAGCCGATGTCGCGCCAGCCGGCGCTCTTGACGTGGTAGCGGTAGACGCCTCGCAGGACGGCGGGCGCCTGGGTGCACTTGTAGTTGTTGCCCGTGGCGCTGTGGTGGATGAACGCGGCCTTGACGCTCTTGGTGTACACGAAGCCGCGCTCCCTGAGCTTCTCGTCGGCTCCCCAGCCCTTACGGGTGATGATGCGCGGCCGGGGTCCGATGTACGGCTGGGCGCCGGGCGCGAGTCCGGCCTCCGCCTCGCTGCGTGCCTCGGTCTCCGCCTTGCTCAGGGCGGGGAGCACGCTTCCGTCGAGCGGTGTGGTTCGGCCGTCGCCGGTGTCCCCGGCCCCGGCGCCCGCCGCGGGGAGTGGCTGCGGGTCCTTGCCGGGGTCGACGAGTTCGAGGCGCAGACCGGTGGGCAGCGGCACGGCGGGGGCATTCCGGTCCTGCGGGTCGGTGGATTCCGGGCGTACGCGGACCGCGACGCCGTCCGAGTCGCCCACCCAGAGCGGGGCGGTGGAGCCCCGGACGGTCCCGGACTCACGCTCGGCGCTCCCGGGGTCCGCGGCGTGCTCGGCGTTGTGCGTCTCCAGGTCCTGCCAGTCCGACCAGCGGGTGGTGCCGATGGCACGGGTGCGGACCTGGACGGTGCCGTGGAGCTCGGTGTCCACGTCGTCCCAGACGACGCCGACCAGGGAGAAGGGGCGGACCTCGTGCTCGGACAGCCCCTGTTCGGCGGCCTCGGCGGTCCGGGTGGATTCGCCGGTGGCCCGGCCGGACGGTGCCGGCAGCGGCGACAGCGGCAGGGACTGCGTCGAGCCCGGCACATCGGGGGGCTCGACGGACTCGGCGGGGGCGGTGTCGGGGACGGCGCCCGCGGGCACGGCCGACGGCAGTGCGAGAAAGACCGCACAGGTGACACCGATCGAGGATGCAATGAAGGCACGCATACAAACGATCCTGGGCACATTCCGACAACTCCGGCTACCGGGGTATCTCTGCACAATTGACGGGCCGTCTGCCGAACCGGTGTACCCGGCGCCCGTCGGCCCCACTGGGCCCGGCACCGCCGCGTACCCTTGCGCGGATGAACGCCACCGACCGCACCCCCGCCGACCTGCTGCGTTCCGCGCTTGCCGCGGACCCGGCCCGCCCCCTGGTCACTTTCTACGACGACGCCACCGGAGAACGCGTCGAACTGTCGGTGGCCACCTTCGCCAATTGGGTGGCCAAGACCGCCAACCTTCTGCAGGGCGACCTCGCCGCGGAACCCGGCGACCGGCTCGCCCTTCTGCTGCCCGCGCACTGGCAGTCCGCGGTCTGGCTGCTCGCCTGTTCCTCGGTCGGCGTGATCGCCGACGTGCAGGGCGACCCGGCCGGCGCCGACCTCGTCGTCAGCGGTCCGGACACGTTGGAGGCCGCGCGCGCCTGCCGCGGCGAGCGGGTCGCCCTGGCACTGCGTCCGCTGGGCGGCAGGTTCCCACAGGCACCCGAGGGTTTTGCGGACTACGCGGTCGAGGTGCCGAGCCAGGGCGACCGGTTCACCCCGTTCGCACCCGTGGACCCGGACGCCCCCGCGCTGACGGTGGGCGGTGTCGAGCTGACGGCGGCGCAACTGCTCGCGCGGGCCCGCGAGGATGCGGCCGGTCTCGGCCTGACCGCCGGGTCGCGACTGCTGACGGGACGTACGTACGACACCTGGGAAGGCCTGAGTGCGGGGCTGTTCGCGCCGCTGGCGGCCGGGGGGTCCGTGGTCCTGTGCCGGCATCTGGGGCAGCTGGGCGAGGACGGACTGGCGAAGCGCGTCGAGAGCGAACGGGTCACCGACACCGCTGCATGACAAGCGCCCTGAGGACCACTCGTCCGGCCCATACCGGGTCGAGCCCTCAGGGCTGCGCTTCAACTCCGGTACATGATCGGCGGTACAGACCACTCGGGACACAACCAAGCGTGAGGTTCAGCCGTCTACTTCTGCGACCGGCGGCCCAGCGCGCCGCCGAACGTGAAGGATGGACGCAGACGTGAGCGAAAGCGCCGGCCCGCCGGACGAATCCGACGACTCGGCTGTGGGCGAGGGCACGTCGCAGGCCGGGGACGGCTCCGGCGCCGTCCCGGAGCCCCTCGCCGGGCACAGGCGCCACTGGCTGCGCTGGACCGCGCTCGGCGTCTCGTTCGTGGTCCTGGCCTCCGCGGGCGTCGGCTGGTGGCTGTACAGGAAGCTCGACGGAAACATCAGGACCGACACCTCGGCAGCCGCCGAACTGAAGGTGTACGAGCGGGAGCGGCCCGCCTCCGTGGTGCACGACGCGGAGAACATTCTGCTCATCGGCTCCGACAGCCGGGCCGGTGACAACCGCAAGTACGGTCGTGACGACGGCGGCAGCCAGCGCTCGGACACCACGATCCTGCTGCACCTCGCCGCGGACCGGAAGAGCGTCACAGCGATGTCCCTGCCGCGCGATCTGATGGTGGAGATCCCGGTCTGCCACAAACCGGACGGCACGGCCACGAAGAAACAATTCGCCCAATTCAACTGGGCCTTCGAGTTCGGTGGCACCGCCTGCACGACCCGTACGGTCGAGAAGCTGACCGGCGTCCGGATCGACCACCAGATGGTCGTCGACTTCAACGGCTTCAAGGACATGGTCGACGCCGTGCACGGTGTCGAGGTCTGCCTCAAGAAGCCGGTCGATGACGCCGACGCCCATCTGAAGCTCCCCGCCGGGCGCCAGAAGCTCAACGGCGAGCAGGCGCTGGGGTACGTACGGGCCCGCAAGTCCATCGGCAACGGCAGCGACACCGACCGGATGGACCGCCAGCAGCAGTTCCTGGGCGCGCTGGTGAACAAGGTGCAGAGCAACGGCGTCCTGCTCAATCCGACCCGTCTCTACCCGGTGCTGGACGCGGCCACCAAGGCGCTGACCACGGACCCGGGCCTGGACAGCCTCAAGGACCTGTACGAGCTGGTGCGCGGCCTGCGCGAGGTACCGACCGACAAGGTGCAGTTCCTGACCGTGCCCCGGCAGCCGTACGTTGCCGACCCGAACCGGGACGAACTCGTCCAGCCCGACGCGAAACGTCTTTTCAAGCGGCTGCGCGAGGACACTCCGGTCGCCGTGGTCCCGGCGGACCGGCTCAAGGGTGACGACGGGAAGAACAACGGGAAAAACAATGCCGCGACCGATACGCCGGACGCTGCGGGCCCGAGTCCCACACCGACCTATTCGGGCAACAACGCGGCGGCCGACCTGTGCAAGCAGTAAAGCAATTCCCAAGCAGAAGCCGGTGATCGGCGTGTAATGGGCAGAATGACCAGTTGTAAGGACCGTGGAATTTGTCACGCTCGTCGCTCGACGCCGAACCGGGCCGATAGTGTGACGCGATCCGGTGCTTCCGGCCGCCAGGCCGCGCACTTCTGGAGCGAAAGATCGAGCGCCTGATCGGGGGAGGCGCCTCGCGTGGCACCGACGGAGGACACAAGAAACCGTGGATGCGCAAAGCCGTGGGCGGGCGGATGAATTCGACCCCGCAGACCAGTGGGTCCTCAACCCGCACACCGGCGATTACGAACTGCGACTGAATAATTCCGGAGCGGATTCGGCCGGCGCTTCCCAGGCGTCGGGCCCGCGCATCCCCCGTCGCAGAGAACCGGTCCGCGACGGTGGCGACGAGCGCGGAGCCACGACTCGTGACGGCGATGGTGAGCGCCGGGGTCCGGCCCGTGACAGGCACGGGTCCGCTCCGCGCCGCGAGGTGCCGGGGCAGCGCAGCCGTCGTTCGGCCAATGGCCCGCGCGGCCAGGAGGGTTCGGGCCCCGGCGAGAGCACGGGCCGCCGCAGCCGCAAAGCCCCCAAGGCGCGCCGCAAGAAGGCGTTGCTGTGGACGGGCGGCACGATGGCCTTCGTACTGGTCGGCCTGTCGGTGGGCGGATACGCGCTCTACCAGCACTTCAACGGCAACCTGAACACCGTCGACATCGGCGGCGCCGGCAACAAGAACGTCTTCGACAACGACGCCCCGGTCAACATATTGATCATCGGGACCGACAAGCGCACCGGTAAGGGCAACGAGGGATACGGCGACAAGGGCAGCGTGGGCCACGCCGACACCAACATCCTCTTCCACGTCTCCAAGGACCGCACCAACGCGACGGCGCTCAGCATCCCCCGCGACCTGATCACCGACATCCCGGACTGCACCGCCGTGCAGCCGGACGGCTCGAAGAAGATCATTCCGGGTACGCAGAACGTCCGCTTCAACGTCAGCCTCGGCCAGGACGGCCGCGACCCGGGCTGCACCATGCGTACGGTCGAGGAGATCACCGGCCTGAAGCCCGACCACTTCATGATGGTCGACTTCAACGCGGTGAAGGAGCTGTCCACCGCGGTTGGCGGGGTCAAGGTCTGCCTGGCACATCCGGTCAAGGACAAGGACTCGCACCTGGACCTGCCGGAGGGTGAGAGCAAGATCCAGGGCGAGGACGCGCTGGCGTTCGTACGGACCCGGCACAGCTTCGGCAATAAGAGCGACCTGGACCGGATCAAGGTGCAGCAGCAGTTCATCGGCTCGATGATCCGGCAGATGCAGTCGGACGACACCCTGACCAGCCCGACGAAGCTGTACAAGCTGGCGGACGCGGCGACCAAGGCCCTCACGGTCGACAAGGCCATCGGCACAGGGACGAAGCTGGTGTCGCTGGCCACGGAGCTCAGCAAGGTCGACACGAAGAACATCACCTTCGTGACGGTCCCGGTGATAGACAACCCGGCCGAGCCGAAGCCCATCACGGTGGTGCTGCATCCGGAGAAGGCGGACCAGCTCTTCGCGATGATGCGCGAGGACACCTCGCTGACCGAGGTGAAGTCGCAGAAGAAGGACGCGAAGAGCAAGCAGAACGCGCTCCTCAAGGGCCCCAAGGCCGCCGCAGCCGATGTACGTGTCGATGTGTTCAACGGCGGCAAGATCGCCGGTGGCGCGCAGAAGACGGTCACCTGGCTGCAGACCGAGCAGGGCGTGCTCAAGTCCACGAACAAGGCCAACGCCCCGGCGAAGATCGACAAGACGACCCTGGAGTACGCGCCGAACCAGGCGGACCAGGCCCGTGCGCTGGCCGCCATGATGGGCCTGCCCGGCTCCGCCATGAAGAAGGGCACCACGGACGCCGAGGGGCTCCAGGCGATGGTGCTGACGCTGGGCGCCGACTTCGAGGGCCCGGGCGTTCCCATCACGGGACCGGCAAAGGTGCCGACGGACATTCAGCAAGCAAACGCCGACAAGGCAGAGTGCGCCAAGTGACACCGGGTCACTGCGCCAAACCACGAGTCTGAGCAGCAGGGGGGTCCTGGTGGGACGGAGCAGTACACCCGGGGAGGGGACGCGACCACGCGTCCGGCACGCCGGCCAACTCGGCTGGGACGACGGGCTCTATGAGGACGCCCCGGAGAAGGGTCCGGACTCCGGCGCGTCCGGCGGACGGTCCGCCCTGGCGGACAGCGGCCATCGGCGCGGCGGTTCCAAACGGCGTGGCAAGAAGGGCAAGCGCAGAGTACTGCGCTGGGTCGCCGCGGTTCTCGCGCTGTTCATACTCGGCGGCGCGGGCGCCGGATACCTCTATTACGAGCACCTCAACGGGAACCTCAAGAAAGAGGACCTGAACATCGGCGACAAGAAGATGGCCGAACACAAGGCCAATGCCGCCGGTCAGACCCCGCTGAACATCCTGCTCATCGGCTCGGACGCGCGGGACTCCAAGGAGAACCAGAAGCTCGGAGGGGCCAAGGACACCTTCGGGGCGCCGCCGCTGGCCGATGTGCAGATGCTGCTCCATCTCTCCGCCGACCGCAGCAACATGTCGGTGATCAGCATGCCGCGCGACACACTGCTGAAGATCCCGAAGTGCACCGACCCGAAGACGAAGCACGTCTACCCCGCGACCACGGGCCTGGCGATGACCAACGAGACGCTCGGCCGCGGCGGTCCCGGCTGCACCGTGGCCACCTGGTACGAGCTCACCGGCATCACCATCGACCACTTCATGATGATCGACTTCGCCGGTGTGGTCTCGATGGCCGACGCGATCGGCGGCGTCCCGGTCTGCGTCAAGGGCAACGTCTACTCCCACACGCGCGCCGGCAAGGGCTCCGGGCTGAAGCTGGAGAAGGGCACCACCAAGGTCAAGGGCAAGCAGGCCCTTCAGTGGCTGCGCACCCGCTACGGCTTCGAGGACGGCACCGACCTCGGCCGCACCCACGCCCAGCACATGTACATGAACTCGATGGTCCGTGAGCTGCGCAAGGGCACCAAGCTCACCGACCCGGGCAAGCTGACGGACCTCGCCGAGGCGGCGACCAACGCGCTGACGGTCGACAAGGGCGACAAGGGCCTCGGCAGCGTCACGAAGCTGTACAACCTCGCGGAGGAGCTCAAGAAGCCGCCCACCAAGCGCATCACGATGACGACGATGCCGAACGTCTACGGAACGGGCGTGAACAAGGGCCGGGTGCTCCCCAAGCCCGTCGAAGCCGATCAGCTGTTCCAGATGGTCCGCGACGACATCCCGCTCGACGGCAAGGCATCCAAGCGCAAGGCCCCGGCCGCCAAGAAGCCCACGTCGCCCGTCGCCGAGATCCCGGTCAGCATCCGCAACGGAACCCGCACCGACACCGAGTACCCGGTCAAGGGCCGCGCGACAGCGGTCAAGGAGCTGCTGACCGGAAAGGGCTTCGTCCAGACCACGGTCGACACGCAGAACACCGCGGCGGCGGCGCGCACCGGGGTGCTCTTCCCCAGCGTGGACATGGAGGGCAATGCCCAGGCCGTCGCCAAGGCGCTCGGCATCCCGCTGACGGCGGTGAAGAAGTCGACCGACGTCTCGGGCATCACGCTGACCGTGGGGGCCGACTGGCGCGAGAACGGGGACTACCCCGCGTCCAGCGCCAAGGAGAAGACTCCGGAGAGCGCCCGCGCCCTGAACGGCGACGACGAAACGGCCTGCATGGACATCCAGCCGGGCTTCGGCTGGTAGCTCGGGACCGGGCACAACGCACTGTGGGGGCCTTCCGGCACATCGGAAGGCCCCCACACCGCGTCGGCGGCTGTCCCTACACCGTGACGGCCGGGCGCCGGCTGGCGATGACCTTCTTCGCCAGCGAGCGCGGGCTGGTCAGGAAGCCGTACCCCCACGACATGTGCATGGTCGCGAGGGCCACCGGGATCTGTGCCCGCGCCTTCAGCGACAGGCCCTTGCCCGCCGGGACGGACCCGGCGACGATCGCCGCGGCATACCCGGCGGGGACGACGAACGCCCACGGGGTGACGGCCGCACCGACCACGATGCCCGCCGCGATCGCGCAGACGGCGGTGGGCGGCGCCAGGTAGCGCAGATTGATCGAGCCGGAGTGGTAACGGGCGACGACATGCCGCCAGCGCCCGTAGTCCTTGTACTGCTTGGCGAGCGCCTTGGTGGAGGGCCGCGGCCGGTACTGCACCTTCAGCTCGGGCGAGAACCAGATCAGACCGCCCGCCTCGCGGATGCGGAAGTTCAGCTCCCAGTCCTGGGCGCGGATGAACTCCACGTTGTAGCCGTCCGCCTTCTCCAGGGCCTCACGGCGGAACACACCAAGATATACGGTCTCCGCAGGGCCTGCCTGGCCGCCGGTGTGGAAGGCCGCGTTGCCGACGCCGATCTTCGACGTCATGGCCGCGGCCACGGCGTCCTCCCAGGCGTTCTCGCCCTCGGCGTGCATGATGCCGCCGACGTTCTGCGCACCGGTCTCCTCCAGGAGGCGGACCGCGGTCGCGATGTAGTTCGGCGAGAGCATGCCGTGACCGTCGACCCGCACGACTATGGGGTGGCGGGAGGCCTTGATCGCGGCGTTGAGGGCGGCGGGAGTGCGGCCGGTCGGGTTCGGGACGGTGTGGACCCGGGGGTCCTCGCGTACCAGCTCCGCGGCGATCTCGTCCGTACGGTCCGTGGAGGGGCCCAGCGCGATCACCACCTCCATCTCACCCGCGTACTCCTGCTCCAGGATGTGCCGGACGGAGTTCCTGAGATGGCGTTCCTCATTGAGCACCGGCATGATCACGGAGACGGCGGGGTGCTGCGCGGCAGACATGGTGATCCTCGGGTGATCCTCGGGGGCGCCGGGGGTTCGCACCCCACCAGGCGGCGTTATTCGGCCGCCACGTTACCGCGAATGGGGGACACCGGCGCGCGCCACCGGGTCGCTTCGCGGGCTGCAGATCGTATGGGCCTACTGTGCGAACGGTCCCCCTTGCACCGCGGAGGTTCCCCCCGTGCCCACGCCGCACCCCTCCCCCCGTTCGCCGCGCTCCCGCCCGGTTCCGCCGCGGCGCAGGTCCAGAAAGCGGGACGGACGGCCGCACTGGGGCATGCGGGTGGTGACCGGTATTTCCGTGCTGGTGCTCGGGGCCGGCGGCATCGGCCATGCGGTGGTGACCAGCCTGGAGACCGGGATCGACCGGATCGACCCGTTCAAGGACATGAAGAACCGGCCCCGGGCCGGCTATGGCACGAATCTGCTGCTCGTGGGCACCGACGGCCGCGACAAGATCACCCGGGAGGAGAAGGAGAAGTACCGGCTGGGCGGTGTGCCCTGCAACTGCACCGACACGGTCATGCTGGTGCATCTGTCGGCGGACAAGGAGCGCGCGAGCGTCGTCTCGCTGCCGCGGGACAGCTATGCCGAGATCCCCGCGCACAAGGACCGGACCACCGGCCGGATCCACACCGCCCACCCGGTGAAGCTGAACGCCGCCTACGCCGAGGGCGGGCCCGGTCTGACCGTGCGGACCGTCGAGCACATGACCGGCATCAAGATCGACCACTACCTGGAGGTCGACTTCACCAGCTTCATGAAGACGGTGGACGCCCTGGGCGGGGTGCAGATCTGCACGGCCCGGCCACTGAAGGACTCGTACACCGGCCTCGTTCTCCCCGCGGGCACCCATCATCTGGACGGCGGACAGGCGCTCCAGTACGTGCGCTCCCGGCATATCGACGGGGCCGCCGACCTGGGCCGGATGCAGCGCCAGCAGAAGTTCCTCGCCTCGCTGATCAAACAGGCGACCGGCAGCGGTGTGCTGCTGAATCCGGTGAAGTTCCGGGACATCGCCTCGACGATGCTGAGGTCGGTCCGGGCCGACAAGGGGTTCGATACGGAGCAGATGCTGGAGCTCGGCCAGGCGATGCGCGGCTTCTCCCCCGCCTCGTCCGAGTTCGCCTCCGTACCGGTGGGGAACGTCGCCTACCCGGTCAAGGGCGTCGGCACCACGGTCAAATGGGACGAGCGGAAGTCGAAGAAGCTCTTCCAGGCACTGCGCGACGACCGTCCGCTCGCCCCGGTGCGGCCCGAGCAGCCGAAGGACGCGACGAAGGTCGGTGTCGCCCCGCGGCAGATCCGCGTCCAGGTCTACAACGGGACCTCGAAGGACGGGCTCGGCAAGACGGTCGACGACGCACTGCACGCCACCGGTTTCGACACCACGCGGGCCCCGCTGAACGGGGAGCCGCAGGATCTCAAGCGCACCCTGATCACCTACGACCCGCGCTGGGACCTGTCCGCGAAGTCCCTGGCCGTGGCATTGCCCGGGGCCGAGCTACGGGCGGTGCAGGGGCAGGGCCCCACGATGAAGGTGACGGCGGGCCCGGACTTCGAGAAGGTGAAGCGGGTGCGGGCCGAGGAGACGAACCGGGGCGAGTTCGGCACGGTCACGGGCGATCAGGAGGTCTGCCCGTGACCGCGGGTACGTCGGGACTCAGTCCTCGATGCCGTCCGCCGCGCGCTTCTCACGCAGTTCCTTGATCGCGCGGCGCCTGGCGAGGCGGTGGGTGCGCCGGATCTGCGCCTCCTGGTAGCGCCGCTTGTCGCGCTCCGTCTCCGGGATCACGTGCGGTACGGGGCGCGGCTTGCCGTCCGCGTCGACCGCGGCGAACACCAGATACGCGCTGCCGACCTGCTGGGCGGGGGTGGATTCGTTCCACCGCTCGGCCATGACCCGGACGCCGACCTCCATCGAGGAGCGGCCCGTCCAGTTCACCTGGGCTCGGACGTGAACAAGGTCACCCACGCGGACCGGCTCCAGGAAGACCATCTCGTCCATCGAGGCCGTCACCGCGGGTCCGCCGGAGTGCCGGCCGGCCACGGCGCCCGCCGCGTCGTCGACCAGCTTCATGATCACTCCACCGTGCACCGTGCCCAGCAGATTCGTGTCGCTGCCGGTCATGATGTGGCTGAGGGTGGTCCGGGAAGCGGCGGTCGGCTTGCCCGGAATGTCGCCCTCCGGGCGCGGGGCCTGATCTGTCATACCGTCCACCTTATGCGGGGGCTTCCGCCCGGCAGCAATGCATCAGCTTCGCAACAGCCCTGATGCGATTTCCCGCACCCCCTGTAATAGCAGGGCGCCCGGCCTGCACACTGGACCGCATGAACGATTGGCCCGAGGGCTGGACCGACGACAACCGCAGCGGCAACCGCTACGGACAGGGAAGCAACAGTGACCGGCCCGAGGGCGCCCGCGTGATGCCGCATGTCCAGCGGCGTCCCGCACCGCCGCAGCAGCGCCCCGCACCGCCCCGGCAGCGGCAGCCGGAGCCGCCGCAGTACGCCGGCGGCTACGACGACAGCGCAGCGTACGACAACGGTTACAACACGGGCCAGGTCTATGGCGGCGGTGGCAACGGCGGGGGCCGGGGCAACGGCCACGGCGGCGGCCGGGGTGACGGCGGTTATGTACAAGGGCGCCCGGCGCCCAACTGGGGCCGCCGAATAAAGATAGGCACGCTGTCCCTGGTCGTCGTGGTGCTCGCGGTCTCCATCGGCACCTACTTCTGGGCCGACTCCAAGCTCAAGCGCGAGGTGGACCTCTCCAAGGTCATCGAGCGGCCGAAGAGCGGCGACGGCACCAACTACCTGATCGTCGGCTCCGACAGCCGCGCGGGCATGACCGCCGAGGACAAGAAAAAGCTCCACACGGGCTCCGCGGAGGGCAAGCGGACCGACTCGATGATGATCCTGCACGACGGGTCGAACGGGCCGACGCTGGTCTCCCTGCCGCGTGACTCGAACGTCGAGATCCCCTCGTACAAGGGCTCCGATTCCGGCAAGCTCTACCCGGCCCGCGGCCGGTTCACCAAGCTGAACGCCGCGTACGCCGAGGACGGTCCCGAACTCCTCGTCCGTACCGTCGAGTTCAACACCGGGCTGCACATCGACCACTACGTCGAGATCGGCTTCGGCGGCTTCGCCCAGATCGTGGACGCGATCGGCGGGGTGGAGCTGGACATCCCCAAGGCGTTCAAGGACAAGAAGTCCGGCGCCGACTTCAAGGCGGGCAAGCAGACGCTGAACGGCGAGCAGTCACTGGCCTTCGTCCGCACCCGGTACGCGTTCGCGGGCAGCGACCTGGACCGTACGAAGAACCAGCAGAAGTTCCTCGCGGCGTTGGCGAGCCAGACGGCGACACCGTCCACGATCCTCAACCCGTTCAAGCTGTACCCGACGATGGGCGCCGGTCTCGACACTCTGATCGTCGACAAGGACATGTCGCTGTGGAACCTGGGCAACATGTTCTTCGCCATGAAGGGCGTCACGGGCGGTGACGGCACATCGATGAACATGCCGATCTCGGGCTCCACCGGCGGCAATCTGGTCTGGGACAAGGCCAAGGTCAAGCAGTTGGTGGAACAGCTCAACAACGACGAGAAGGTCACCGTCTCCGGCAACTGACGGCGGCCAGGAGCGGGGCCCGTACGGTGAACCGTACGGGCCCCGCTTCATGCCGGGCGCGGGCCGGGGGATCCGGCCCGTCCGCGCCGTCACCCTCCCGGCCTGCTCCCCCGGGCCAGCAACGCCACATGCGGGAGCGCCAACCGGCCGTCGTCCGCCGCGAATTCGGTACACAGCGCGTCGTACTCCCGCTTGGCCGCAGCCACCCCCGCCGGCCCCCGGCTGTTGACCAGCTGCCCGATCGCGGCCACACCGGCGGCCGGCCCGGCCCACCAGTCCTCCGCCCCGACGCGGTGGTCCCAGGCCATTACCTCGCTCCGCACGTCCCCGAGGCCGGCCGTCTCCAGCAGCGTGCCCAGCCCCTCCCGGGTGCGCGGGAAGTTGTGTTCGGGGTCGACGGTGGCCAGCCACTGGGGCCGGGTCAGCCCCGCCGCCTCGGCGGCCCGCCCGATCAGCGCCTGGCCGGGGGCGCCCGGCGCCTGCCAGATGGTGACGGCGACCCGGCCGCCGGGACGGGTGATCCGACGCATCTCGGCCAGGGCGTCCAGCGGCCGGCCGACGTGATTGAGCACGAAGTTCGCCACGACGGCATCGAACTCGTCGTCTTCATAAGGAAGTTGCGGAAGCGAGCCGCACCGGACATCGACCCCGGGCACGGCACGCCGGGTCAGCTCCACCATTCCGGGTTCGGCGTCCATGGCCCGTACGAGCGCACCGCGCCCGACGGCCGCCGCCGTCACGCTGCCGCTGCCGCACCCCACATCGAGCATCCGCGTGCCCGGCCCGACCGCGGCGGCATCCAGCAGGGCGGGCACCGTGTGGGCGCAGAGCCGGGCGAAGGTCCGGGCGTAGCTCTCGGCCCGCCCTTCCCAGATCCGCCGCTCGCTCACGTCGAACGCGGTCATCGCACGCCTCCCACGGGCCCCTGCGGCTCGACCTCGTCCAGGTCCTCGTACAGCGCGTCCAGAATCCGTCCCGTGGGCTCACCCGTCGGTGTCAGCTCCGCCAGGCACCAGCCGGGCAGCTGCTGCTCCACCTCGGGCGGAAGGTCGCCGTCGGCCGGGTCGGCCAGTCCGTAGAGAAGGCCGAACGCGGTCTCCTTCGCCACCTCGCGGGCTATCTCCCCCAGGTCGCCGGGGGCCAGCCCGAGAGCCAGCGCCCGCTCGACGGCGCCGCCCGCGAGCCCCTCCTTCCGGTAGGCCTCGACCCAGTCGGGGGCTGCCGCACTCCACCCGTCGATGTCCTGCCAGACCATGCGCAGGAACCGGTAGCGGGCGAGCTGCGGAATGTTCTCCTCGGCCTCGGAGTCGGCCCAGCCCTCGGCGTCGTCGGCACCGAGCGCGGTGAACAGGCCGGTGAGTGCGGTGATGTCGGTCATGAGAAGGGAAGCTACGCCACGGCGCTGCTCGGCGATGTCGAAGAGCGGTCCCCGGACCGGCGCGCGGGCCGGCCCCGAGGGGTCGGCCCGCGCTGTTTCACGGAAACAGGGTCATGAGGCCTTCTTCAGCGTGAAGTTGCCGATCGTCGTCTCCCCCTTCTTGAGCTTCACAGTGGTGACCACCGGCTGGTAGCCGTCCTTGGCCACGATCACGGTGACCGGGTTGTTGCGGGTGTCGAACCACAGGGCGAAGGTGCCGTCCTTGGCGGTCCGCAGCGTGTAGCTGTTCGCCCAGCTGTCGATCTGGACGGTCGCCCCGGCCAGTGGCGCGGTGCTGCCCTTGCCGTCGGCGCCCAGCACGGTGCCGGCGTACTTGCCCCAGTTCTTCGGCGGGTTGACGTGCATCTTCACGTCGATCGGGACGCCGGCGTACGGGGTGTCGGTCTGGACAGTCAGCGCCGCGGTGTAGTCGCCGGGCTGGGTGACCTCGGGGACCGTGGCGTCCAGGCCGACGGTGATCGTGGTGCTCTCCCCGGGCTGGAGTGTCACCTTGTCCTTGCTCGTGGACAGCCAGCTGACGTCCGAGGACTCGCCGCCCTGGTCGTAGCCGGGCAGCACCTCGACGGTGGACACCGGCGGCGTCGAGCTGCCGCCGGTGTTGCCACCGACCTTGTAGAAGCCGGAGGCAGCTCCCACACGGTAGACGCTGGTGTTGGCGTTGGGCAGGGCGGTCCAGCTGCCGGTGCCCGGGTCGAAGGCGTAGCCCTGGTTGGTAATGGCGGCGCTGTCGTTGACGACACCGCTGGAGACCAGCAGCTTGCCGTTGCCCACGCTGTACGCCGAACCCCACAGGTCGGCGGGCATGTCGGCGATGGGCGACCAGCTGTCGGCGCCCGGGTCGTAGACGTAGGCGTGCTTGGTCGAACTGGTGCCGCTGTTGCCACCGGCGCAGTAGAGCTTGCCGTCGATGCCGCCGCAGGACTGCCAGGAGATCGGCTCCGGGTAGGAGGCGATCTGGGACCAGCTGTCCGACGACGGGTCGTAGACCGTGGCGTCCGTGGTGCCACAGCTGTCGGTGCAGCCGCCGACGACGTACAGCTTGCCGCCGAGCACCGCGCTGCCCGAACCGGCGTACGGCTTGGGCGAGGACGCCTTGGTGGACCAGCTGTTCGACGCCGGGTCGTAGACCTCCAGCTTGGCGTCGGGGTCGCCGCTGGCACCCCAGCCGCCGACCACGTACAGCTTGCCGCCGATGAAGCCGTGGGCCGGGTGGCCCTCGCGGGTGTCGGCCGCGGAGGCCAGCTTGGTCCAGGAGCCACTGTCGGGGTCGTAGGCGTACAGCGCGTTGATGTCCTCGCTGCCCGTGTAGCCGAAGGCGGAGTAGACCTTGCCGTCGTAGACGGCGACCGCGTTGTCCTGCACAGCGGTCGGCAGGTTGGCCACCGGCTGCCAGGCGTCACCGGCCGCGTTGGCCGCCGGAGCCGCATCCGAGGTCTTGCCCTTGCTGAGGGCCAGCGGGGAGTAGTTGCCCTTCACCAGGTTGAGCGGCGCGCCGCCCTTGACCTGCTGGGTGAAGCCGCCCGGCTGCTCGCCCAGGGTGAGGCTGGCAGGCGCACCGCCGGTGTTCTTCACCGTCAGGTTCTGGGTGGCCTTCTTGCCCCAGTCGACCGTCTTGTCGATCGAGCCAGGGGTAAACGCCAGCTTGCCGGCCTTCAGGTTGAAGACCGCCTGGGTGGTGCTGTCCGGTGCCACGTTCACCGTCTTGGCCAGGTCGGCGTATTTCGACTTGGAGGCGGTGTAGGTGTGGCTGCCGGTCTTGGAGGTGAACATCCAGTAGAAGCCGCCGCCGAGTGCCGGGTCGTCCGGGGTGGCCGCGGTGATGGCCTTGTCCTGCGAGGCGTCGGTGTTGACGACAGTGGCGCCGACGACGCCGTCGTCGGTGTTGGCGTCCTTCACGGTACCGGCCACCAGACCACCGGTGACGGGCTCGTAGGTCCGCTTGCCCACGAACACGTTGTCGAGTTCCCACCAGTAGCCGTAGCTGCCCGTAAAGTGGAACCGCAGCTGCACGCCGGGCTTCCCGGCGTAGTCGGTCAGCGGAAGCTCGACATGGGCAGGGCCGGTCAGGGTGGTGGTGCGGTTCCAGATGTTGGTCCAGGTCGCACCGCCGTCAGTGCTGACGTCGATGTTGCCGGTCTGGTTGGTGTAGCTCTTGTAGTCGGTGTCGAACTCCAGTTGCGGGCTGTCGTTGCCGGTCAGGTCGAAGACCGGCGTGATCAGCGAGCTGTCCTGCTTCTTGCCGCTGCCGATCTTGTCACTGTCGACCATGGCGAAGGCGCCGGAACCACCGGTCTTGTTAACCCGGTTACCGAAGTCGTCGAAGACCCAGCCGCCGGTGGTGCCGTCGGCGTTGACCACGCTCCAGCCCTCGGGGGCGCCGGCGGTGGAGTCGAAGGGCTGGGTCGGGCCGGACCGCTTGACCTGGTAACCGGGCGCCGTGGCCGCCTCGGCGTCCACCGGGACCGCGACGTTCACGGTCTGCGCCGCGTCATTCACGGTCACCTGCTTGGTGACTGCCTCGTAGCCGGGGTACACGGAGGTGAAGCGCAGGGTGTAGTCGGCGCCCTGCGGCAGGTCGACGCTGTACGCGCCGGTGTACGGGTCGGTGAAGACCGGGGCGCCGGGCACGTCATCGATGGTGATCTTCGTGTAGAGCGGCCAGCCGTGGCCGGAGCCGTCGGTCACCTTACCGGTCACGGTCTGCCGGGCCACCGCGGCCAGCGCGAAGTCCATCGTGACGGTGCCATCGTCGACGACGACGCCGTTGGCCTTCTTGGGCGCGTACCCGTAGGCGTACGCGGCCATTTTGTAGGTGTCAGGCGGCACCGTCAGGTTGTAGTGCCCCTGGGCGTCGGTGGTCGACCGGTAGATTCCGGCTACGACGGAGGCGCCGGAAAGCGCCTTGCCTGAGCTGTCGGTCACGGCTCCGGAGATCTCGCCGTGCGAGCCGACGCTGGAGGCGGCGAGACCGCCCCCGGGATGCGTCGCGGTGGCGATGGTGCCCGGAGCGGCTGCCTCGGCGCCGGTGGCAGCCTGGGCTGCGGGTAATCCCGCAGCCATGACTGCGACAGCCGCCGCGGTGAAAGCGGCCAGTCGCGCGGAGATCCTCCGCGCGGCCGGTCTGGAATGCCTCGAAGTGCGCAATGTGTGACTCCCATGCTGCTGAGCTGGGGTCGACCCGTGCGCTGGTTCTCGGTCGACAGCAGATGGATTCATCCGCCGCGACAACTAAACATCGCTGCCATGTTCTCGACAAGACCGCCATGGCGGCTACACGACATGACATGGACCCGCACATTTGTGATGATCCATCAGCTTCGGCCCGGCAGTCCTGGCTCGGACACCAGGGAGCAAGTAACCCACCGGTACGTTCTGGAGGTTCACCGACGGCGGCGGACGGCCGGATCGTGCTCGGCGACGTGTCGGGCGACAGCGCCGCGTCATCCCATCCGCAACCGCTGCACCCAGCCACAGCCAGGTGCAGCAGTTGAGATGGTGAGACCCGCGGGGTCTCCGCACCAGGTGCGTGCGCTGCCGGTTCGACCTTCTGCGCCCGGAGTTCCCTGACCTCAGCCTGAAGGTCGGTGAGTTGCCGGTGAAGTGCCTGAATCGCCACAATCGCGACGCCGTTGGCATCGGTGCAGCAGATCGTCTTGTCGTCGGCTCCCAGGCCGAGATGGGCCCGCCAGTCCTGTGCCATCGGCCCCAGGTGGCGCACTTCGTCGTCCTCCCACCGGTACCGCCATGTGCCTACCGGCAGACGGAGCACTCGGGCAAGGACGTCGAACCCGTTCACGCCGTCACCCGCCTCGGCGACCGTTTCCCCGGAGGCCGTGGACGTCATTCCGGCGGGGCTGGGCGTGTCGGGGTGCAGGCGCGCCCGGTAGGCCCGAATGCCGACGGTCCGGGCGCTGTGGAGGCGTTCGGTCAGCGATCCCATCGCACCGGGCTCACGCTGGTCTTTACGGCCCGGTCGGAGAACAGCAGACTGCCCAGCGGGACGAACTGAGTGGAGACCCCGGGGTCGTTGTCGGCCGGGGCGGTGCTGTGCTCCACCGCCCGCACCTGCGCGGGCTCCGCGGGCGCTCCGGGGTAGTCAGAGATCAGATCAACCAAGCAACGACACCGCCCCCGTCGGTCACGAGCCGCACGACCAGACGTTGACCAGACCCGGCCGACGAAGCACCCAGCGCCAGGAAACAGCAGCGGCCAAGCCCTCGGAACCTACCGACGGGTTACTTGCCCCCTGGTGTCCGAGCGGGGACTACCGGACTGTTGACCGGGGGCCTGGCTGGGGAGTTGCAAGGTTCTTCTGACAGCAGCGCACCCCACCCCTGCATCAACCAGGCACGGGGCGCAAGTGCGTGTGGATCAGTGACGGGCGGTGTGCGAGACGAAGCCCACCCACGCGCCCGCACCGAAGGCGAGCCGGGGCCCCGGCAGGTTCTTTGAGTCGCGGACGTGCACCGCGCCTGGGGTGGTCGCGACCTCGACGCATTCATTGCTGTTGCTGCTGTCGCTGTAGCTGTTCTTGAACCACTCCAGCCGGGAAGCGTCTCCGGCAGAGGTCTCGCTGATCATGTCTCTCCCAGCACTTGCTCGATGAAGGCCAGCGACTCCCGAGGCGTGAGAGCCTGAGCCCGGATGATCCCACACCGCAGCTCAACGATCCGGAGATACTTCGGGTCAGAGACCGGGCGACTGCCGAAGTCTCCCTCGGAACGCCCCACCGCCGAGCCGTCCCTGAACTTCAGCACCTGCATCTCGCCGCCCATTCCGGCGTGATCGTCGCGGCCGGTCGGCATCACCTGGATCTCGACGTTCCGCAACTGCCCCACTTCCAAAAGGCGTTCAAGCTGTCGTCGCAACACCATTCTGCCCCCAAGGTGGCGCCGCAGTGTCACCTCTTCCTGGACGAAGCTGAGCTCCGGGCCAGGCGAGCGGTCAAAGATGGACTGCCGGGCTACACGAGCAGCCACCAGCCTCTCCACCTCATCCTGCGAGAACGCGGGCCGCCGCATCCCGAACAGCGCCCGCGCATACTCCTCCGTCTGCAACAGACCGTGAAGGTTGTGGCTCCCGTACGCCGAGAGTTCGTCCGCCTGCGCCTCCAGCTTCGCAAGCTCCCGGATCTTCTTCGGGTACCGGACTTCCGCCACATCCCGCTTCATCGCCGCGAGCTTCCCGCCCGCCCGCAGCACCTCGTCCGCCTTCTCCAGGAACTCCGGCCGGGGGATCCGCCTGCCGCCCTCCACCTTGTAGACCAGGTCCTCCCCGTACCCGATCGCAGCGCCGAACCCGCCGGCCCGCAGCCCCGCCGACTCCCGCCACGCCTTGATCTGGCGGCCCACCGCAGCGACCACCGCCACCCCCGACTCGTCGTCAGGATCGACGTCCCAGCCGGGCTCGTCCGCTCCGTAGTCCCCGCGCCCCGCACCAGCCTCATCCACGCTCATCCGTGCCCCACTTCCGATGTGCATGCCGTTCTTGCTCAACCCTGCTCGTCCCCAGCACGTCACCCCGGACAGCCGGGACAGCACTGGACAAGCGCGGGACAATCACCGTACGTAAGCGGCTCGTCGCTATTCACGGTACGCAGACGCGGCCACGCTGAGTGACGTGACTCAAGAAATCATCCGAACCGAACACTCCACTCCCACCCGGCAGTTCACGGTGCTGCTCTCCCCCACCCGCCGGGGCGCGCGGCTTGCCCGTCTGCTCGCCACGGCTCATCTCGGGGTTTGGGGGCTCCCCTCGGAATCAGCCGCGCACATCGTCGCCGAGCTGGCCACGAACGCCACCGTCCATGGCCGCGTAAGGGGCCGGGACTTCCAACTGAGCCTCACCGTCCACCGCGACGCACTCCTGCGGATCGAGGTGACCGATACCCGGGGCGAGCAACTACCTCCCACGCCCGGTACCACGTCCGCCCCTGCCGACGACGCGGAATCAGGGCGCGGCCTCCTCATCGTCGAGGCACTCGCCGACCGCTGGGGCATCGACCTCGGGCCCGTCCCGCGCAAGACGATCTGGGCCGAACTCAACCTCGTACCGTGACCACCATCACCGGGTCGCGGACACCCACAACCCGGTGAACCACGTCGCCGCGCCCCACGACGCATAAAGCTTTGAAGAACTTGGGGAAATCACCCTCCCCACCCAAACCCGACCCCATCCCGGCCCCGTCACTCGCCCGGGTGACATAGGGCAACTGGGCTGGATTTCATACGGGTTGGCTGGCATATGCTCGCCGCGACAACTACAGACATGCGACGGCCCCCGACGAGACGCCAATCTCGACCGAGGGCCTGACCACCGAGGAAGTTAGGCCCTTCCCGATGGATACCCAGCAGATTACCGCGCCCCCGTGCGCCCCGCCCCCCGCATCCGGGGGCGACACACCGTCATCCGGTGTCATCCACATCAACTTCCGGCACGCCGCAGGCTTCACCGTCATCGGCAACCACCTCGCCCAGCACCGCGGACTCTCCCTCACCGCGATCGGGCTCGCCACCCACATCCAGTCGCTCCCCGCCGGAGCCAAGATCGGCATCAAGCACCTCGCCGACCGCTTCCCCGAGAGCGAGACCCGCATCGCCGCCGCCCTGCGTGAGCTCGAAGCCCACGGCTACCTCCACCGCAGCCGAGTACGCCTCGCCGACGGCCGCATCATCACCCGCACCGTCTCGTACAACCAGCCGGGCGCAACCCGTCAGCCCCGAACGGTTCCCAGCGAGCCGGCCCCGCTGCCCACACCACCGCCGCCGCCACGCGTAACCGCTCCCGAACCGCGCCCCGCACCAGCCCCGGTGCCCACGCCACGGCCGCAGCCGCAGCCCGCCCTCGTACCGGCCCCCACAGCGCGCACATCGCCGCCTCCGCCGCTCCCACAGCCGCAGGAGCTCACGCCGGAGCTTCAGTGCGTGGCCACCGCGCTCCTCGCCGACCTGCGCCGCCACACACCCCAACTCACCCTCGCCGAGCACGACATCCACACCCTCACCCCCGGCGTCGCCACGTGGCTCGAACGCGACGCCCACCCCGACACCATCCGCCACGCCCTCACCACCAACCTCCCTGCTCCCCTCAAACACCCGGCCAAGCTCCTCCGTCACCGGATCACGACACTCCTGCCGCCCCCGCTGCCCGGAACCCAGGACCTCGCACCCGCACACCGCAGCGTCGTCGTCATCCCCCTCCAGAACTGCGACCACTGCGACCGCGCCTTCCGCTCCCACCACCCCGGCCACTGCCGCGACTGCCGCACCGAACTGCACACA
>NZ_JBIURV010000049.1:0-44119 GCF_044741025.1 Streptomyces sp. NPDC088246
AGCCGATCGGATTCGGCCGCGTCCAGGAACGTGCCGAACTGCGGAGGCGTCCAGACCATCACCGGTGACGGCAGCTCACCGGTGGCACGCCAGCGCTCCACCCGCTGGGTCGTCCAGAGCAGGGGCTTCGGGCGCTTGCCGGACTCCAGCTCGACCGTGGAACACGCCGGAGCCGATCCCTATTCCACCCTCGACAAGCCTTCCTGGCCGCCGGTCGCCATCCCCGGTCAGCCGTCCGAGCCTGGACCGTCCGTGGACGGACCCGACAACTCCTCGGCCTCCGGGGGTGAGCGGGTGCTGACGGAGCTGCGGGAGCAGCTCCACCGGTACGTCGTGCTGCCTGGCGAGGAAGCCTTCACGGCGGTAACCCTGTGGGTTGCGGCGACGCACCTGCAGACGGCGTGGCAGCACGCTCCACGGTTGGCCGTGGTGGGGCCGGCGAAGCGGTGCGGCAAGTCGCGGCTGCTGGATGTGATCACCGAGAGCGTCCACGATCCGCTGATCACGGTCAACGCCTCGGCCGCCGCGGTGTTCCGTTCGATCACCGACACCCCGCCCACGCCGTGATCGCCTCCACCGACGACGAGGCCGTGGCTGCCAACCTCGTCGGGGTGGGTGAAGTCCTCGACGCCCTCGCCCAAACCACCCTGGGCCGTCCACATGAGGAACTCCGAGATGCCGCACGGACCTTCGAGCGGGCAAGCCGCTCCAACATTCGCGGCGAGCAGACCCAGATGTACGCCCTGCGACGGGCCGCCCGCCAGATCGTTCACCCCGGGCATGCCCTCGGACACGGTTCAGACGGCGCCACCACCGCCCTGGTCCTGGACGTTCTGATCCTCGCCGTCATTGCCGCCGGGCACTGGCATGCCGCCCACCAGCACGCCCAACAAGCCGAAGCCGCAAGCCAAACCGCCATGCACCTGCGCACGGCGTACCGGGCTGTTGCTGCAGGCCCGTTGGCCGACATGCGCGCATACGGCGAAAGGCTCTCCGCCCAGACACAGCACAACCAGGTCGCCGCAATCCGTTCCGCACTGCCCGAACTGGCCAGCCGCGTCCAGTCCGAGGACAGCTGGCCTGCCCTGGCGGCCATGCTGGATCAAGCCCAGCGGGCCGGACACAACCCCACGATCCTCCTGCGCATGGTTGCAGCGCAACGGGAGCTCGACAGCGCGGACTCCGTCAGCGAGGTGCTCGTCTGGCGCCCGTACCGGCTTGATCTCGTACCCGCCGGGACGCCCACCGCTGCGCGAGCCGACCAGCGACCGACGAAACAGAGTCGGCACATCGCTCCGCCGGCCGCCCTCCCGAGTACGGAGACTGCGCGCCCTCGTCTGCGTCGAGGGCGGAATCAACATCTGAAGCGTGACGCCCATCGACACCCTGTCCGCTTGCCTCTCAGCAGGCGGACAGGGTGGGTCAACTGAGCAGGTGAGTGAGGTGCCCCCGCAAGGGCGCTTCGAGTTCCAGGTTGTTTCCGCGTTCGATCCCCTGGAGGTACTCGCTAGCCATGACCGGTTGGGAGAAGCGGCCAGAGGCGGACTGCAGCCTGGGCTTGAACTCGCGGAGGACGCGGTCTGCAACCGCAGGGACAGCGAGGCTGGAGATATAGAGGGTGGCCTCGTCGTAGCCGGCTGGAGCCAGGCTTATCTAGAGGTCGGGTCCATTCATACTGGTCAGGCGGATGTGTGGTGGTGAGAGACGTCAGGGACATGGCCTGGCAGAGCTGCGGTTCTGTGTTCGCCGACAAAGGAGCCTGGCCGTTGTCGGCTGGTGTTCCGTTGACGTTGGCCGTCACCTGCCGAGCAGGTCCTGGACCGCCTGCAGCACGGCGTCAGGACGTCGCCAGTGCATGGTGACGTGTCCGGCGCCGTCGATGAGGCGGTTCTCGCCGCGGGGGACCGATGCAGCCAACGCCGTGTAGAGACGCGCCTTGCCCTGGATCTCCTCCTCCAACAGCGACTCCGACTCGCCAACCGTAACCGCCTCCTTGAAGGCATCGATGCCCATGGCGGTGAGGACGATCATCGGTACGTCCGGCAGTGGCGCCGCGCGACGCATCTCGTCGTAGAGCTGATTGACGTTCTTCGCTTCCTGGAAGCCGACCCGCAGCCATTCCGGGCTGACATGGCGTTCGGTGAGCGGCCCCCGGATGCCCTCGGGCCAGTCGGCCAACTCCTTTGCGAACAGGCTCCGGTACATCTGGACGACTTCGTCTGGCAACTCGTCGGGAAGCGCCTGGTCCGGGTCCCAGGACTCCCACTGGTCGACCAGCTGCTGGGGCATATAGGCGTTGTAGTCCTCGTGTGCGGGATCCAGCAGGAGCAGACCGGCCGTCTCATCCGGGAACCGCGTCGCGTAGTGGCGGGCGTAGAGGCCGCCGAGAGAGTGCCCGACCAGCAGGTACGGAGCGGGAATGTCCGCGCTCCGCAGCATGTGGTGCAGTTCGTCGGTCACTTCTGCCGAGGTGCGCGGCAGTTCGACGCGGTCGCTCCACCCCGTTCCGGCCCGGTCGTACACCACGCTTGTGGTGAGCTCGGCTGCCTTCTCCTGGACGTTCCAGTAGTCGAGGCCGACCGTGCCGCCCCCGGGCAGGAAGACCACTGACGGGCTCCCGCTGCCCAAGCGGTGCAGCAGTAACCGGCGCCCCTCCACCTCGCAGTACTCCCCGAGCGGTGGTACCGCCTCGGCCGTCGTGGTCGGGAGCGCCCCGGGCGGCTGGTTCTGCATCGCTGACTTCCTCACTGTCGGCACTGCGTTTCCAATTTTGGGAACGGTACCGGATGTGGGATCGTGGCCTGGTGGACACGCTTGAACTGCTCCTGCATCCGGTGAGGGTGCGCATCGTGCACGCCATGTCCGGCGGACGCACGCGCACCACCTCCGACCTGTGCGTGAGCCTGCCCGACGTCCCCAAGACCACCCTGTACCGGCACGTCGGCCTGCTGGCCGACGCCGGAATCCTGGAAGTCATCGACGAACAGCGCGTACACGGCGCCGTCGAACGGCATTACCGCCTGCGCCGTGAGCGCGCAACGATCGACGCCGATGCGGCCGCGTCGATGTCCCTGGAAGACCACCGCCACGGGTTCACGGCCGCCATGGCCGCCCTGCACGCTGAATTCAACGCCTACCTCGACCGGGATCACGCCGAGCCGACCGCTGACTCGGTGGGCTACATCCAGGTCCCGCTCTGGCTGAGCCAGGACGAACTTGCCGAGCTCATCGCCGAGGTCCGCACCGCCATCGTGTCCAGGATGGACAACAAGCCCACAGCACACCGCGGCCTTCATCTGCTGAGTCCGATCCTGTTCCCCATCGAGGAACGGCCTCAGCAGGACCGGGACTCCTCTTCGGGGTCCAGCGAGTGACATCGAAACTTGGTTCTGGCACAGATTCCGTTTGCGCCGTGAGGCGCAAACGGAATCTGTGCCAGAACCACTACCAGGGCCGTTGCAAAGTCCGGTGATCTTGTAGTTGCTGGGCGTCTGGCCGTGTCGGGAGCCGCGGGCGGCCTTGCCGTCGATCGCCACCGAGTCCGAGCCGGCAGGATCAGCGCCGGTCAGATCGGCCGGGCCACCAGGGCAGATCAGGCCGACAACCCGCCGAGTCGTGGCGGCACTCGGCGCGACGCGCACGCTCAACGCCCCCACGACCCGGGCACCCAGGCGGGCCAGGGCATGCTGCGGCGCGTTCGCGGACCACTGGCCGATGGCCGTATACGAGCGTGCGCCGGCGACAACCGCCGAGGCGGCAACCAGCAGCACCGCCACCAACGGGTGACGCACCCCTCGACGCCGACGCGGATCCGGCAACAGCCGCAACCGCTCCACCAGCGACAACCCTGCGGTGTCCTCCAGAGCGGGCGACTTGATCAGACAGGCGGTGGCAGACTGACGACACATCGAAGCTCCGGTGGTACGAGGCGACGTGGGAAGGTCGCCCCGGTCAACCGGAGCTTCGTGGCGTGCGTGACGGCCCGGCCCGCACTCCTTGGACCGCCGCGACCTGCGGACTCACGTGATCACGGGGACTTTGAAGCGCCCCCACTGCCCGGACAGCCGATTCACCCGGCGGAGGCCGCCCGCCGGCCGCGTTCCCGACCTCACGGGACGGAATAGTGAGGCCCCGCGGGCTGCTGCGCTCAGGGCTGGTCGTACCAGGAGAACGCCGCGATCCGCCAGCCCTCCGGGGTGCGGATGAACTGGAAGGTCTTGGTCCCGCCGCCCTCGAACGGCTCGCCGTCCAGGACGCCGGCCTTGCGGTACTCGCCGAAGCGCGACGCGATGTCGCCCGCGATCTCGGTCCGCTCGGAGGTCTCCCACTCCGAGAACTCGACCAACCGGCTGTCGGCGAGCAGGCGTTCGCGCGGCTCGATGAACTCGTCCACGGTGTAGACCGTGTACTTCGGCCCGGTCAGCACGATCACACCACCCGGAATGACCAGCCGACGGATCCGGGCCACGTCCGCGGCCTTGCCGCCGCGGTTGTCGAAGGCTCCGAAGAATTCGGCGGTTATCGCGTCAATCTCGATCTTGGACATGGCGCGACAGTAACACCGGCAGGGGGCAACGGACATGGCGTCGAGGCGACTTCGGCCCAGCACACCCACGAGATCACGCGACTTTGCAACAGCCCTGGAACCACTACTGCTCGATAGAGCCATGGACGGCTAACTCGCCACCGGGATAGCCGAGTTCTTGGATCTCGCGGTAGAGCCGCGCGGCGCTTCTGACGCCTTCGTTCCAGCGCCGGTGCAAGTAGCCGACGTACGGGTCGATGATGTGCGTCCGCTGCAGGCTCTTGGCGACGACATCGTCGGCGGAGCGGGCGTCCACCAGCTTGCGGACGGTGGCCTGGTGCAGCCCGAGCTTCCGGCCGATCGCCGCCTTCGCCATGCCCTGGGCCCACAGCTCGTGGGCGGCGGCATGCTGCTCACGGAGCCGAGTCACGATCTTCAGCTCTGCCGGCGGCTGGACCACCTGCGGCTCGTCGGGAGTGTCTGTGGGTTCCTCGGGTGCTTCGGACAGGCGGGAGCGATGGGCGTTCACCGTCTTCTCGACCACTTGGCCGAGATTGGCCCACAGGTGGTAGCGGTCGGGTGCAGCGGACGGTGGGGGGCCATGTCGATCAGCACTGTGCCGTAATGGCGGCCCTTGCGGAAAGCGAAGTCGTCCACGCCGAGCACCTCCACTTCGCCGGTCTCCGGCTCCGGCAGGGCTCTGACCAGTCGCAGCAGCGTGTCCTTGCCCGCGGTGATGCCGACCGCGGCTGCCAGTCGGGCCCCTGCCCGGCCGGCCAGGGCCGGCCCGATCTGTGTCAACATCCCGATCAGCATTGGGGTGTAGCGGCTGTGCGGGGTCGTCAGGCCTGCGACCTGCTCGGCGAAGGTCACCGCAGTGCAGGCGGTGTTCTCGCAACGGAACCGGCGTATGCGTGGGCCTGTTCGCACCCGAGGTCCGCGGGCGTGTGGTCGCTGCGCTGTCCATTGCCGGTTCGCTCGCCCTTGTACTCGGTGTTCCTGCCGGGACCTGGCTGGGCCGGCAGAGCGACTGGCAGGGATGTGCAGACCGCTGACGGGATGCGATCACTACGGTCTCAGCGGGGCAGCCGCAGCTCGCCCGCACGCAGCCCGGCCTGGAAGCGTGAGTCGGCCTCGAGCTTGGCCATCAGTTCGGCTACGCGCCGCCGGTAGGTGCGTAGCGAGACACCGAGCCGGTTGGCCGCGGTTGCGTCGGTGAGTCCCGAAGCGAGGGATTGGAGGATCACGCGGCCGTCGGCATCGAGGTGCGGGACGTTGCTGCGCAGGTAGGTGTCGAGATCGACGGCGGTGTCCCAGATCGCCCGAAACAGCGAGTGGACGCCGTCGACCAGGAGCTGCGATGTCGTCACGGTGTACTCACGGCCGGTGGGCGTGTGCTGGCCGGCGAGGATCACCACCCGCCGGTCGATGAGGATGGTCTCGTGCGGCAGCTGCGAGCCGCTGATCCGAACGAGTGCCCCCTTGCTCTGCACCAGCCGCAGGTGCGCGCGGGCCTCCTCGTCGACGAGCGCGACCGGGCTCAGCAGCTTGCGAGAGGTGAAGTCAGAGGAATCCGTAGCACGTATCCGGTTCCCGATCGCGGCCCTGGCCTCCGGCTGCGACCAGGTCTTGAGGTCCCGGGCGGCACACAGGAACTCGGTCTGCGCGGACTCGAAGAGATGACCGGCCCGCGCGATCAACTCTGCGTCCCCTTGCACTGAAAACACCTGTTCGTTCCGCATCCCTCCAGTCTGGCAGCAAGCTGCCACGAGCTCGCCGGGCGTCGTGGCGGCGGACACCATGAGCGTCATGACGATCAAGACTTTCTCCCTCGGCGGAGACCTGACCATCAACCGGCTCGGCTTCGGCGCAATGCGCTTGGCGATGGGCACCTTTGACGGCCCGCCACGAGTCCCGCAGAGCGGCATCGCGGTGCTCCGGCGCGCTATGGAGCTGGGCGTGAACCACATCGACACGGCTGGCTTCTACGGCAGGGGAGCGGTGCGGGCCAATGAGCTGATCCGTACGGCATTGACCCCCTATCGTGACGACCTGGTGATCGCGACGAAGGTCGGGCCGCTGCCCGGACCAAACGGTGTGCCGAGCGAGCAGGCGACACCTGATCAGCTGCGCGGCCTGGTCGAGGCGGATCTGCGCTCCCTCGGGCTGGGCCGGCTCGATCTGGTCTATCTGCGGGTCGGCGGGATGACCGGACCGGGCGGCGAGTCGATTGCCGAACGGTTCGCGGTGCTCGCCGAGCTCCGCGCGGAGGGGCTGATCCGGCACCTGGGCGTCAGTAACGTCGACGCCGCCCAGTTCGCCGAGGCCCGGGCGATCGCGCCCGTCGCGGCGGTGCAGAACCGGCACACCGGTGACGTGGGGCTGCTGGCGGAATGCGAGGAAGCGGGCACCGCGTACGTGCCGTACTTCCCGCTCGGCGGTGGTGGCGGCCCGCTCGACGCCGAACGGTTTGGCAAGGTCGCAGCACGCCTGGGCGCGACCACTGCGCAGGTCGCGATCGCCTCGCTGCTGGCGACCTCGCCCTCGGTGCTGGCGATTCCGGGCACCGGTTCTCTCGATCACCTGGAGGAGAACCTCGCGGCGAACGATCTCAGTCTCAGTGACGAGGACCTGTGTGACCTGCGAGGCTAACTGGGCGGCTGCTGATCCACTTCTCCTGATCGTCTTGCCTGCCATGCCCGTTGCGGCCGCCCGCCCGATATCCCCGACCGCCACCGAGCGACACCGGTTGAAGAAGGCGGCCTGGGGCCACAAGACCGAGCTCCGGCTGCGGGTGCGCGCGCAGATTGTGCTGCTGGCCGACTGCGGGCTCCCGAACGCACGGGTCGCCGAGCGGGTCGGCGTGCACGTGGATACCGTGCGCATTTGGCGGAGCCGCTTCGCCGAGCTGGGTATGCCCGGCCTGGCGGACCGCAAGCGGACCGGCCGCCCGCCCTCCTTCACCCCGCTGCAGGCCGCCCAGGTCAAGGCCCTGGCCTGCCAACTGCCCGCCGAGACCGGCGCGCCGCTGTCCCGCTGGAGCACCCCCGAACTGGAGGCCGCCTGATCTGGATATCCGCAGCCCGGCCCGGCCGCACCCGCGACATCACCGCCGCCCGCCACGATCACGTCCTGGCTCACCTGCGCGCCGCCGGCCTCGGGGCCCTCGCGGACCTCGGCTTCCGCGGCCTGGACAACGACGTACGTGACCCCGTGATCGTTACCGGCTTCACAGCGACCTGCGCCCACAAGCTCACACCCGGCCAGAAGGACGCCAACCGCGTCCTTGCCACCGGACGCGCACCAGCCGAACACGGCTTCGCCCACTTCAAGAACTGGCGGACCCTCACCAAACTCCGCACCGATCCCGCTCGTGCCACCCACCTCCTGCGCGCTCTGCTGGTCCTGACGAACCTCGAAGTCAACCGCTGACTTTCTTCGATGGGTGGAGAGGTCTCCCTGCAGGAAGGGGAGTCAGCTCCACTGTCGATATGCGCTCTAGCTGGATTCCTCGCTGCTGCGCCGATCCGTAGGTTTCACGTCATGACGCTTTCAACCAGGCACTTACCGCTCGTCAACCGGCGACGTGGTCTGTTCATCTTCCTCGGAGTCGCTTACATCGGCATGTGGGCGGCCATGTCACCACTCCTGGCCAGCGGTTACCAGCGCGGTGACGCACGCGAGGAGACCGGTGCACTGGAGCAGGTGTGCATCGCGGCCGCGATGTTGGCGCCTGCCCTCGCCGCAATCCTCGTCGTCCGCTGGGTCGAGCGCAGCGGCCGGGTGCGGGACACGCTCGCCCTGCGCTGGACGAAGCCCTGGGGGCGTGCTGCACGGGCGTGCCTGATGGCTTTCGTCGTCCCCGCCGGCCTCACCACGGCTGCTCTTGTCATCGGCACCTTCGCCGGCCGCTACCCGTTCGGTGGAGTGCACTGGAACGGGCTCGGCTCGTGGGCGGCCGCAGCGGTGCTGAACATGCTGGTGTCGCTTCCGCTGTTCTTCGGCGAGGAACTGGGCTGGCAGGGCTACCTTTTTCCGCGCCTCGCACAGGACGGTGACCGCCGGAGCCTGATACGGGCGTACGCAATCACCGGCGCGGCCTTCGCCCTGTGGCACCTGCCCACGCTGCTGATGGGCGGCCAGTACCCAGGTCGGCCCTGGTATGTGTCGGTGCCCGCCATGCTGGTGAGTTGCCTCCTCATCCTGCCAGTCTTCACATGGCTGCGTCTGCGCTCCGGCTCGGTCGTACCCGCCGTCATCGGCCATGCGTTCGTGAGTTCGGTGAGTGTCGCCATGGTCACGGAGTTCGCCGATTCCAAGGCAGCACTGGATCCCCTGCACATGAGCATGGCCGGATGGCCCGGCTGGATCGTCACAGGCGCGTTCGTCGCCTTCCTGGCGCTGACCGGCCGACTCCAGCCATCCTTCTACACGGCCCGAACCGTCCCTCACCCCGCATCGATCCGCAGACTGTAAGTGCGTGTTCTGCGGGGCCGACCACGGGCCGAGCCACCAAGGCCTGGGCAAGGCGGTGCGGGCTGAGAGTCCACGGCCAGGTGCTCATCCACATTGCGCGAACCCGTTGACGTACGCCCCACGCACCGCACCCGTCCAGGGGCGGAGCCACGCAAACGGACATTGGTGTTCCCATCCTGAACGTCCATGTCGAAAACACGCTGACAAACGATCTACTCCGCAGACTGCCGCACACGACCAGCGCGAGTACTCCGGAAGACCGTCACACCAGCCCTTTGACCTGTGACTTCAAGTTGGCGGAGGCTCAGTGCACGACATCGCCGGTGACGATGCTCGGCATCCACCCCGGTGCACCCTGCCGCGTTTCCCCTTGACACAGGCCTGTGTCAAGGGGAAACGCGACGCACCGGGCCCACCCGGAACACCGCACCGAGCCCACCCGATGCGCGCCACTCCTACCCGACATCCATCCGCGGCGCGCATCGTGCACCGGGTGGATGTTCATCGGGTGGAGGCCATCGAGTGAGCCTCCGCCATCTTGAAGACGCAGGTCAAAGG
Source organism: Streptomyces sp. NPDC088246 (assembly GCF_044741025.1). Taxonomy (NCBI): domain Bacteria; kingdom Bacillati; phylum Actinomycetota; class Actinomycetes; order Kitasatosporales; family Streptomycetaceae; genus Streptomyces; species Streptomyces sp. NPDC088246. The sequence continues at coordinate 9,560 of NZ_JBIURV010000049.1, forward strand.
GCTGGTGTGACCGGCTCTCGGGCTGCTCACGCTGGTCGTCGGCGGGTGTCTGCGGAGTAGATCGTCTGACGGAGTCGGACGGTTCGCTGGTTACAGCCCGCTGGGGCCGGGCGGCCTTCTACGGTCCGGTGCATGGATCCCGAGCTGCTGGAGCGGATCACCGCGCGACGTGCAGAACTGGACGGACTCGAAGAACAGCTGGCCAAGCAGTTGGCGGAGGTGCGGGCCGAGCGGGACGAACTCGCCGTCGCCGAGCGGGTCCTTGAGAGGGTGAGCGAGCAGCTCGCCGACGAGCGCGCCTCGGCTGCGCCGGCACCGGGGCAGGTGGGTGGCCGGGCGGTGATGCTGATCCCGCACCGTACGCCGGACATGGAGGAGACCATGCTTCCGCCGGACTACCAGCGCATTCTCGCCGCTGTGCGACAGGCCGCGGGGCCGGTCATGGCCCGGCAGGTCGGCGAGATGCTGGGAGTCGACGTCACCTTGCGGTCCAAGCTGGAGCCGCTGCGTGGGAGGCTTGTCAGACTCGTTGATCGCGGCTGGCTGCGGAAACTGTCCGACGGCCGCTTCACCACCCGCCTGTGACCGGGGACGCTATCGCCCGCAGAGGTGCGCCGTGGGCGTAACCACGGTGCCCCCGGCGGCCGTTGGATTTGTGTGACGAAAACCAAAGAACGCGCCGACGACACCTGCCCGCTTGTCTATTAGTGCCGTCTGCCGCTGTCCACGCGGACCGTCAACCACCTCGCCGATCTACTGCGTCGCCACCTGAAGGCAATACGGTCCAGGTGGCGGAGCCTGCCGCCCGGGAAGATCGCGGTGATCGTCCTGGCCGTCCTGCATCACGACCAGAGCCTGGCCGACGTGGCCGGCGGGAACAACGTGTCCGAGTCCACCGTCCGCCGCTGGCGCGACGAGCTGATCACCCTGCTCGCCGCCCAGGCACCGCGCCTGGACCGTGCCCTGAAGAAGGTTGCCCGGCAGGGCGGGGAGGTGGTCCTGATCGACGGCACCCTCATCCCCACCCAGCGCCGCACCGGAAAGGCCGACCGGCGGAACTACTCCGGCAAACACCATCATCATGGCCTGCACTTACTCGCCCTGACCGACGAGAGAGGCCGCCTGATCTGGATATCTGCGGCCCGACCCGGCCGCACCCATGACAACACTGCCGCCCGCCACGACCACATCCTGGCCCACCTACGCGCCGCCGGCCTCGGGGCGCTGGCGGACCTCGGCTTCCGCGGCTCGGACAACGACGTACTCGACCCCGTGATCGTCACCGGCTTCCACGCCAGCCGCACCCACAAGCTCACGCCCGGCCAGAAGACCGCCAACCGAGTCCTCGCCGTCGGACGCGCACCGGTCGAACACGGCTTCGCCCACCTCAAGAACTGGCGGATCCTCACCAAGCTCCGCACCGATCCCGCTCGCGCCACGCGCCTCCTGCGTGCCCTGTTCGCCCTGACAAATCTCGAAGTCAACCGCTGAGACAACGTCCAGCCCCGTTCTGTACCTAGTGGCCGGGCTCGATTGGCCGGCCGGAGACATTGATCGGCTGCTGGTGTCCGTCAGGATTCCTTGAGGCTCCACAGGGTCCAGTGCTGAGGTCATGGTGATAATGCGTCCATGTCGTCGATACTCGCCTTCTCTGCTCTGTCCGTGGTCCTGGTCATCATTCCGGGACCCGCGGTGATGCTGGTCCTCAAGAGCGCGGTCGCTCGTGGCCGAGGTCCAGCGCTCCTCACCGCGCTGGGAGTCCTGGCCGCCGATCTGGTGTGGGCCGGGGCCTCGGTTGCCGGCCTGACCGCACTGCTCGTGTCTTCGCAACTCGCGTTGGACGTGGTTCGGTACCTCGGAGCCGCATACCTGGTCTACCTCGGCATTAAGCTCCTGCTGACCCGGACCCCCGCCGCGTCGCCAGATCACGGCGTAGTGCCCTCAAGTGTCGGCAAACCGCACAGCCGGCGGCGCGCGTTCCGGGAGGGCCTTATCAGCGACCTCTCCAACCCGAAGACCGTGATCGTCTTCACCAGTGTCATCCCCCAGTTCATCGACCACGGCGCGCGGCCTGTCGACACCCTGATCCTCGGTGCCGTGTTCGCGGTGATCGGCTTCTTGTCACTGGTCGCATACGCCCTGGTCTTCAGCGCCGCTGCGAAGATGCTGCGCGACGCGCGGGTGACCCGCGCGATTCTCCGTGTGGGGGGCGCGATCCTGGCGGCGTTCGGTGTCGGACTCGCGGTCGAGCGCCCCGCAGTGTGAACCGCTACCGCGCGTCACGCTGCCTTGGCCGGATAGTGGGTCCAGGTACGGAGGGGTGAGTCGGAAGCGTTTTCTGCCGGGCGGGGCGCTCCGTTGTACGGGGGCTCTTGCGCCAGTCCCGTCGAGGAACTGGGGTTCGCAACTCGGCATCGAGATCGCCTGGAAGAGACGTCTCGGAGTGTCGGACGAGCCGTTGCGGTCGCGCACAACAGAGGAACGTGTGGTTACGACGGCTGGGCGTCGCGTGCGCGCCGTTGGGCGGTGTTCTTGCGCTCCTGCGCGTGGGCGTGGGCCATGAGGCCGAGGAGGATGACCAGGAGTACGGCCGAGGAACCCGGTGTGCCGAGATCGAGACCGCCCTTGGCGGCAGGCTTGGTGAGGAAGTCACCGGCGGTGGCGCCCAGGGGGCGGGTGAGAACGAAGGCGATCCAGAACAGCGCGACATGGGGGACGGCCGGCACCCGCATCAGGGCTGCGAGCACGGCCAGGAGTGCTGTGACGAGGAGGGCGCCGCCGGCGTAGCCGAGGCCGGAGCTGTCGGAGAGGAAGTCGCCCATGGACGTGCCCAGTGTGTTCGACACCAGGATCGCGGACCAGAAGAGGGCCTCACCGCGGAAGGTGACGATGTCGCGGATGGCGAAGGTCTGTCCGGTGAGCTTCCAGACGATGAAGATGGCCATCAGCAGGGAGATCAGGATCGCGGCACCTGCGGGGTATCCGAGGCCCAGGCCCTGCGGGCCCCAGCCCAGCGAGGTCGTGCCCGCCGTGAGGTACTCGGCGCTGGCGTCACGGTTCATGAAGTCCGACATGGTGGTGCCGGCCATGCTTGTGGACAGGATGACCGTCCAGTAGAAGAACGGGTTGTAGCGCTTGGAGCGCAGCTGCACCACCAACGTCAGCACGAACACCAGGAACAGTGCGATCGTGGTGAGGAAATAGCCCAGTCGCAGCGTCTGGGAGAACAGATCTCCGGCAGTCTCACCGAGGGTGGTGGCGGCGATCTTCATGATCCAGAAGGCCAGAGTGACCTCCGGGAGCTTCTTCATCACGTACCGGCGCTCACTGGCGACATCCACCGCGGTGAGAAATTCCGACTGTCCCAAAGCGCACTCCTGGTCGACCGTTCGGCGCTCCACTGCGCGGGCAGTGGGCGACCCGTTGTTGTGTGACAGCGGTGAACGGCATCAGTCGCCCGGCTCGCGCTCCGACAGCGCCTGCGCGCCGGCCTCTCGCCGCATCTCTACGCCCGTGCAACGTAGACCGTCTACAGTGTTGTAGACGGTGCGACACTCCCGTGGACGGTGAGCTGTACGCGGCCGATACCGGATACCGGCGCGGGTCTTCGCGTGTACGGGACTGGAAGGGGTCCACGGCGATGTGCTGACGGCCGGTCCGGCTGACGGTGGCTCAGGGTCCGGCGATGCGACGACCACGATCGATCCGGGTGTGCGGCAGTCGGTCAGCGACGGCTGAGCGGCCACAAGGGCGCCGCTGTCGCCATGGATGCCGAGAGCAGCCGAGCACCCGCAGCCCGCTTCCGCGGCCGGGTCAGGCCGCCGGCTCGATGTTCTGGTTGGCGTGGAAGAAGTTGTGCGGGTCGTAGGTGCGCTTGATGGCCGCGAGGCGGTCGTAATGGTCGCGGTAGGTGGCGCGTACCCGGTCCGGGGTTTCGCCCGCGCCGATGAAGTTCACGTACGTACCGCCCAAGGAGTGCGGGTGCAGCTCCTCCCAGTAGTCGACGCACCACTGCCTGAGCTTCTCGGCGTTGTCCGGGTTCGGATCGATGCCCGCGATCACGCCGGACCAGACCGCGTCCCGGTAGGCCCAGGCGGTGTCGTCGGGGCCCGGCCGGTGGGCGGCGCCGTCGACCGGGTACAGGTGCGTGGTCGACAGGTCGGTGGGGAGGTTCTCGGCGTACCTGGCGTGTACGGCGATGGCGTCGTCGGTGATCCGGTCGAAGAAGTTGCCGCGCCAGTACCACTGCAGGCCGGCAGGGAGCAGTTCGTCGAACATGGACTGCAGGACGGTGTAGGGCATCGGTGCCGTGAAGTGGAAGGCGGGCGGGCCGGGGTCGTTCACGGGTTTCAGGGTGGCTTCGAGGAGGCCGGGGTCGCCCGTCCAGCACCACACGACACCGCACATCTTCTGCCCCTGGACCTCCTCCGGGAACGGGGGACCGGGCGGCACGGTGAGCGCGGCGAAGAAGCCGTTCAGGTCCTCGGGGGCCTGTGGCAGGAAGTCGCGGTACCAGCGCAGTATTTCGGGGGTCCGGTCGACCGGCCAGAGGGTGATGGCGACGCCCACGGTGTCCACCGGGTGCATCCGGAAGGTGAAGGAGGTGACGATGCCGAAGTTGCCGCCCCCGCCGCGCAGCGCCCAGAACAGGTCCGGGTGGGTGGTGCCGCTCGCCGTCACCGCAGTGCCGTCCGCCAGGACCACGTCCGCGGCCAGCAGGTTGTCGGCCGTCAGGCCGTATCTGCGGGTGAGATGGCCGTGGCCGCCGCCCAGGGTGAGGCCGCCGACGCCGGTGGTCGACTGGATTCCGGCGGGGGTGGCCAGTTGGAAGGCGTGCGCTGCGTGGTCGAGGTCGCCGAGCGTGGCGCCGCCGCCGACCGTGGCCGTTCGCGCGGTGGGGTCGATGTGTGCCCAGCGCATGGGTGACAGGTCGATGGTGACGCCGTCGTCCGCCAGACACAGGCCGGCGGCGCTGTGTCCGCCGCCGCGGACCGCGAGCACGAGACCCTCGTCCCGGACGAAGTCGACCGCGGCCATGACGTCCGCCGTGTCGCTGCACCGCACCACGGCCGCCGGACGTTTGTCGATCATGGCGTTGTAGATCGTGCGGGCGGTTCGGTACTCCGGGTCCTGCGGACCGATGACGGGACCGCGCAACGCGCTTCGCATCGCGTTCAGGGTTTCGAGCGTGGTGCCGTTCATGATCCGGCCGTCTTCCTGCTCGCCGAGATGGGGACCGCTCCACCCGGCCGCCCTGTCGGGCCGTCGGAGTGCGCAGACGTACCCGGAGCTCGCCCCCCCCCCCGGAACCGCCGGCGGATGCGGCCACCGTGGGCTGATGTCTCAAGCCTCCCCGCGGTCCGGGGGCCGTGCCAGTTCGCCGGACCGGGTGGAGGGAGACATACGCGTCACGGCTGCGGGGATGTGCTCAGACGAGGAGCTTCGTCTTCGCCCGCTGGTACTCCTCGTCCGTGATGGCGCCCCGGTCCTTCAGCTCGGCGAGTTTCGCCAGGTCGTCGACGTGACCGCCCTTCTTCGGGCCGCTCGCGTCGGAGGTGCCTGCGGCTTCCCGTACGTACGCCTTGAAGGCTGCTTCACGCTGCCGCGCCTCCTTGATGTCCCGCTCCCCCATGGATTTGCCGCGCACGATCACGTACACGAGCACGCCCAGGTATGGCAGCAGCAGGGAAACGATCAGCCAGCCGGCCTTGCCCCAGCCGCCGAGGTCGTCGCTGCGGAAGATGTCCGCGACGACCTTGAAGAGCAGGAACAGCCACATGATCCAGAGGAAGAACCAGAGCATGGTCCAGAAGAGGTTGAGCAGGGGGTAACTGTCCACTGTCGGCTCCCCGATCACCGCGAGTCCATCGCGTCGACTGGCTGAATAGTAAATCAGTCATATCACCACATAACTAGCCTCGCTCGTTGTCGTTCGGGGCCGTCCGCCGGGAGATCCTCCGGGGCGGGTGCGGAGTACCGTGGAAGTGTCGAGGGAGGCCCGGGCCTCCAGGAGGCGGGGTCGCCTCGTGTTCATGAAGCGGCGTGAGATGCGACGCGGAGAGCGGCGTGAGCGGCGGTGTGAGCAGGCGTACGCAGGGACGCTCGCGAGGGCGCATGCACACGGCAGATGAGTCCGCCCGGAGCCCGGTCGGTGCGATCGGCCGCGTCACCGTGCCGATTCCCGCCGATGGTCCGGGCGAAGTACTGGTGGCCGTACGGGGTGGGTCGGAGGCCTACACCGCATGGTCGGCGACGTCGATCGACAGGGACGCACGCGTCGTTGTCGTCGACTCGGTCTCGGCGCGGGGCGTGATCGTGGAACGGCTGCCGTCCTGAGCCGAAGCAATGACGACTGGCGTCCTGAGCCGAAGCAATGAGGTCACCACGCCGAGCAGTGAGGTATCTGCGTCGAGCAGTGACGTAGGTACATCGAGCAGTCACGTACGGCAGGAGTCTTCCGATGTTCTTCTGGCACGTTCCCGCCCCCAACGAGGCGATGCTCATATCCGGTTCCAAGGGGCAGACGCTGGACACCCAGTTCCGGATCGTCACCGGACACGGCAGTTTCGTGCTCCCGGTGAAGCAGAAGGCGCGCATGCTCTCCCTGGCGCTGCGCGAGGCGGAGATCACCGAGGACTGTGTGACACAGCAGGGAATCCGTCTCAACGTCCGCGCGGTCGCCGTCTTCAAGGTCGGTGACGACGCTGTGTCCATCGCCAACGCCGCACGCCGCTTCCTGTCCGAGCAGGAACAGATGGAGGAACTCGCCGGCCGGATCTTCGCCGGCCACCTGCGTTCCATCATCGGCGGGCTGACCGTGGAGCAGATCATCCGCGAGCGCAACCGGGTCTCTCAGGAGGTCATCGCGGGCAGCCACGGCGAGATGGAGAAACTCGGCATCGTGGTGGATGCCCTCCAGATCCAGGAGATCGACGACGCCACCGGCTACATCAACAACCTCGCCGCCCCGCACGCCGCCGCGGTCGCCAGCCAGGCCCGGATCGCCGAGGCCAAGGCCGACCAGGAAGCCAGCCAGCGCGAGCAGCAGGCCGCCGCGCTCAAGGCGGAGTACGAACGTGACACCGCGATCAAGCGGGCCGGCTTCCTCGCCGAGACCGAGCAGTACAACGCCCGCGCTGCGCAGGCCGGACCGCTCGCCCAGGCCAGGGCCTCGCAGGAGGTCATCGAGGAGCAGACCTCGCTGGCCGAGCGGCAGGCCGCACTCGCCGCACAACGGCTCGAAGCGGAGGTCCGGCGTCCGGCGGATGCCGAGGCGTACCGTCAGCGCACTCTCGCGGAAGCGGCCCGTGACCGGGTGAAGTTCGAGGCCGACGGCAGCGCGTACACCGAACGGACCCTTGCCCAGGCGCAGGCCGACGCCAACAGTGTGCGCGCCACCTCGCTGCGCGACGGCAACCAGGAGCTCATCGCGGCCAACCGCATTGTGGAGAACCTGCCCGCCCTGGCCGACGCGGCCGCCCGTGGCATGTCGGGGGCCGACCTCACCGTTCTCAACGGCACCAATGGTGTCAACGAGATGGCGGCGGGCGTGGTCAGCCAGGGGCTGGCGATCCTCCACTCGCTGCAACGCGGTGCGAACCCGATGAAGCCCCCGGCGGTCAACGGGAAGACCACACCTCGCATCACCGAGACGAACTGAAGGCCACTCCTCGTATCACCGAGACGAACCGAGGGGGCGGGAGCCGCGCTGTTCGCCGTCACCACGAGGGGCGCACGGACCGGGCGCCGAGTGGCCATGATTCGCCGAGTGGTCATTCGTGCGCCGGACATGCCGTAGAGTTGTGTTTACCGACGCGGGGTGGAGCAGCTCGGTAGCTCGCTGGGCTCATAACCCAGAGGTCGCAGGTTCAAATCCTGTCCCCGCTACTGAAGAATCAGGCCCGGCACGCATGCAGCGTGCCGGGCCTGATTCATTTCCGCGTCGCGTTCCGGGGCGTGGGGCGGCCGGTCTGCGGGCCCATGCAGGAGCGGGTCCGGGCGGTGTGTGAGCTGTGCCATGCATGTACCCCCATTGGTCGATGAGGAGTCGCCGCACGGCTCCGCTCCGGCGAGCCTGGGGGTGGGGCGCGGTACCGTCCGCAGCCGCGCGCGTACCGGGCAGGAGACCACAGGTGTGGAAGCGGCTGAAGCGGCGCGGCAGACATGCCGAGGATGGCACCCGTTCCCGGCGGTTCGTCCGCATGCTGCCCGCCCTGATGATCATCGGCGGGCTGGTGTTCGATCTCCTCACCCCGCCGGTCTTCACCGCCATTCCGCTGTTCGTGGCGGCGCCGCTGATCGCCGCGCCGTTCTTCTCGCTGCCCGGCACCATCTGTACCGGCCTTGCCTCGATGGTGGCCGTCACCGTGCTGCGGCTGTACAGCAACCCGTTGCCGTTGGTCGTGCCGTTCATCGAGCTGCTCACCCTGGCCACCGTCTCGGTCCTCGCGGTCGTGATCAACGCGGTCGTACGGCGCGGCAATGAGCAACTGGCCTCCGCGCGGGTCATCGCGGAGACCGCCATGCGGGCGGTGCTGCCGAAGCCGTCCGACCGGATCGGCGGGCTGCATGTGGCGGCGCGGTACGAGGCGGCGCAGGCTGACGAGTACGTCGGCGGGGATCTGTTCGCCGTGGCGGACACCCCGCAGGGGGTGCGCCTGGTGGTCGGGGATGTGCGGGGGAAGGGGCTCGGCGCCGTGGAGTCGGTGGCGGTGGTCATCGGGGCGTTCCGGGAGGCGGCCGAGCAGGAGCGTTCGCTGGAGGGCGTGGCGCAGCGGCTGGAGCGGGCGCTGGCGCGGGAGGGGGCGCGGGGTGGGCTGGACGCGGTCGAGGGGTTCATCACTGCCGTACTGGCCGAGATCCCGTCCGGAGTGTCCCGGGTGCGGATCGTCAACCGCGGTCACCCCGAGCCGATCCTGCTGCATCCGGACGGGGCGGTGGAGGTGCTGGGGTCCACGGTGCCCGCGCTGCCGCTCGGGATGGACCTGGGGGTGTGGCCCGACCGGGCGGACGAGTGGGATCTGCCGGCGGGGACGACCCTGCTCCTCTACACCGACGGCCTCTCCGAGGCGCGGAACGCCGACGGGGTCTTCTACGACCCGGCGGCCCGGCTGCACGGGCGGATCTTTCCGGGGCCCGAGGAGCTGCTGTCCGCGCTGACCGATGACGTGCGGCTGCACACGGGCGGCGAGACGACCGACGACATGGCGCTGCTCGCGGTCGTACGTCCCGCGGAGGGGCAGCCGGACCGGCGCAGGACCGTGAAGATCGTGGGCCTGGAAACGATGTGACGGGTGGGGCGGGTGCTTCGCATGAATCGGGTGCTTCGTGCGGGCGGGTGCCTCGTGCGTGTTTCGCGCGGCCCGGGGGTGCGGCCTTGGGGCGCGGGATGCCACCGTACGTAACCGAAAGGCGTCTCTCCGCATAACATTTGACGCAACGTCAGAAACCGGGTAATGGCTGAGAGGCGATCAACTCGTCCGATTCCACCCGGTTGTGTCCCGTAAAGTCCAGGCCAAAGACCTGAACGATCAGTGGGAACAGCTTGGAATCGGACCCGTGTGTCTATTAACGTTCGATAACGCAGCGCGGTCGTCCCAGCCGTCGTCAGTGGCGGCACCGTGCGCGAGCGCCGAATTCCGCAAGGGAACCGGGGAACCACCTACATGGGGTGAATCGGACACCTGTGTCTCGTGAGAGGCAGAGGGGCCCGTAGGAGACCTTCCTGCTCCGAACCCGTCAGCTAACCCGGTAGGCGAGAAGGAAGGAAAGGAGTGCGCCCCCGTGGCGTCCAACAAGCCTGCCCCCGAGGCCCCCTCTCGGTTCAACCCCGAGTTCAGTTCCGAGTTCGGAACCGATTTCGGCTCCGACTACGGAACCGCCGGGACGGGAACGGCGTTCGGCGCCGAGACGGGCGGCGACTTCGCCGGTGAGTTCGGCAGCGAATTCCGCGCCGACGGCAACGCTGAGCCCGACAGAAGCTGGGACGAGTGGAACCCCACCGAGGAGTCCGTCCGCCCCGTACGTGGCAAGCACCGCGTCGCCAAGCAGCGCAACGGACTTGCCCGTAGCTCCACGGTGCTCGGGGTCGGTGTCATCGCGGCAGTCGGCGCGGGCGGCATGGCCACCGCGCAGAGCAAGCCGCCGGTCTCCATCTCCCTTCCCGACTCCATCTCGGACAACCTCCCCGACGCCAAGTCCCTTCCCGGCGTGGGCTCCCTGTTCTCCGGTGAGTCCGAGGCCGACAAGGCCGAGGCCGCCGCCGCTGCCGCCCCGCTCACCACCGCCGGCCTCACCGCCGCCGAGGCCGAGCAGGGCACGACGGACGCGGGCGAGGCACTCCGGGCCCGCATCCTCCAGCAGGCCGAGCAGCAGCAGGACGCCGCCGACGCCGAGGCCAAGGCGGCGCAGGAGAAGGCGGCCGCGGAGAAGGCCGCCGCCGAGGCCAAGAAGCAGCAGGACGCGGCCGAGGCCAAGGCCGCCGCCGAGAAGAAGAAGGCGGAGGAGGAAGCCAAGGCGAAGGCCGAGGCCCTGCGGCTCGCCAAGCTCGCCGCCAGCTACGCCATCCCGACCTCCTCGTACACGATCACCTCGACCTTCGGCCAGGCCGGCCCGATGTGGTCCTCCGGCCACCACACCGGCCTCGACTTCGCGGCGCCGGCCGGCACCCCGATCAAGGCCGTACACGGCGGCACCATCAAGTCGGCAGGCTATTCCGGTTCGTACGGCTACCGCACGGTGCTGGAGCTCGACGACGGTACGGAGCTGTGGTTCTGCCACCAGTCCTCGATCGGCGTCAGCGTCGGCCAGAAGGTCACCACCGGTGAGACCATCGGCCGGGTCGGCGCGACCGGCAATGTCACGGGCGCGCACCTCCACCTGGAGGTCCACACCCCCGACGGCACGGGCATCGACCCGATGGCCTGGCTGCGCGGCAAGGGCCTCAACCCCTGATCCGCCGGCCGCCTCCCGGCCTTCGTGATCCGAGCCGGTTCACCGGCCGTTGAACCCCGGCAGTCCTGACGCTCACCCCCCGACGTCAGGGCTGCCGGTCTGCCGGAATAGCGGACCCGCGGGAATCCGTTGACCGAGATATGAGTTCTCTTCGTAAGCTGGGCCCTTCCGACCTCCAGGTCTTCCCGCTCGCCCTGGGCGGCAATGTCTTCGGCTGGACCGCCGACGAGGCGCAGTCGTTCGCCGTGCTGGACGCCTACGCCGCGGCGGGCGGCAACTTCATCGACACCGCCGACGCCTACTCCGCCTGGATCCCGGGCAACGAGGGCGGCGAGTCGGAGACCGTCATCGGCAAGTGGCTCGCGGCACGCTCCAACCGTTCCGACATCGTCGTCGCCACCAAGGTCGGCGCCCACCCCTCGTACAAGGGGCTCTCCGCCGCGAACATCAAGGCCGCGGCCGAGGAGTCGCTGCGTCGGCTCGGCACCGGCCACATCGATCTGTACTACACGCACTTCGACGACGAGACCGTCCCGGTAGAGGAGATCATCACCGCCCTCGATCAGCTGGTGAAGGAGGGCAAGGTCCGGGAGATCGGCGCCTCCAACATCAGCCCTGTGCGGCTCCAGGCGTCCCTGGACTTCTCGGAGCGCGAGGGGCTGGCCCGTTACGTCGCCCTGCAGCCGCACTACAACCTGGTCTCCCGCGACACGTACGAGGGTGAGCTCCAGGACACGGCCGCCCGGGCCGGGCTCGCCGCCGTCCCGTACTTCGCCCTGGCCTCCGGCTTCCTCACCGGCAAGTACCGTCCGGGTGCTTCGGTGGAGAGCGCGCGGGCCGAGAAGGCCGGTCAGTACCTGGAGTCGGAGCGGGGACAGAAGGTATTGGCGGCACTCGACAAGGTCGCCCAGGAGCGCGAAGCGGAGATCGCGACCGTCGCGCTTGCGTGGCTTGCGTCCCGGCCGACCGTCGCCGCGCCGATCGCCTCGGCCCGTACGGTCGAGCAGCTGCCCGCGCTGGTGGCCGTCGCCGACCTCTCGCTGACCGAGCAGGAACTGGCGGACCTCACCGAGGCATCCGCCTGACGAGGGCGGACCAGCCGTCCACGGATCGCGGACGACTGTTCGCGAGCACCCCTGGAGCGCTGTGCTACTGCGGTGGCGGCGGTCGGTGCGGGGCCAGATAGGGGTTGTAGCCGTAGCCGCCGTACTGCGTGTGCTGCGGGAACGGGTATGCGTAGGGGGCCGCCGGAAGACGGTGTGGGCGCAGGCGGCCCGTCGCATGCGCCGCGTACGTCAGGGCGGGAGCGGCCACGTCCCTGCGCTGCCAGAGATGATGCAGCAGCTCCAGCTCGCGCTCGGCGAAGTCCGGGCCCGCCGCCCCGCGGCGGGCCTGTCGGCGCAGCGAGGCCAGCGATGTCGCGAACGATTCGTACTCGGCGACGGCGCGGGCGGCAGCCCTGCCGTTGGCCTTGGCCTGTGCTTTGGCACGAGCCGACGGCCCGCGCCCGGGCGCCACATACCCCTGCCCGTATCCCTGCCCGTATCCCGGCGCGTATCCCGGTCCGTACGGGCTTCCCCAGACTGCGGCGACGTGTCGTTGGCGTGCCGCGTCGCGTGCCATGCCGCGGGCACGCATCGAGGAGAGGGCGAGCGGTTCGGCGGGGGTCAGCCAGCCGGCCGCCGCATAGGCGGGCAGCTCGGCCGAGAGCGTACGCAGCTCTCGCCGGCGCGACCAGATCGCCAGCCAGGTCACCAGGCCGAAGACCGGGACCATGAACACCCCGTACACGGCATAGAAGCCGTACGGGCCCAATGACGCCGACCCGTTCCACAGGGCGTGCATGCCCATGGCGAGGACGAGACCCAGCAGTGGCAGCGCGATGCGGCGGATCCGGCGGTGCCGCGCACTGACCGCGGCGAGCCCGAAACCTATTCCGGTCAGCACCGTGAAGAGCGGGTGAGCGAACGGCGACATCACCGCCCGTACGAAGAACGTCGCGGCGGTCATCGAGACGACGCCCGAGGTGCCTATCTGCTGGTCCTCGCCGAAGGCGGTGCCCAGGTAGAGGATGTTCTCGGTGAAGGCGAAGCCGCTCGCGGTGAAGCCGGCGATGACGACACCGTCGACGATTCCGTTGAACTCCCGCCTTCGGAACAAAAAGATCAGCAGGACGGCCGCGGCCTTGGCGCTCTCCTCGACGACCGGTGCTATGACCGTGGCGCCGAGGGTGTCGGCGTCCGACGGGTCGGCGGTGGCCGTGGCTATCCAGCGGGTCGCGAACGAATTCGCGATGATCGCGACCAGGGCGGCCGCGAACGCACCCCAGGCGAAGGAGAACAGCAGATTCCGCCACGGCGCCGGTTCGACCCGGTCCAGCCAGCGGAACGCCGCCATCAGGAGTGGGACGGGCAGCACGGCGAGACCCAGACCTACGAGAAACCCCTCGGTGCCCGTCTGATCGCGGACCAGGGCCAGGATCGCCAGACCGCACAGCGCGAGCACCGTGCACACGGCCGCGATGCGGAATGTCCTGCTGCGCCACACCATGCCGACGCGGCGCGGCCGGTAACGCCAGTGCCTGCGCTCCGGCACGGCAGCCAAAATCTCGCCGACCCGCTGCTCCTCGAGAAGCGGGACGGCCGGCTGCGACTGGCGCTGCTGGACAGATCCGTCGGACACCACCCGATGACCCTAACGAGCAGCACTGACAGCTGGCCATGGGGCGACGGGTCCGTCAGGCCCCGTCACCGGCTCCGCGCGCAGGTCTCAGCGGCGGGCGAAGAGCAGGTCGTGCACGACATGACCCTTGTCGAGGCCCTGCCCCTCGAACCGGGTCAGCGGCCGGAACGCCGGCCGCGGCGCATAGCCGCCGTCCGCCAGGGTGTTCTCGAAGAGGGGGTGCGCGGTCAGCACCTCCAGCATCTGCTCGGCGTACGGCTCCCAGTCGGTCGCACAGTGGATCACGGCCCCGGGCTTCAGCCGCTGCGCCACCAGATCGAGGAACTCCGGCTGGATCAGCCGCCGCTTGTGATGGCGCTTCTTGGGCCACGGGTCGGGGAAGTACACCCGTAGCCCGTCCAGCGAGTCCGGCTTCAGCATCTCGCGCAGCAGGATGATCGCGTCGCCGTTGGCGACCCGGATGTTGGACAGGCCGTTCCGGTCCGCGAGGCCGAGCAGATTGCCCTGGCCCGGGGTGTGCACATCGACGGCGAGAATGCCCGTACCCGGGTCGTCGGCCGCCATCTGCGCTGTGGCCTCACCCATTCCGAAACCGATCTCCAGCACGGCCGGGAGCCCGTCGAACAGCTCGGGCAGGTCGAGGACGCGCTGCCCGTCGATGTCCAGGCCCCACTTCGGCCAGAGCCGCAGCAGGGCGTCCTCCTGGCCGGGCGTGACGCGGCTGCGGCGCGGCTGGAAACTGCGGATCCGGCGCTCGTGGTGCGATCCGGCCGGATCGATCGCGGGTCCGCCGGGGAAGCGCGGCTCCTGGCGCAGCCTGCGCTGCCGCTCGAAGGAGGCGGCGCGCAGATCGTCCGGAATTCCGGCAGCGGCGGAGGCGGGGGCGTGGACCGAGGAGACGGTGCCCGTCCCGGCTGCGGAGCTGCTCGTCCCGGCCGCGGCCTCGCCGGGCGTCGGAGCGGAAGGATTCGTGGAGGGATCTGCGGAGGGGTTCAAGGACTCAGACACAATGCCCCGATTCTACGGCGGGCGGCTTCCACCCCGTCCCCTGTGCCCGGAGCAGCGCCCTGCGTGCCACCTCCCGCCCGATGGGCAGGGACGCCGTCGCGGCGGGCGACGGAGCGTTCAGCACGTGCACGGTGTGCGGGGCCTCACGGATCAGGAAGTCGTCCACCAGTGTGCCGTCCCGCAGCACGGCCTGGGCCCTGACCCCGGCCGGGGCCGGACGCAGATCGGACTCCGTGACCTCGGGCAGCAACCGCTGCACGGCTGCCGTGAACGCCCGCTTCGACAGCGAACGGTGCACCTCGCCCGCCCCGTACCGCCAGTGTCTGCGCGCGATCTGCCAGGTGCCGGGCCAGGCCAGGGTGTCCGCCAGCTCACGGGGGCGTACGACGGGCCAGCCGTACCCCTCGCGCGCCAGCGCCGGCACCGCGTTCGGCCCGACGTGGACGTTGCCGTCGTGGCCACGGGTCAGATGCACGCCGAGGAACGGGAACGCCGGATCGGGCACCGGATAGACCAGGCCGCGCACCAGCTCCGGCCGCGCCAGCTCGTAGTACTCCCCCCGGAAGGGCACGATCCGCACCCCCGGGTCGTCGCCCGCGAGCCGCGCCACCCGGTCGCAGTGCAGCCCCGCGCAGTTGACCAGCACCCGGGCCCGCACCACCGGACCGTCCGCTGTACGCACCGCCACACCCCAGGGGCGTCGGTCGATCGCGGTGACCTCCGCCCCGTAACGGATCACTCCGCCCGCCCCGCTCACCTCGGTGGCGAACCGCGCCGCGACCGCCCCGAAGTCGCACACCCCGGTCGTCCCGACGCGGATCGCGGCGAGCCCGTGCACCTGCGGCTCGTACTGCGCGATCTGGGCGGGCCCCAGCTCGCGCACCGGCAGCCCGTGCTGCCGGCCGCGCTGGACCAGTGCGTGCAGCCGGGGCAGCTCGGACCGCTCGGTCGCGACGATCAGCTTGCCGGTCACCGTGTGCGCGATGCCGTGCGCGGCGCAGAAATCGACCATTTCGGCGGCGCCGCGCACCGCGTAACGGGCCTTGAGCGAGCCGGGGCGGTAGTAGATGCCGCTGTGGATCACTCCGCTGTTGCGCCCGGTCTGGTGACGGGCGGGGCCCCACTCCTTCTCCAGCACCGCCACCCGGGTGCCCGGAGCGGTGCGCGTGATCGCATACGCCGTCGACAGGCCGACGATCCCGCCGCCGATCACCAGCACGTCGCAGTCGTACGCCGCGTGCGTCATCATCACGCCACCTCCCACCCCGATAGTGCACTGACCCACTGACATCGCATTCAAACCAGCGAAGCCCAGCGTGGCGCCGAATCCTTACGCCTGGCGGCGGCCGGATGCCGCCGGGACGCCGTCCGGACACTGTTTGTATGCCGCAAGGACATCGTGGTGACACGGTGAGGAGGTGCGTGGGTCCGTCCTGCGCGGTCCGGCTACGCGGGCGCCACCAGCAGCGGCCGGGCCCTTTCACGCAGCTCGGCGACGCGCGGCTCGTGCCCGTACGGTTCGAGCCGGTGCAGCAGATCCCGTACGTACTCCGTGGTCCGCGCCGAGGAGATGCGGCCCGCCACCTCCACCGCCCGGGTGCCCGCCGCGCAGGCCGCGTCCAGATTCCCCGACTCCAGCTCGGCCACCGCCGACACCACGAGCCGCAGTCCGTGCGAGCGGGCGAATTCCTCGGTGGGTCTGGACAGGGCCTGCTCGGTGAAGCGCCGCACCTGCCGGGGCGCCTTCAGGTCGAGGTGGCACTCCGCGGCATCGGCCGCGAACCTGTCGTACGAGTAGAAGCCCAGCCAGGAGGGGTCCGCATCGCCGTCCCTGGAACGCTCCAGCCATCCCTCGGCGGCCTTCAGCGCTGCCCCTGCGGCCGGCGCGTCACTCGCCTTCGCGTGTGCGCGCGCCTCCACCAGGCGGAAGAAGCTCATGGTGCGGGCCGTGGCGAGCCCCCGGTTGCGTTCGACGGCTGCCTGCGCGAGGTCGACCCCCTCGTCGGCGAAGCCGCGGTAGGTCGCCTGCAGTGACATCGAGGCGAGCACATAGCCGCCGAGAGGTACGTCGGCCGCGGCCCGCGCGAGCCGCAGTGCCTGGATGTAGTAGCGCTGCGCGGCCTCCTGCTGGCCGGTGTCGAAGGCCATCCACCCGGCGAGTCTGGTCAGTTCGGCCGCTGCGCCGAAGAGCGCCCGGCCCACCTCGTCGCTGTACGAACCGAGCAGCAGTGGCGCGGCATCCACGCGTAAGCACTCGGGGACCATGGAGGAACGCCAGTCCCCGCCGCCGTACTTGGAATCCCAGCGGCGGGCGTCCTGGGCCGCCTCGCGCAGTTTGGAGACATCGCTGTGGCCGACCCGCAGCGGGGAGATGTCGCTCGTGATCGTGTTCGCGCTGGTGGGCGTGGGCGTGGGTGTGGACGCGGTCCCCGGGCCCGGCTGGGCGGGGATGGACGGTGTCCGCTGTGTCCCCAGGGCTACCGGCGTCGCCTGAGCTGCCAGGGCCCCCGCCGCGCCGGATGTGCCCGCCGTTCCTGCCAGGCCCGGCGCGCCGGACTCCGCCTCCGCGCTCTGCCCCGCTGCCGTGCCCGCCGTACCCGGCGTCCTCTGCGCCCCTGCACTGGGGCGTGCGCCCCTTGCGCCCTGGGTGCCGAGGATGGCTGCCTCGGCGGCTGTCGAGTCGCGCGCCACCGACGGGTCGGCGGGGGATATCAGCCAGCGGGACGCGGGCGTCGCGTACGCACTCACCGAGAACGAACCCGCCAGCGACTGCCAGATCCCGCCGCTGCCCGCCCGTCGCCCGGCCAGATCCAGCCGGTACAGCTCGGTTGCCGAGCGGACGGCCTCGGACACATCGCGCGGAAAGGCCAGTCCGACCTCCGGCGCCGGATCGGCGTCCGCGAGCCCGATCTCATGCAGCGGGACCGGCCGGCCGAGTTTGGCGCCGATCGCCGCCGCGATGAGATGGGGCGCGGCGCCCTGCGGCACCATGCCCTTGGCGACCCACCGGGCCACCGACGTCTTGTCGTACCGGAGTGTAAGACCGCGCTGCGCCCCGAGGTCGTTGACCCGCCGGGCCAGCCCGGCGTTGCTGATTCCCGCGAGGGCGAGAACGGTTCCGAGCTTCTCGTTCGGTCCGCGTTGCTCCCTGGACATGCGCCACCCCTCGACACACAGACGGCAGCCGCGTCACCGTTGCGGCGCGCGGCATTCGTACCGTGTCCTCCCCAGGGACGAACCCCGGCACTCCGGCCGCACACGCATTTGGCCGAGCCCCGAGGAATATGCCTCCTGCCGAGAACCTCAGTAAACCCAGCGTAGTTCGCCGCATCCCTACCGTTAAGGGGCAGACGTCCGTATGGCGGGATTGTTGTCCGTGCGGACGCGAGCGGCTTCGCGGCGCCGCTCCGGTTGCCGCCGCGGTGCCGCCGCGGTGCCGCTCCGGTTGCCGCGCACAGCGGCCCGGAACCCGGCTCGGACCCGGCCCGGGACCCCGCTCGACGCCCCGTTCATGCGCTCCCGGAGGCACCGTTCGCACGTGGCGGCGACACCGCCCGCCGAGCCTTGTACGTGCTCCTGGTGTGTGGCCGTGCGCCCGGCCGTGCGCTCTCGTACGGCCGTTTCGGAAGCGCTTCCATGGTTGCTGCGTGGGTCGGTCCACTGCATTGGACTCAGTGGGCTGGGGGACACTGCCGCCTCATTCCCCGCAGGCGGCGGACCGGTCCGGGAGGTGAACAGCACCTCCCGGACTGTGCGTCGACAGCGGTACGGGGCCGGGTGCGAGGTCTGTGCCGGGGCCGCCCGCCGCCCCGGTGGCGATCTCCTGCGGCCGACGGAGGATTCCAGGAGCGATTCGGGAAGAATCAGGGAATGAAGTGGGGCGAAAAGGGACTTCTGATGCGTCGAGTTCCCTGTCGTCAGGTTGCAGTGTGCTCTGAGAATGGCTGAATGTCGTCGGTCGCCCTAGGTTGGGCCGAGCGATTCGCGGACATTGCGTCGACCGTTCGGAGGTCGTCCGCCACCAGTCCGCGGGCGGTTCGGGGTGTGGCTGGATTTCGGCCGGTAGATCTCGCGCGTACGGGGAACGCAACACGCCCAAGCCGAAAGCCCGTTGGCGCACGAGCCGCCTCGCGCGGGACGCGCGCCGGTCAGCCCCCGGGAAACCTGCCGCCGATTGCCGCCCCGATGTGCGTCCGTCCGCACCCGTCCGCCGTCCGGCCCGGTCCGGCCTTTGCCAGGGGCGCATGCGCTTGCGACGTGCGCCGTCCGTAGCCCCTCCTGCGCGCCTTTGTCGTGGCAGCATGTTCGCAACGGCGCCGCGCGCTACCGCAGTTCTCCCGGTACTTTCCTGCTGCGCCGTTTTGTCCACAGCCTGTGGAGGCGGCGATGCGTTGGTTGGTGGGGTGGAGCAGTATCGCCGCGAGCTTCGGTACGGCCGGTGCCGTCGGCGCCGCCGACGAGGGGCGCACGATGCACCCCGTCGGATCCCAACTCCTGTGGGGAGACCCCGACCCTCTCTGGGCCGTCGGCGACTGGCGCCCCGACGAGATTCGTGTCAGCGCGGCCGAAACCGCCGAAGGCGCGCCCACCGCCCGGCTCGCCGTCCTCGGCTGCTGCAGCGCAACCGATGAGCAGCTGCGCGCCGGCCTCCTCGCCGCCCGCGGCGGAGCCCTGCGTCATCTCACCTCCTGGCCCGGCAGCTACACGACCGTCGTCCAGGTCGGCCGCCGGATCACCGTCATCGGGGACCTCGCCGGAGCCCGCCCGGTCTTCTACACACCCTGGGCCGGCGGTACGGCGTACGCCACCGCCGCACTCCCGCTCGCCGACCTCATCGAAGCCCAGCTGGACATCGGTCACCTGGCTGCCCTGCTCGCCTGCCCCGAAACACCGGAGGCGCTGCGCGACGGCACCCCGTACGCGGGAGTGAAGCGCATCCCGCCGGGGCACGCGCTCATCCTCCGCGAAGGCTCGCGCGAGATCACCGGGTACGAGGCGGTGGCGTCCCTCGCCGTCGCCGCGCCCCAACTCGACCCGGTCAGCGCCGTCGACGGAGTGCGCGACGCACTGATCGAAGCCGTACGCGCCAGACTCACCGCCCCGCGCCACGCACCCGAAACCCTGCCGCCCGACCCCGGACCGGTCCCCGGCATGGGGCCCGCCGAACGACGCGCCGCCCGCGGCGCACCGGTACCCGGAATCGGCGCCGACCTCTCCGGAGGCAGCGCCTCCGCCACCCTCGCCCTGCTCGCCGCCGGACTGCCGGGCCTGCCCGGCACCCTCCTCGGCCACGGCACGGGCGCGGGGGAGCGGCTGCTCGCTGTCACCTTCAACGACCTCACCGCACGCGGACACGAGGACGAACTCGAACGCGCCCGGGTCATCGCCGCCAACCCGCGCCTGCACCATGTCGTCGTCGCCGCCGGGGAGGAGGCCCTGCCCTACGCCGACCTGGGCGCCGGCCCGCTCACCGATGAACCCGCCCCGTCCCTCGTCGTCGCCGAGCGCCACCGCCGCCGCCTCGCCTCCGGCAGCGCCGACCACTTCGTCGGCGGCGGCGCGCGGCAGGTGCTCGACGCCCACCCGGCCCGCCTCGCCGACCTGCTGATGGACCGGCGCCGACGCCATCTGCTGCGCCCGGTCGCCGCACTCGCCAAGGCCGAGGGCCCGACCGCGCACTCTCTCTTCGTTCCGCTGACCGTCTACCGCGCGGCCCGCCGCCTGTCCCGTACGTCCTACCGCACCGGCCTGGAAACGGCGGCCGACCGGCTGCCGGACGCCAACCGCCACACCCCCGAACTCGACACTCCTGCCGACGCCTCGCTCGCCGCCCTCGCCTGGTCGCGGCCGGGGCCCGCCGCGCGCTGGCTCACGGGGGAGGCGCTCGCCGAAGTATCGGTTCGTCTGCAGGAGGCGGCGATCCGCCCCGCCTCCGTCCAGCGCCCGGGTGAGGCCCGCGCCCGGGCCGCCCTTGCCCGGTACGCCGCCGACCACCGGATCCTGGAGCAGGCCGCGGAGAACCGCAGCCAGCGGCTGCACGCCCCGTTCCTCGACAATCAGGTCGTACGCGCCGCCCGTGCGCTCCCCGAATCGCTCCGGGTCCAGCCGGGCGCCCGCGCCGCGGTTCTGCGCCGGGTGCTCGCGGGCGCGGGCATCCACGAATTGCCGCCCGGCTGGGGCGCCCCTTCCCTCGCCACCTCGGACGCGACCGCCCGCACCGGACTGCGCGCCGCCCTCCCCGACCTGATCGCCCTCTTCGACGCACCGCTGCTCGCCGACGCGGGCCTGGTCGAGGCCCGTGTCGTACGAAAGGCCCTGCGCGCGGCTTCGGAGGGCGAACCACTCCCGCTGGACGGCCTGGCGCACCTGGCGGCCACGGAACTCTGGCTCCGCCGCCTCGTCTCGCGGCGCGGCACCTGCTGGACGGGCACGGCGGCACCCCGCCAGCGTGCGGTCGCGGGCGGAGTCGTCCCGGCGAGGCGGACACTGCAGCCATAGCAGGCGTAGCAGCTGTAGTAGCTGTAGCAGCCGTTGTCGGTGGGCCTCTGCTTCCGGCCGCCCCGCGGGACAGAATGGCCGGGTGCGGTACCTGATCCTGGGCGTCACCGAGGCGCGAGACGAGAACGGCAGTGCGCTGCCCATGGGCGGTACGCGGCTGCGCGCCCTCCTCGCCGCCCTCGCCCTGCGTACGGGTCGGCCCGTCCGCGTCGCCGATCTCGTCGACGACGTATGGGCCGGCGACCCCCCGTACGACGCTCCCGCCGCGCTCCAGGCCCTCGTGGGCCGGCTGCGCCGTGTGCTGGGCAGGGATGCGATCACGAGCACCCACGGCGGCTACCGCCTGGAGGCCGCGCCCGACGAGGTCGACCTGCATGTGTTCGAGCGGCTGTCCCGGCAGGGGGCCGCCGAGCTCGACGCGGGCGACCCCGTGACGGCGGCCCGCACGCTCCGTACCGCGCTCGCACTGTGGCGCGGCCCGGCCCTGGCCGACCTGCCGGACCGGGACCACGGCCACGGCCTGCGCCCGGAGGCCCACCGTCTGGCCGCGCTGGAACGCCGCATCGAGGCCGACCTGCGGTGTGCGGCGACCGGTGCCGGTGCGGGTGCCGCTGTCGGCGTGCGGCCTGCTGCCGGCCCGCGCACCCTCGTACCGGAGCTCAAGGAGCTGACCGCGGCCCACCCGTACGACGAACGCTTCCGGGCCCAGCTGATCCGCGCCCTGCGCGCCGATGGCCGCCAGGCCGACGCGCTGGCCGCTTACGAGGACGCTCGCCGCGCCCTCGCCGACCGCCTCGGCACCGATCCCGGACCGGAACTGGTTGCACTTCACCGGGAGTTGCTTACTCCTCCGTCGGGCGCATCATCTGAAACAGCCGCATCTGCCGCACCTGCTGCACCGGCCGCGTCAGGCTCACCCGACACACCGAACCACGCCCCCGGTCGAGGCAACCTCCGCCCCCGGCTCACCTCGTTCGTCGGCCGTGAGCCCGAACTGCGCTCCATCCGCGCCGATCTGACCCGGTCCCGTCTGGTCACCCTCACCGGCCCCGGCGGCTCCGGCAAGACCCGTCTCGCCGAGGAGGCCGCCGCCCAGGGAGGCCGGACGGTCCCGGCCCCCACGGACGTCTGGATCGCGGAACTCGCCCCCGTGGACGACCCCGTGGACGTTCCCGGAGCCGTACTCTCCGCTCTCGGCCTGCGTGAGACGACCCTTCTCCGGGACAACAACCGCGACGGGCAGCCGCTGCGCACCGACCCGACCGACCTTCTCGTCGAGCACCTGGCGCATTGCTCCCGCATCCGCCCCTTCCTGCTCATTCTGGACAACTGCGAACACGTCATCGACGCGGCCGCCGCCCTCGCCGAGAGCCTGCTCACCCACTGCCCGCAGCTGCGCATCCTCGCCACCAGCCGCGAACCCCTCGGCGTCCCCGGCGAATCCGTACGCCCGGTCGGCCCGCTTCCGGCCGACCCCGCCCACAGGCTGTTCGCCGAGCGCGCCCGCGCCGTACGTCCCGACTTCGACCCCGAGCAGGAGGCCGCACACGATCCGGACGCCGTCGCCGAGATCTGCCGGCGGCTCGACGGACAGCCGCTCGCCATCGAACTCGCCGCTGCCCGGCTGCGGCTGCTCAGCCCGCGCCAGATCGCGGACCGGCTCGACGACCGGTTTCGTCTGCTGACCGGTGGATCCCGCACCGTACTGCCGCGTCAGCAGACGCTGCGCGCCGTCGTCGACTGGTCCTGGGACCTGCTCGACGAGGACGAACGCGCGGTTCTGCGGCAGGTCTCCGTCTTCGCGGGTGGCTGGGACCTGCCCGCCGCAGAAGCCGTCACCACGGCTGGAGCACCCCCTGCCACCGAAGCCCCAGCCCGGCACTCCACCGCCGACCTGATCGGCGCTCTCGTCGACAAGTCCCTCGTCGTCGCCACCCCGACCGCCTCCGGTGAGATGCGCTACCGCCTCCTGGAGACCATCCACGAGTACGCCACCGAACGCGCCGCCGAGACCCCGGACGTCCGCGCCGCCGCCGCGAGCGCGCACACCGCGTACTTCGTCGCACTGGTCGAGGAGGCCGAGCCCCGCCTTCGCTCCGGCGACCAGCTCCCCTGGATCACACGCCTGGAGACGGACCTCGACAACATCCGGGCCGCTCTCCACCGCTCCATCGTCACCACCCCGTCCGAACCGGATGCGGTGCGCCTGGTTCTCGGTATGGGGTGGTTCTGGTTTCTGCGGAACTTCCGTCCCGAGGGCCTCACCTGGGCCGAGCGGGCCGTGGCGCTCGGACCGGAACCGGACGACGGCAGCGACCCCCGCTTCTGGCCGCGCATGCATCTGGAGGTACTGCGGTACTTCCTCGCTGCGGAGAGCGGCCCGGCCGACGACATCCGCGGTGATGACCGGCGCCGGGCCCTGATGGGCCGGGTGGCCGACGCGTTCGGGTCGTCCGGGCCGCAGTCCGCCCGTTTCCCGGGACTGATCTGGCCGATCACCTTGTTCGTGAGCCGCACCACCGCCGAAGCGCACGAGATGATCGATATGGCGGTCGCCAACGCCCGTATCCACGGCGGCGGCTGGGAGTACGGCGTCACGCTGTTGTTCCGTACCCACATGGTCGTCGACATGCCCGGCGGCATGCCCGGTGTCGACGACGATCTCGCCGAGCTGCGCGAGCTGGGCCGCCGCGTCGGCGACCGCTGGCTGCGTGCGCAGGTCGCGGGCGCAGCCGCGGAGGCCGGCATGATGCGCGGACGGTACGAGGAGGCGCGCGCGGCGTACGAGGAGGCGTTGCTGCTCGCCCGTGAGGTCGGGGCGCACGCCGAGGGACCGTTCCTTCTCGCCCGCCTCGCCGAACTCGACTACCGGATTGGGGACATGGCGGGCTTCGAGCGGACTCTGACCGAGTCGGAGACCGAGGCAGAGCGCTACCAGGTGCACGACGCCCGCGCCTACGCCCACTTCCTGCGCGCCACCCTGGCCCTGGACCGCGGCGAGATCGCGAAGGCGCGACGGCTGGTCACCGAGGCGGAGGCCTCGGCCGGACGCGGCAGCCCGCCGTCGCACTTCACCGCGGTGGTCGAAGGGCTGGCTGCCCGGATCGCCGTGCACGAGCCGGGCCCCGAGGGCGGCCCGGTGGCCGGGATACGGGGTCTGACGCTCGCACTGCGCGCGGCGCGGGACGCCCAGTGCGCCGAGCTCGTCACCGGACATCTGGCGGACAGCGTGGCGACCGTGCTGCTGAAGGTGCGCCGCCACGGAGCTGCCGTACGGATCCTGGGGGCGGCCGACGGCTGGCGTCTGTCCGGCCCCAGAACCAAGGCGCAACAGGCCGAGGCGGACGAGGTCGAGCGACAGGCGCGCGAGACACTGGGACCTCAGCTGTACGAGTCGGAGCGCGCCGCAGGCCGCACGCTGACGGTCGACGACGTCATCGAGCTCCTGACCCGCATCACCGCAGAACTCCCGGGCCCCCTCACCGACAACTGATGGTCGAATCCGCCCAGTCGGCGAGGGCCGCGCCGCCGCCCGGTTCTACCCGCTCGACGACGAGCCGGATCCTTTGCTGACCGGTGATACCGACCCCGACGGGTACGGCAGGGTCGTTACCGTTCATCACCGGGGACTGCCACAGCCGCGTCCCGTCACCGTTGAAGACGGAGAAGCGCACCGTGCCGAACCCCATCGCCATGTCGTCGACCCCGACCATGGCCTCGTACCGAGTGCACTGCCGGTTCAGCTGAATGGTGACCGATGACTTGCTGTGGACGGTCACCCCGTGCGCGTACTGCGTGCCGCCGATCCGCAGGCCGGAGCGCTGCCAGACCCAGTTGCTCTCACCGATCACCACCTCCGGTCGGGTGTGGTCACCCAGCATCGAGTAGCTCAGCTCGCTGACCCGGTAGACGATCGGCGCGGGCGGAACCGGAGGT
This sequence comes from Streptomyces sp. NPDC088246, assembly GCF_044741025.1. Taxonomy (NCBI): domain Bacteria; kingdom Bacillati; phylum Actinomycetota; class Actinomycetes; order Kitasatosporales; family Streptomycetaceae; genus Streptomyces; species Streptomyces sp. NPDC088246. Next base: position 34,637 of record NZ_JBIURV010000049.1, read on the forward strand.
GGGGTCGGGGCGGGCGGTTGTGACGTGGCAGGCGTCGAGGGCTTGGGGGGCGATGCCGGCTTGGGGGTGGGCGTCGGAGTCGGTGTCGGAGTAGGGGTCGGGGTCGGTGTCGGAGTAGGCGTCGGTGTCGGAGTAGGCGTCGGCTTCGGTGGGGGCGTCGGGGACGGGGCAGGCGGTGCGGGCGGTGCCGGCGCATCGGGCTTCGGCGGCGGTGTCGGCTTCGGCCTCGGCGGTGCGGGCGTCGGCATCGCGGGCGCCACGGCAGCCGGCTTGGCCGCATGTCTGGCCTCGGGCTTCGGCTGGTCGTTGCCGACCAGTGCCCAGGCCAGTCCGGCCGTCACGGCCACGGCAGCCGCCGCCGCGATACCGGCCTTCGCCGGGGCACCGAGCCCTTCCGAGAGCGCGGCACCACCGGCCGAGCCCCCGGACGAGCTTCCACCGGTCGCCGCTGCGGCGGCACCCGCGCCCGCGGCTCCCGCCGCGCCACCGGCGACGATTCCGGCAGCCTTGAGCGCATACCCGGCGGCGAACCAGCCGATGACCGCGACCGGCAGCAGCGCAGGAATCCCGGCGTTGACATGGGCCAGCTCGCCTGCGGCGAGCCGGCACTTCACGCACTCGTCCAGATGCCCCCGCAACCCGCGCTCGGCGCGCATCCGGAGTCCACCCCGGGCATACGCGCCGAGGCGGTCGGCGTAACGCGCACAGTCGCCGCCCGAGGTGAGCGCCTGGCTCACATGCGCCTGCAGGTAGGCCTGCTTGAGCCCTTCGCGGGCCCGGCTGGCCAGCACCGCCGTGGCATTGGCGGTCAGCCCGAACAGCGGGGCGACATCGCTGGGCGACTCCTCCTCGACAGTGGTGTGCCACAGCACCGCCTGCCAGCGCTCCGGCAGACTGCGGAACGCCTGCATCGCCATCGACTGCTCGGCCTCGTGCATCGCCAGCACATCGGCACCGAGGTCGAGCGTGTCCGCGTCCGACACCTGGGAGGACTGGGATGCCTGGGCGGCGAACACCGCGAAGTCATCGACCAATTGCTCCCGCTTCGCGGTCTTGGTCCACGCGGCTCCGACATGCCGGACAGCCGTCATGAGGTAGGCCCGTACCGCCTCTTCCGGCCCCTTGCCTCTGCGCACCGCCTGCAGTGTGCGGGCGAAGACCTCGGCCGTCAGGTCGTCGGCGGTGTGCGCGTCCCGGCAGCAGGTCCGCGCGTAGCGGCGCACCGCGTCCGAGTGCCGCCGGAACAGCTCCTCGTACGCGAGATCGTCGCCGTCCCGCATGTGCCTGATCAACTCGGCGTCGGAGAAAGCGGGGCCGGAGGCATCGGCGGTGGTGGTTCGGCCGCCCTCCCGCTGCATCGGCACTGCGATGTCGGCCCTGATACGTCCCGGCCGCGGACCGGGCAGGACGGTACCGCCCTTGGCGTCACCACCCGACCGCCCGGGTCCGCCCTGACTCGGTACCTGCCGGGAGGACAGTCCACCGGTCTCCGCCACACCACCCACGGCGGGAACGTCGTCGAACGACTCTTCCTGCTGACCGTCACGGCTCATCGCGGAAGCCCCCGTATGCGCTTTCGGACCCGAACACCGGGCAAGACTGCCACATGGCGCAATCACGCCGAACCTTCAGCCCCGGCAACCACTCATCCGGGGCGTTTTCCCGAATGTGAGCACTAGCGGCCACTCATTCGGGGAAGGCTAAGGGAGTTTTTTTCTGCACGGGTGGGTTCCAGACCAAGGGCAGCAGCCCCACCGACAAGGGCCGATCAAGCGCGGAAGACACGCCGATCAAGAGCCATTCAAGCGACGTCCGAGAGCCGCCGAAGAACCGGAGGAGAGCTGAGACGGCGCCACAGAGAGCCGATCGGCGGGCAGAGCGCGCCCCGGTCCAGGAGCGGTCGAGAGGACGGACTCGGAGGCCGCAAGGGGAAGGGGAAGGGGAAGGGGAGGGGGAAGGGGAAGACGAGCGGTGCACGAGCAACGATGGGCTGCCGAGCGGGACCCGCCTGAACGGGCCACGCCCACCGCTCGACGCCCAGCGCATTCACGCCAGGCCAATCGCGCCCGACGGCGCGCCCCAGCCACCCGGTCCGATCCGACGGCGCGCCCAGCCACCCGCCCGGAGAGCCGGCGCACCCACGCACAACACGCCCACGCACCCGCACTCTCAGGCGTCACCGCGCTCACGTGCCGCCACAGTCACCGCGCCCAACGTGCCGTGCTCCCGCGCCGACGCAGCCATCTCGCCGCGTCGGCACGCCCGCGCACCACGCCGGCACGCCCGCGCACCGGCACGCCCGCGCGCCACGCTCACACACCGGCACGCACGTGCGCTCCGCTACCGCGCAGCCCTCTCACGCGGCTGGTCGAGAGCGCAGCCCCTCCAGCAGGATGTCCAGCAGTCGGCTCGAAGCCGCAGCCTGCTGATCCGCGTCGGGCAGCGAAGGCGCCGCCGTCGCGATGACCAGCAGCACATCCGCCACCGTCACATCATGGCGCAGCTCACCGGCTGCCCGTGCCCGGTCCACCAGCCGGCCGACGACCTCCAGCAGTTCGCCGGCTCCCGTGTCGTCCTCGATGCCGGTCTCCGTTACGGAAGGCCCGTCGGCCGGCCGGAGGTCGGCCTGACCCGCGCCCTGCCGTTGCTGAGGCACCCGCGTCTCATCCCGAGTACTGCCCGGACCCGAGTCCGATACGGAGGCCGCTATGGCCTGCGACTCCCGGACCGCGTTCGAGCCGTCGGCGTCGGCGTCGGCATCGACCCCGACCCGCAGCACCTGCGGCGGCAGCAGCCGCCCCGCGCCCGAGGCCACGGACGTTCGCAGGAAGCGCGACAGCGCCGACCACGGCTCTTCCTCCTGGCCCAGCGCGGTCCGCGCCTGGTCCGTCAGCCGGGAGGTCTCCTCTTCGGCTATCCGCCGCACCAGCACGTCCTTGCTCGGGAACCGCCGGTACACCGTGCCGACTCCGACTTTGGCGCGACGCGCCACGTCTTCCATCGGAGCCCCGTATCCCAGCTCACCGAACACCTCGCGTGCGGCTCGCAGCACATGCTCCAGATTGCGCTGTGCGTCCACGCGGAGCGGAGCCGAGCGTCCGTTCGCTCCGGTGGCCCCGGCTGTTCCGGTCGTGCCGCCTGTTCCGGCTGCCGCGACCGGACCCACCGTGTCCACTGTCCCTACCGCCCCGTTTCGTCCGTTTCCGTCGGACGAATGGGGCGTAACTGCCGTAGCAGTCTGCCAATGAGAATCCTGAATGTGCATAGCTGTTCCCCCGGTTATGACGTCTCCCCCCGGAGACTTCCCGCCGTTTAGTCAGAGTGTGGATCATGGCCCCAACCCGACACCCCGACGACACACGAACATAGTTGAGCCCGAGTCAATTCAGAAGGGGGTAGTTCCGCACGGAGCGCCCCCCGATCGGAGCAAGGACCGGTTGGTTACTGATTCGACCCCCGCCCGCGACCCCCACTCCAACCCCTGACCTGCGCAGCTTCCGTGTTGTAGCCGCGATCGGCAACAGCGGCCCGTCCAGAACGTCCGGTCACACAATTTGCCGGGGCTGTGGACAAACCCTGGAGCACGTTGCGTCATGGGGTGGTGATGGCTTCAGATTCCGGGGGAACACCCCCCGGCCCCCCGCCGGGTGTGCGCATTCTCGTCGTCGGCGGCGGCTACGTCGGGATGTACACAGCGCTGCGTCTCCAGCGGAAGCTGAAGCAGAGACTCAGGAACGGTGAGGCCGAGATCGTCGTCGTCACACCCGAGCCTTATATGACGTATCAGCCATTTCTGCCCGAAGCGGCCGCCGGTTCGATCTCACCGCGTCACGTCGTCGTGCCGCTCCGCCGGATCCTGATGCACTGCAAGATCGTGATCGGTGAGGCGCAACGCATCGACCACGCCAAACGCACGGCGACCGTCACCACCCTCGCCACCGGGGAGGACGGCACCGGCGCCGTCGAGATCCCGTACGACGAACTCGTCCTCGCACCAGGCTCCGTCTCGCGCACCCTCCCGGTCCCCGGCCTCGCCGACCACGGCATCGGCTTCAAGACCATCGAGGAGGCCATCGGCCTGCGCAACCATGTCATCGAGCAGATGGACATCGCCTCCGCCACCCGCGACCCGGCCATCCGCGACGCCGCCCTCACGTTCGTCTTCGTCGGCGGCGGGTACGCGGGCGTCGAGGCCCTGGCCGAGCTGGAGGACATGGCCCGCTACACCTCGCGGTACTACCACAACATCAAGGCGGAGGACCTGAAATGGATCCTCGTGGAGGCGACCGGCCGCATCCTTCCCGAGGTCGGCGACGCCATGGGCACCTACGCGATCCGTGAGCTGCGAGGCCGCAATATCGACGTACGCCTCGACACCCGGCTGGAGTCCTGCGAGGACCGGATCGCCGTCCTGAGCGACGGTTCCCGCTTCCCGACCCGCACCCTTGTGTGGACCGCGGGCGTCAAACCCGCGCCGATCCTCGCCGCCACCGACCTGCCGCTCAACGAGCGCGGCAGGCTCACATGCACGGCGGAACTCACCGTCGAAGGGGTCGAGCATGCCTGGGCCGCCGGGGACGCCGCGGCCGTACCCGACCTGACCGCCGCGGAAACGGGCAAGGAGACCGCCCCCAACGCCCAGCACGCCGTGCGCCAGGCCAAGGTCCTCGCCGAGAACGTCCTCGCGTCGATCAGCGGCGAACCCCTCAAGGAGTACCGGCACAGCTACGCGGGCTCCGTCGCCTCACTCGGTCTCCACAAGGGCGTCGCCCATGTCTACGGTCGTAAGCTCAGGGGCTACCCGGCCTGGCTGATGCACCGTACGTACCACCTCAGCCGCGTCCCGACGTTCAACCGGAAGGCCCGTGTCCTTGCCGAATGGACCCTCGCCGGGCTCTTCAAGCGCGAGATCGTCTCCCTCGGTTCGCTGGAACACCCGCGCGCCGAGTTCGAACTCGCCGCAGGAGGCAAACGCCCCGGGCGGACCGGCCCGCCGAACGCCGACGGCACGCCGGGACCCGGCCACCCACCAGGGCCCGAGGGCCCGCCGAGGAACGGCGGCTGACTGCCCGTCGGCCCGTCTGCGCACCTACCCGGGACCCGGCCGTACCGACAACTGTCAGTACGGTCCGTCACACTGGACGTGTGACCATGGGTGGACCCACACCTGCACAGAGTGACCCGGCCGGCAGCGACCGACAGTGAGCAGCCCGCCCAAGCGGACCAGACCGACACACGAGGCCAGAAATTCCGTGAACTTCACGCGTTGGAGCGCCCGCCTACCCGGAACGCAGCGCCGCGCCGCCGCACGGGACGACCGCAGTCCCGTGCCCTCGGCCCGCGCCGAGTACGCACGGCCCGAGACCGGGTCCTGCCCGCCGGGCGACGACACGCGCGGTGACACGCCTGGCGACACGCGCGGTGACACGCACCACGACACGCACGGCGAACCTCCCGATCGCGGCCCGGCCCTGGAGGATCTCTCGGCCCGGGACATTCTCGGCCAGCTGCCCGCCCTGGTGGCCCTGGTGTACGGCCCCGACCACCGGATCGCGTACGTCAACGACGCCTACGCCGCCGCCTTCGGACCGCGCCCGGCCGGCGCCACCGCCGCCGAGGCCATGCCCGAGCTCACCGAGCTCAGCCTGCTGCCCCTCATGGACCAGGTCCTGCGCAGTGGCACACCCCGTACGGTCAAGTCCCGCAAGGTCCGCAACGGCAATTCGTACACCGTGACCTGCACCCCGGTGCACAGGGACAGCGACGGCGAAACCGACGGCGGCGACGGACACGGGGACAGGGACGGGAACAAGAAACAGAACAAGGGCAGCCGGAGCGGCAAGAACAGGAACAAAGGCGGCGAAGGCGGGGTTCTCGTCTACGCCGTCGATGTCACCGACCACGCCGAAGCGGCCGAACGGCTCCGCGCCAGCGAGCGCCGCCACCGCGAAACGGCCGTCACCCTCCAGCGCTCCCTGCTCCCTCAGGAGCTGGAGCAGCCCGACGACCTGCGGATCGCCGCCACCTACCAGCCAGGCGGCACGGACGCCGCGGTCGGCGGCGACTGGTACGACGTCATCACCCTCGGCGCAGGCCGCACCGCCCTGGTCATCGGGGATGTGATGGGCCGTGGGGTGCGAGCCGCCGCCGTCATGGGCCAGCTCCGCACGGCCGTGCGCGCCTATGCCCGCCTCGACCTCCCGCCGCACGAGGTGCTCCAGCTCCTCGACGGTCTCGCCGCCGAGATCGACGCCAGCCAGATCGCCACCTGCGCCTACGCGGTCCACGATCCGAACGAGGGCCGGCTCGTCTACGCCTCCGCCGGGCACCTCCCGATCCTGGTGTGCCACGAGGACGGTACGGTCCACCGCGCCGAGGACCCGACAGGACCGCCGCTCGGCACCGGCGGCTGGATCCACACATCGGGCACGATCGCGCTGCCGCCCGGCTCCACCGCGGTCCTCTACACGGACGGCCTGGTGGAGCGCCGCAGCGAGGACATCGACGAGGGCGTCGCCGCTCTGGAACGCGCCCTCTCCGGTGCCAAGGGGTCCCCCCAGGTGGTCTGTGACCGGCTGATCCGCTCCCTCGGCGTCACGGCGGAACACGACGACGACGTGGCGGTGCTGGTGGTCCAGCACCCCGCCCGAACGGGGGCGAACGCGGAGCTGTTCCACAACGCCTCGCTCGATCTTCTCGGCGGCATCGAAGCGGCCCCGCGCGCCCGCGCCTTCGCGACCGGCGTCCTGACGTCGTGGCGTTTCCCGGTCGAGCTCTGCGACCTGGGCGTCCTGGCCGCCGGCGAACTCGTCGCGAATTCCCTCAAGCACGGCACCCCGCCGATGCGCCTGGGCCTGCGCCGCACCGATCGTCGCCTGATCATCGAGGTGACCGACGGCGACGACCACCTGCCGCGCCGCCGACGAGCCGACCCGGCGGACGAAGCGGGCCGCGGCATCTCCATCGTCGCGACGATCGCCACGTCCTGGGGCAGCCGCCGCACACCTGGCGGCGGCAAAGCCGTCTGGTGCGAATTCACCCTGCCGCAGTAGGGGCCCTGCCGAAGCAGGACCCCTACTCGTCTATACCGCTCCACCGCCTCAGCGAGTGGTGACGGCGGAGGCAACCACGGGCTCGGCCTCCGGCAGTGACACGGCCACCACCCTGGACGGCACCGTCTCGATCGACGGCTGATCCTGTACGGGAGTGAGCCGTCGGCCGAGCCGCAGCGCCAGCACCGTGATGCCCAGCGAGAACAGCACGAACGTCACGATGTACGGGCCGTGCAGCGTCGCCCCCATCGGCCCGCCCACGGCCGGACCGACCGCGAGCGCGAGCTGCTTGCACAGGGCGAACGCGGAGTTGTACTGACCGACCATCGACTCCGGCGCCAGATCGGCGACCAGGGGCGCCACGGTCGGCGACAGCATCGACTCACCGAGCCCGAACAGCGCGTACGTGGAGATCATCGCGGCCGTCGCCATGGTCTGGCTGCCGTGTCCGAGCCCCGCGTACCCCGCCACGATCCAGGCGACCGCCCAGATCAGACCGACCGAGGCGATGACCCGGCTGCGCCTGCGGCGCTCCACCAGACGCAGTACGACGAACTGAGCCACGACGATGACGGCGGTGTTCGCGGCCAGCGCGATACCGAGCGTCGAGGGCTGGATTCCGGCAGCCTCGGTGCCGTACGCCGCGAGCCCGGATTCGAACTGTCCGTAGCAGGCGAAGAACAGCACGAAGCCCAGCACGCACAGCTGCACCATGGCCCGGTGCGAGAGCAGCGTCCGCAGCCCGCCCGGCGCCTTGGACCCGTCGGTGGGCCTGGCGTCGGAGAAGGAAGGCGTCCGGGACAGCCGCACTGTGGAGGCGACGACACCGAGCACGATGAACATCGCGGCCTCGATGAGGAACAGCAGGGTGAAGGTCTCCGGCCGATTCGTGTCGACGATCTGTCCGCCGACCAGCCCGCCGATGCCGAGCCCGAGGTTCTGCAGGAAGAACTGCATGGCGAAGGCACGCGTACGGGTGGCGGTGCTGGAGCACCACACGAGCATGGTGGCCAGCGCCGGCTGCATGACGGCCGTACCCGCGCCGAGGATCGCGGCCGACAGCACGGCGGCGGTCACATCCGACGACAGGCCGAGGGCGGCAGCGCCCAGGGAAGCGACGACCGAGGCGACGACGAGTACGGGCAGCGGCCCGCGCCGGTCGATGGCCCGCCCGGTGAACGGCAGAACGGCGAGCGCTGCCATGGCGAAGACCGCCAGCACGACTCCCGCCGTACCGGCACCCAGATCCCGTACCTGTGCCACATAGACGTACAGATACGGAACGGTGAACCCCAGCCCGAACGCGCTCAGCGCGCTCCCCAGCTGGATCCGCCGCAGTGCTGCACCCATCTCCCTGGTCACACTCACCTACCTCAAGGTCTCGAAGCGACTTGTCGAGCCATCCGAACGACTCGAACCCGAAGACTTTAGCACTAAAGTTAGAAGCTCAACAATTCAGACCGAAGGACTTCGACGGCTTTGGAAGGCGTGCGATACTGCCCGCCATGCCTGACACCACCGAGCAGCCCGGACCCCAGGAGCCGAGCCTCGACGAGCAGATCGCCGCCTATCAGCGCGAGTTCCGTGACCTGGACCCCCAGGTCGAGCAGGTCGTCTCGGCCCTGGGCCGACTGAACCGCCGGATGAACGTGGCGTACGGACGCCAGGTCGCCGCCCTCGGCATCAGCAACGCCGAGTGGGAGGTCCTCAAGACCCTGGTCCTGGCGGGCTCCCCGTACCGCCTGGGCCCGGGAGAGCTGGCCAAGCGCCTCGGTCTCACCCCGGCGGCGATGACCCACCGCATCGACCGCATGGCGGGCGAGGGCCTGGTCACCCGCGACCGGGACGAGAACAACCGGGTGCGTGTGATCGTCGAGCTGACCGACGAGGGCCGTACGAAGTGGCTGGAGGCGATGCGCATGGCCTCCGACTTCGAGGAGGACCTGCTCCAGGACCTCACGGGCGACGAACGCGGCGTCCTCGGCGACATGCTGATCCGCCTCCTGCGCCGCGTGGAACACGCCCAGCCGGACGCCGGTGGCCGCCTCACCGACCTGGACTGAACTCCTGTCGGACACGCGGTAAAACCGCTTGACCTGGCGGAGTTGACACGTCCCACCTCGATCCGTAAGGTTCTTCGAGTTGTCACGGAGCCGGAACGGTTCTGCGGCAGCCGATCCTGCCGCGAATGCGGCAACCAAAACTCAGCACGATCTCCCACTCGGGAAAATTTCGGCATGCCGAAATTGATTTCGAAGACTCGATTATGAGTCGCCGGGAAAATCCGCTAGAGTTTGGACGTCGGAACGGCCCAACAGCCGGGAAGACAAACCCCACTGACTGGGAATCAGGCCCGAAAGGATCTGATAGAGTCGGACTCGCCGGAAAGGGAAACGCGAAAGCGAAGAACTGGAAAGCGGCCCCGCTTCGA